>NZ_JBXARG010000016.1:0-132972 GCF_058808015.1 Undibacterium sp. GW821-FHT11H02 | reverse complement strand
ACCGATGGCTACATTTCTGAAACAGCACCCACCGCTAACCAATTGAATTTATTCGATTTTTAACCGGACACTAGTGATGCACTATAGGTGGAAATTTGGCTGAAAATGCGGGCGGCGTACACTGTCTGAAATATGGTTTGACCGTGCACAATGTCATGCGCGCACGCGTGCTGACGATCGATGGCGAGATTTTGGAATTGGGCGGTGAAGCATTAGACGCACCTGGTTTAGATTTGTTATCCGTGTTTATCGGCTCAGAAGGCATGCTAGGTATTGTCACTGAAATTACGGTCAAACTCATTCCCAAACCACATACCGCCCAAGTGATCTTGGCTTCATTTGATCATGTTGAAAAAGCCGGTGAGGCTGTGGCGCAGATTATCGCCCGCGGCATTATTCCCGCCGGATTAGAAATGATGGATCAAACTTCGGTGCGCATGGTGGAACCCTTTGTGAGTGCGGGCTATGACGTCGATGCTGCGGCTATTCTACTGTGTGAATCTGATGGTAATGCTGAAGAAGTCGCTGATGAAATCGCCCGCATGAGTCAGATATTGAAGGATCGCGGTGCCAGCGATTTGACTGTCTCCTTCTCCGAAGCGCAGCGTTTGAAACTATGGTCTGGGCGTAAAAATGCTTTTCCTGCGGCAGGTCGTATTGCACCCGATTATTACTGTGTAGACGGTACTATTCCACGCAAACACTTGGCAGCGATGTTAAAGGCAATTACCAATATGGGCGTGAAGTACGGTTTAGCTTGCGCGAATGTGTTTCACGCCGGCGACGGCAATTTACATCCTTTGATTTTGTTTGATGCTAATCAGGCTGGTGCATTTGCAAAAGCCGAAGCTTTCGGTGCAGAGATACTCACATTGTGTGTCGAGATGGGCGGTACGATTACGGGTGAGCACGGAGTCGGCATAGAGAAATTAAATTCTATGTGTGTGCAGTTTCAAGAAGCTGAGTTGCGCGCATTTTATGCGATAAAACAGGCGTTCGATCCTTGGAATTTACTCAATCCAGGTAAGGCCATTCCTAGCTTGCATCGTTGCGCTGAAATGGGTCGTATGCATATCCGTCAAGGACAATTGCGGTTCCCAGACCTACCCCGATTTTGAAGAAGATAGATAAGAATATTTAAAAAAACAATGGATAAAATTCTTCAACAATTTCGTGAACAAATTTTGACTGCGGGTGCAGAACAGCAGATTTTGCGACTCGAAGGTGGAGGCACTAAGCAATGGTATGGCAATCCTATGGCGGATACCAATGCAGTACTCGATACCAAATCCTACCGCGGCATACTCAGTTATGAACCAAGTGAATTGGTGATTAGTGCGCGCTGTGGGACGAGTTTAAAAGAGATTGAGGCACTATTAGATCAACATGGACAAATGCTGGCTTTTGAACCGCCTCATTTTGGCCAGACTGCCACTGTGGGCGGCATGCTCGCTACTGGTTTGTCGGGGCCGCGTCGTCCCAGTGCTGGCGCGGTGCGTGATTTTGTGCTTGGCGTCAGCGTCATGAATGGTGCTGGCGAAGTCTTGCGCTTTGGCGGCCAAGTCATGAAAAATGTCGCCGGTTACGATGTCTCGCGCTTGATGGCGGGATCACTGGGAAGTTTGGGACTTGTGCTTGATGTATCTTTGAAAGTCTTACCCAGACCTGTAGCTGAAACCAGTCTGATGTTTGCGATGTCGGAAGTGGATGCCCTGTCACACCTCAATCGCTGGGCCGGGCAGGCCTTACCGATTTCTGCCAGTAGTTACTATGCTGGCCGATTGATGTTGCGTCTTTCGGGATCTGAGCCTGCCTTGCGCGCCGCAAAACAAAAACTAGGCGGACTTGAAATTCACGATGCCGATGATTATTGGAAAAATTTGCGTGAACAGCAGCATCATTTTTTTACGCCAGAAGAAGATTATGCATTGTGGCGTGTGTCGCTTCCGTCCACCGCGGCAGCTCTAAAACTGCGCAGTAAAACCTTGATCGAATGGGGCGGTGCGCAGCGTTGGTTATGGACGAATGAAGCTGAAACTACACTGCGCTCAACGGTGCAAGCCGCAGGTGGGCACGTAACGCGGTTCCGTTACGGCGCAAGTAGCTCGCCTGCATTTACTGAACTGGCTGCGCCGCTCTTGAAGATACATCGCCAGTTGAAAGCCGCATTTGATCCGGCGGCGATTTTTAATCGTGGACGTTTGTTCGACTGAAAAATTATGCAAACACAATTACTTGATACGATTAAAGCGACCGAGCAAGGTCAGGAAGCGGAAGCGATTCTTCGTACCTGCGTGCATTGCGGTATGTGCAATGCGACCTGTCCTACTTATCAAATTTTAGGCGACGAACTCGATGGACCTCGTGGTCGTATTTACCTGATTAAACAAGTCTTGGAAGGCAAGACGCCGACGGCCAAGACGCAGAGCCATCTTGATCGTTGCCTGACTTGTCTGAGCTGTGAAACGACTTGTCCATCGGGTGTGCAATATGGGCGTTTGCTGGACATAGGACGTGAGTTGGTAGATCAAGAAGTTGGTCGTTCCTGGTCGCAGAAGATACTTCGTAGCACTTTAAAAAATGGATTGAGCAATCCACGTATATTTCAACCAGCCTTGAAGTTAGGACGTGCAGTAAGCGGTTTATTGCCGCACAATTTACGTGAAAAAATACCAGCCTCAACTGAAGGCGGAACTGAAGATAAGCGCTGGCCGGACACTACCCATGCCAGGAAAGTCCTGTTGCTCGATGGTTGTGTACAGCCAGGCCTGGCGCCCCATATAAATGCCGCAACCGCACGCGTACTCGATCACTTACATATCCAAGCTATGTTGGCACCACAGGCTGCTTGTTGTGGTGCGGTGCGTTTGCATTTGAATGATGTTAGCGGTGCTATTAATGCAGCAAAACGTAATATTGATGCTTGGTGGCCACTATTGAAACCCGACAGTCCATCGGGCATTGAAGCCATCGTCATGACCGCCTCGGGTTGTGGCGTGATGGTGAAGGATTATGGTCAGCTGTTAAAGCATGATCCCGACTATGCAAAAAAAGCGCAAAAGATAAGTCAGTTGAGCTGCGATCTGAGTGAGTTCTTACCCGAATTTGAGAGTGACTTGATTGCAAAAATTGGCGGTGAAATCGGGCAAAAAGTGACTTGGCATCCGCCATGTACTTTGCAGCATGGGCAAAAAATTAGTGGCAAAGTGGAAAATTTATTGCGTCATCTCGGGGTTGATGTGCAGCTGTGTGCCGATAGTCATTTATGCTGCGGCTCAGCGGGAAGCTATTCGATTTTACAGCCGGATTTGGCGCAGCAATTGCGTCAAAATAAGCTTGCTGCATTGGAAGCTACGCAGCCAGAGATCATCGTTTCGGCGAATATGGCATGTCAACAGCATTTGCAAGCCGCGACCGTGATTCCTGTAAAGCATTGGATAGAGTTATTAGATCAGGCTTTGGCAAGCTCGCCAAACAGTGAATCACAGAACAAAACACTGAGTCAGCCAGAGCAAAGTCAAAATTCAAGCAAGCTGAATAAGCTTGAAGTCATTGCGGAATCTCAACAATCTCAATTTATCGACACAGTTGTCGAACCGATAGCTGCAACTTCAATTGAACCAGCGCCGAAAAAGAAATCGACGAGAAAATCAGATAAACCACCATCCAAAAAGAGCGCGCAAACTAAGTCGAAACCGGATGATGTTGAAGTGGAAAAAAGCTTAGAGAGGCAAACGCAAAAGCCAGCCAAAAAAAGTGTAAAAAAGAAAAAATGAATCGGGCTCTAGGTCAATAGGTCCTAGCTATTGATACCGTTCAGTTAAGACAAATATGAGAACATCTCGTTGAGAGAATACGAGATCTTATCCGAATTGACTTTGTGGCTTCGGACAACAATAAGAAACCCTCAACGCTGAGGCGCGGAGTCCTGCGGAGAAATCCGGCAAAATCGTCGCTTTTCTCTGCGCTCCTCGGCGACTCTGCGTCTCAGCGTTGAGAGTTTTTGTAGCACAATTAAGCAACTTGTTCGCTTAACTGAACGCCATTAGGCCTTAGCTAGCTTTTATTGAATACCAATAAAAAAAGCGCAACACGATGCTTCATGTTGCGCCAAAAATCAGACCGATTTGGCAAAGGACTGATCAGATTTCCTAAAATTAGAAGCGATAACCGAGACCTACGCCTATCAATACTGGGTCAACTTTTACTGCGCTGACTTTAGCGCCGTCGACCTTCACATCGCTGCGAATCTGTACTTTTTTTACGTCGATATTGAAAGACCAGTTTTTGTCGATTTTGAAATCTACACCAGCTTGTAAAGATAAACCGAAACTATTACTGTCCAAGCGACCTTTGCCTGCCAATAAATTGACTTGAGAAATATTGGTGTAATTCAGACCCGCGCCTATGTAAGGATTAATACTGGCACTCGGAGCGAAGTGATATTGCGCAGATAAAGTCGGTGGCAAGTGTTTGAATGTACCGATACTACTACCATCCAAATACACATCATGTTTTTGTGGGTAGGTCAAAATCAATTCAGCCGCAATATTTGGTGTAAAGAAATACGTTACGTCGAATTCAGGGATCGTTTTTTTGCTGACTGTAATACGATCGTATGCACCAACACCGCCTAGAGGATCGGAATTGTTGGCTGGGCTGATATTGACCACACGGCCACGAACCAACCATGGACTTTCTTGTGCCATAGCTTGGGAACTAAGGCCACCTATTGCTGCTAAAGAGAGCGCGAGAACGATTTTTTTCATTTTCATTTCCTTGGTTAAAATATGAGTAAATAAGCTGAATAAAAAGTGAATAAATGAGCTAAAGAAATCAGCTAACTATTTTTAAAGATTTACAGTGTGAGCTAAGCAGCACAATCGAATGAAGCTAGTGTAGTTGCGCACTGCAACATCGGTTTTGAGCTAGATCAATTTGTGTGATGATCGATAAATAGAGGCGAGCGCCCCCATATCGGCTGATATGAAGATCAGTGCTGGTGATGGCTGGTTATGGCTGATTATGGCTTGTATCAGCTCTCGTAAAATGCGGACCTATAGCGAGAATTAGCCAGCTTAAATAATTGGACTTATTCGGTGACGATGCAGCTCATCGCTAAGTCATAGGTGTCAGGCGCAAAATCGCAATAGGCCAATTGATAAGCAATGCCTACGCTATAAGCTTGTGGTAGCTGCGCCAGTGTGCGGTCATAAAATCCCCCACCATAACCCAATCTGAATCGGGCGGCGTTGTAGCCTACGCAGGGAATCAACAGGGTGTCTGGTTGAATGTATGTGCTACGCCGTGTTGGAATCAATACGCCAAAGTCATCTTTCTCCATAGGGTCACCGGGAGCCCAGGCTACGAAACCTAAGGCACTGTCTTTCGCCAATACCACTGGTAAGGCGAGCCGTTTGCCGGCTTCGTGTAAATCCTGATAAAAAGCGCGCAAGTTGGGTTCGCAGCGAATAGGCGAATACAAGCCTATGATGTCAGCTTGCATGATCTGCGGGATAGTCAACAATTTTTGATGAATGCTTTGATCCCAGCTTTGCCTGAGTGCTAAAGGCGCATCTTTACGCTTTTGAATTAGATTTTTGCGCAATTCTTGACGCAAGTTCAGTCTTAATGGCAGAGGAATGAGGGATTCATCTGTCACTGCCTGTATTTCTTCTTTTACGCTAGGGAATGGCTGTGTCATACTGTTAACAGGTTTTGAAGGGATCTGTTTGAAAATGTTAGAACGAAAATTACCAAGTTTGTCGCGCCCCATATTGCCCGTGAGTTTACTGCTTTCTGGCTTAATTATGCTAGCAATTTTGCCAGAGTTGGCAATGGCCAGCCCGGCGAGCCTTACGCCAGCACCGGCAACAGTAAGTGCGGCAACCAGTGCAGCACCTAATGACGATGACCGCTTTATGGCTTTGCGTGATGCGGCTATGCATGATGATGCCAAAGCAGCGCAAATGCACGCATCACAACTAGCAAACTACACTATCCCGTCGTATGTCGATTATTACGTGTTGCGAACCCGCATACGTTCCGCATCTGCGGCAGAAATTTACAGTTTTTTGAAGAAATATGAGGGCACTGCGATCGCCGATCGCCTGCGCAATGACTGGTTGTTGGTCGTCGGATTTCGTCGCGATTGGGCGAATTTTGATCAATTATTGCCGTCCTATGTAGTCAATGACGACCATCAGGTTAAGTGCTATGCCTTATTGTCCAAGGCTGAGAAGCAGCAACGTGTCGCCACCGAAGCGCGTGCCTTAATTACTTCGCCTAAGCAATATGGCGACGGCTGCTATTCGTTGATTTCTAGTTTGTATGAACAAGGACAGTTCACCGATGCAGATCTGTGGGCGCAAATGCGTATTGCTGCAGAATCTTCTGCGATGCCTCTGGCGAAACGCCTGGGAAAGATGCTGGCGATTCCTGAAAAACGTTTAGTCGAAGCGATGGAGAAGCCGGGGAATCTTTTGAAAAAAGAACCTGCATCCGATAGGCTAAGTCGCGAATTGTTTTTGCTGGCCTTGGGACGCGCGGCCAAAGACGATCCAGAAAAAGCGGTGGCTGCCTTACAACGTTTTGCGAGCAAACTGAGTGCCAATGAGAAATCGCAAGCCTGGGCGAATATAGCCCTGCCCGCTTCACAGAAATTGCAAGCTGAAGCCTTGAATTACTGGAAGCGCGCCGAGGGGGCCAGCTTGAGTCTGGATGGCTATCAATGGCGCGTAAGAATGGCGCTGCGCGAAGCTGATTGGAAACTAGTGAAGTCAGCGATTACCGCTATGCCTGCCAGCCTTAAAACCATGCCAGCTTGGGTATATTGGTATGGACGTGCTTTGCAGCAAGAAGGTAAGAAAGAAGACGCCCAGGCGATTTTCGCCGGCATTTCTGATCAAATGCATTTTTATGGGCAGTTAGCCTTAGAAGAGCGAGGTCAAAAAATTGGCGCACCTGCTTTAGCGAAGGCAGTGACTCAGGAAGAACTAGCACCGATCGCACAAAATCCAAATTTGCAAAGAGCTTTAAAATTCTATGCCATGAATTTGCGTTTTGAAGGAACGCGTGAATGGAATTGGGCTTTGCGCGGCATGAACGAGCGTGAACTGATTGTTGCTGCTGAGTTAGCGCGACAAAATGATTTGCTAGACCGTATGGTGAATACCTCGGACAGAACAAAGGGCGAGCTGGATTTTAATCAACGTTTCCCAACTCCTTTTAATGACACCATGTACAAAGCGACGCAGTCAGTGGGCGTCGATATGGCTTGGGTCTATGGTTTGATACGTCAAGAATCGCGTTTCGCTACTGCGGCTAAATCACATGTGGGTGCAACAGGTTTAATGCAAGTGATGCCGAACACTGCAAAATGGGTCGCAAAGAAAATTGGTTTGTCGAATTATGTGCCGCGCCAAGTCAACGATGTGGAAACCAATATAGCGCTCGGTACGAACTATTTGAATATGGTATTGACTGATCTCGGTGGTTCGCAAGCCTTGGCTTCAGCGGCTTACAATGCGGGGCCAGGTCGGCCACGTGCATGGCGCGCTACTTTGTCGCGTCCGGTGGAAGGTGCTATTTTTGCCGAGACGATTCCGTTCTCAGAGACGCGTGACTATGTAAAAAATGTGCTGTCGAATGCCACATATTACGCTGCTCTATTGGAGAAAAAGCCGCAGTCCTTGAAGGCACGTTTAGGCGTTGTCGTACCAAAAGGTATGAACGCTGACGATCCAGAATATCAGTAGGAGTACATGATGGACAATACCGATTTAGAAACGACCTTAGCCCCCTTGCATAGCTTGCTGAGAAAAAGTAATTATCGTTTGGTGATAGGGAATAAAAATTATTCGTCCTGGTCGATGCGGCCGTGGTTGGTGCTGAAAACCTTTGGCATTCCTTTCGAAGAAATTAAAATTATTTTAGACAGACCAGATACCACACAAAAAATTTCTGAATATTCTCTATCGGGGCGGGTACCGGTTTTACTGGGTGATGATCTGGTGATCTGGGACTCGTTAGCGATTTGTGAATATTTGGCGGAACAGTATCCTTTGCTTAACTTATGGCCTGAGAGCGTCGCGGCGCGTGCCACTGCACGTAGTGTATGTGCCGAAATGCACTCAGGATTTGGCGCTTTGCGCAGTGCTATGCCTATGAATATCCGTGCGCACTTTCCCGGCAAGGGACGCACTGCCGGTTCGCAGGCCGATATTGGTCGTATCAGTGAGATTTGGGAAGACTGCCTATCCACTTATGGCGCGCATCGTTTCTTATTTGGTGATTTTTCTATCGCAGATGCCTTCTTCGCGCCTGTTGTGATGCGTTTTAAAACTTATGGCGTGTCGCTGGCACCTGCATTACAAGCCTATTGCGAACGTATAGAGAGTCACCCAGCCGTTGCGCAATGGGTGCACGGTGCGATAGATGAAAAAGATGATTTGCCGAAGTACGATTTTCCTTAAGTAGCTTGAGTATGAAAACATATGTGGTCGGTGGTGCAGTGCGTGATGCACTCTTGGGTTTGCCAGTGCAAGATCGTGATTACGTCGTGGTCGGTGCCACGCCACAACACATGCTGGACTTGGGTTATACACCGGTAGGTAAAGATTTTCCGGTTTTTTTGCATCCCAAAACACACGAAGAATATGCCTTGGCACGCACCGAACGCAAAACTGCTGCCGGCTACAAGGGCTTTGTATTTCATACCGACGCCAGCGTCACTTTGGAACAAGACTTAGTCCGCCGCGATTTGACGATCAACGCCATTGCGCGTGATGAACACGGCCATTTGTTTGATCCATTTCATGGACAAGCAGATTTGCAAGCCAGAATTTTTCGTCATGTATCTGCTGCTTTTGAAGAAGATCCCGTTCGAATTTTGAGACTGGCGCGATTTGCCGCACGTTTTTCGCAAGCGCCATATGCCTTTACGGTCGCACCCGAGACCATGGATTTGATGAAGAAAATGGTGGCGGCGGGCGAAGTCGATGCCTTGGTGCCAGAACGCGTATGGCAAGAGATTTCGCGTGGACTGATGGAGGCCAAGCCTTCGCGTATGTTTGAAGTCTTACGAGAATGCGGTGCGCTGCAACGTTTAATGCCAGAGCTGGCCGCCTTATGGGGCGTGCCACAACCGCCTAAGCACCACCCCGAAATTGATACGGGTGTACATATTATGTTGGTGGTCGATTACGCCGCCCAGCAAGATTTTTCCTTGCCAATCCGGTTTGCAGCCTTGCTGCATGACCTCGGCAAGGGTAACAGTGATCCTGAGCAGTGGCCACGCCATCATGGTCATGAAGAACGTGGCATAGAATTAGTCCAAGCACTTTGCGCACGCTTGAAAGTGCCGACCGAATGTCGTGACCTCGCCATCATGACGGCGCGCGATCACGGTAATGTTGGACGTTCGCAAGCGATGCGGCCTGCAACTTTGCAAGACATGTTGGAACGCAATGATGCTTTCCGTAAGCCACAACGTTTTCTAGACATGTTGAAGGCGGCCGAGTGTGACTGTTTTGGTCGTGCAGGTTTAGAGAATATTCAATTTCCACAAAGCGCCTATTTAGCGCGAGTGCTGGCCGCGGCTCAGGCGGTGAATGCCGGCGCTATCGCCCAGCAAGTATTGCAAAAAAACACGGCAGAGTCGCCGGACCCTCATCCACCTGCGCAAAAAATTGCAGAAGCAATTCGTATTGCCCGTATCGCCGCGATACGTGAAGTTGCAGTTTCCTCGCGCCCAGATCAAGAGTTAAGGTAATCCGCTACCAGTTCGCACATCACAGCGTGCCCGGCGGCACCATAGACACTGCGCTAATGAGACTTACTTAATTCGGGTTTGTAATCATCCCGTCATATCCTCTATCTACAATTCGATAACAAAAAAACCAAGACGAAACGATATTTCGCCTTGCATAAAATCGAATGAATTTACAGATGATAGAGAAAATGATGTCACAAAAATCCCTCAAACTCGCTATAGCTTCTTTGTTCTTGTGCGGTACCGCTGCCAGTGCCGATTACCGTCCGGTGCAAGCACCAGGTTCGAATCTGACGGTTCCTCCCTTACTGACTGCAGGCATGTTTCGACTGGAATCTGAGCGCAGCTATAAACTCAGTTTACAAATGGCGCTGGGTATTTTGAACGGGCATACCGAAGTTGAACGCACGCGTTCTCTGGAAAACATCGCACGTTTGCGCAAAGATCTTTCTAAACAAATGAAGAGTGAAAAGACTGGCAAAGCATTTAATCGTGTGAATAGCGCATTGAATGATCAGGTTGAATCATTGCCACGACTTAATGCTAAAACGGCTGCAGGTATGTATGACGTGAATGAAGATCTTTTGATTAAGATGAACTTCCTGTCTTTTGCGATTGAATCAGAAACCAACGACACGACTTCTCGTATCACGGGATTGGCATTACGCCAGGCCTCTTTGGCGCAGCGCATGGCAAAAATTGTCTTGTTGCGTTCTATGGATAAAAACATGCAGGCCAAGCAAGGCTTGCAAGTCGATTTAGCCCAGTCGCGTATAGAGTTTTTAAATGGCATGAGTTTGTTGGCGGAAGAGGCGAGTTCTGATAAAGCCTTAAAAGAACGTTTGAATTTGGCGCAACAGCAATGGATGTTTTATGACAAAGCGCTGAGTTCAGCCAATTTCCGGGCGGAAGATTTGCGCAATATTTCTTCCACTAGTGATCGTATCGCACAGATGATGGTGGAGATCGTGCGCTTGGGCTATGGCTTAGCGCCTGATCCTAGTGTCATAGCGGAGCGTTGAAATCCCGATATCTGGTAGACCACGGTACACGGCATAGAACCCAAAAAATGAATTGAAATATTAGGAATGAACATGAAATCACTAACGCAAAAAAAACGATTCGCCACTTTAAGCATGTTGATGCTAGCGGGCTTTGTCAGCTTGTATCCGGCTTTTGCACGAGCCCAAACGCCGGTGTCAACGCAAGCTACGGCTCAAGCTAATGTTGCGCCGAGTACGATCAAAATTGACGGTTCCAGTACAGTTTTTCCAATCACTGAAGCCGTGGCAGAGAGCTTCCGTGAAAAAAATAGTGCGGTAAAATTTACGATCGGTATCGCTGGTACGGGCGGTGGCTTTAAGAAGTTTTGCAAAGGTGAAACCGATATCTCCGATGCGTCACGCCCTATCTTGAAAAAAGAAATGGTCGAGTGCGCTAAGAATGGTGTGTATTACATGGAGTTGCCAGTCGCATTTGATGCCCTTACTGTCGTGATTAATCCTAAGAATAAATTCCTCAGTAAAATCACTTTAGAGGAATTAAAAAAAATCTGGGAACCAGCGGCACAAGGCGTGATTACGACTTGGGATCAGGTCAATCCAGCCTGGCCTAAAGCGCCGATTAAATTGATAGGCCCTGGTGCTGATTCTGGTACCTTCGATTACTTTACCGAGGCGATAAACGGCAAAGCAAAACTTAGTCGCACGGACTTCACAACATCTGAAGATGATAATGTGATCGTGCAGGCGGTATCACGTGATGTCAACGCTTTGGCCTATCTGGGTTTTGCCTATTACACAGAAAATAGCAAGAAATTGAAGGCGGCAGCGATTGTGCAAAAAGATGGCAAGACTGCGGTGTTACCTTCGGTTAAGACCGTAATGGATGCCAGTTACAAACCATTAGCGCGTCCCTTGTTTATTTATGTCAATGTGAAAGCCGATGAGCGCCCTGAGGTTCGCGCCTTTGTGGACTATTACCTGAATCATGCTGAGACGATTACTAAACAAGTGAAATACATTCCATTGTCGATGAAAGATTATCGTCACACCATGGTGAATTACAAAGTGAAAAAGACCGGTACCGCATTTGGTGGTGAGGCTGAGGTGGGTGTGACAATTGAAGAATTGTTGAAACGCGAGCCTAAGAATTAAAGATGATACTTGCGCTCGGATGACATTGCTGATGCGAACAATTACGAGCCTACTTCTTCGCTCATTACACCAATTAATTGCTCAATACAATGCTGTTCACTGAGATCGAAGTAAGCAGAGTTATACCTAACATAAATGAAACGGCACCCATGTGCTTTAAATATTGAATCGCGTAAGGGACTACTTTTTTTGCAAATTTGTGATGCCATTGCCATGGCAAAATAAGTAGACATACCGTAGTCCCTACTATGAACCATGCAACGACTACATAAGCATTGGCAAATAGCATATAGGGCGCATGCTGTATTAGCGCGCTACCGACTATTAAGCGAAAAAATAGCTCCAAATAGTGAAGCGTTCGATTTTCGGCAAAACCTAAAAGAAACTGTGCCGCTAGTGTTGGTTTGAAGATTGCAGCTGTACCCAAAATAACAAGGTATAGGCCAAACAACAAAATTATAAATGCTGCGAATAAGTTGAGTGTGCTCATCTTATCTATACCTCATTTAAGTGCCGGTTTTAATCAATTGCTGACGACTGCTAGCGCGATCAGCACCGTACCCATTACCTGACCATGCAGCTACCAACCGCAATAGTGGTTATAGACAAGCGAATGCAAGTATTGCTATCGCCGTCGGTAAGAGTGCGCCCAGCAGTAATTCTCCTGCACCGATAGACTCATCGGCGAAGCCACGTTTGAGTAATGCAACGCCCGCAGGATTTGGGGCGTTCGCAATCATAGTGAGACCGCCTCCCGCCACAGCGCCAGCGACTAAGCTATATTTAGCTTGATCTGAAATCCCTGTAATTAATGATCCCAGATAAGTTAACGCAGCGTTATCTGTTAACGCTGTTAAAGCAGTAGCGCCCAAAAATAGTACATTGGGCGACATGTTAGCGACTAGTGGTTGTAACCACCATTGTTGCATTCCGCCGAGCACAACCAGCCCCGCCAAGAAGAACGCTACCAACAGCGCCTCTTTGATGATGAGCGGATTCTGATGGCGCTCGTAGGCTTGCGTGACACCTAAGAACATCAAAAATAGACCGAGAAAGGCGACCGGATGATGCGCCAGCATGACAACGCCAATCAAAAAAATGATATGCACGAGGGTTAAAGCGATCGGAGCACGCTTTCTTTCTTTCGTGTTTTCTGTTGAAGTTTGTTCAGATAAATGCTTACGTAAAACAAATATGGCGATCGTCGCATTGATGACGACGGCGATTGCTGCCTTCCAGCCAAAAGTAGCTAACATAAATGCAGAATCCCATTGCCAAGTAGCTGCAACCATCAGCACCGGCGGTGCGGCGAACGAGGTTAAGGTACCACCGATGGAAACATTCACAAACAGCACACCCAAAGATAAATATTTCAATCGTTCTGGAACTTCGGGACGAAAGATTTGCGGTGCTAACATAAGCGCAGCGATCGTCATGGCAGCAGGTTCTGTAATTGCAGAACCTAATAAAGGCACAGCGGCTAAACCTAGCCATGCGCTGACCAAAGTGGGACGAAATGGCATCAATCTGGCAATCAAATTGATTGTGGATAGAACTAACTGCAAAATGGGCCTTGAGGCAGCGACGACCATCACGACAAAGACAAACAAAGGTTCAGTGTATTGACGCGATTCGGCATAAGCCAGTGCTTTATCGCCACCGCTGATTATGGCCATGCAGAAAACTAACACGATGGCCCAAAAACCAAAGACGACTTCCACCTCACCTAGCAGGTGAAATAGACCGGCATGTCGCGGATAGCGATGTGATAAACGCTCGAATTGTTTGGCGGAAAAAGTATGAATTAAAGCGACTGCAAAAAGAATAGCGGCAATTAGCTCAATGTTGAGATGGGTCATAGGATTCAGGCGTCATTGTATTGCGAGGCGGCCCGACCGTCGCTGAACCCTGCTGCATCCTGTTGGATGTGCACCCATTGCTATTTTAACCGATTAGGCTATATTCAAACAAGCCAAATCGGATCACCGTCTATCATTGTTGATTATCGATGTATGCTTTTCAATTCACCTGAGAATTATTTTTTTGGTCGTCATTTTTTAGAGTAAAGATACGTTTTAGAGTGAACGAAAACTGAGTAATAAGAAGCGCTTTACTCCAACCGATAACATCAACGCCATAGCTAGTCAAATCATAAGTGGTGGCACCCAGACCGATGCTCAGAGAGGCTTTGAATTTTTGCTTCGTAGCCTTACTTTACAAATTCTTCGATACGAATTCAATGGCAGACATTAGAACACTCGAAGAATCCGGACTTGATTCGGGGCCGAGCATATTTTGCTGATGAGCTTGGAGTAAATCGAATCGTATTTCGAGGCAAATAACGATGATGCCTAAAGGAATTTCCAGCTTGCCTGAGAATGCCCATAGTTGCAGGTATTCACGCGCTAACTTGAATAATTGTGTGATGGTAATGAGGTGAACAAAGAGTGTCGCGATATAGCCCGCGACAACAGTGGCTATTGATAGTTTTTCCATAGCAATAAGTAGCAAAGTACGCGAGGCGGCCCGACCTTCGCTATACCTGCCGCATTCTTATTGATGGGCACCCATGCTTATTCTAACTGGTAATTAATCGAGTGCGCAATGACTTCTCAATTGTCGCCGATTATCAGCTTTTTTTATTTTTGTTACGTCGATTTTCCTTCCCTCTTGGTGAGAACACCGAGGCTCTGTTTGCCCTATTTACTGAAGAAAATTATTCCAGCAAGGATTTCGGGGTTCTTAGATTAGCGAGTGTTAAGTCCTTAGAACGTGTTTACTAAATTGCCTAAACATAGTCATTTTTAGCTGAATAGCTTGAAAGACCTATAGCACTTCGATATAAGAAGATTTATATGCTTTGAGTCTCATTTTGCGGGCTGATCTAACTTTAGGAGATTGCTTATGTTGCGCAGTATTTTGTTGGTATGTGGCGTGATTTTTAGTCCGTTGACGCTCGCTGTGGAGGCGACAACTTTGCCGATTATTCCTTTGCCGAAAAATATAGTCAGTCAACATGGTTATTTCAAACTGCATCCGCAGGTGAAGATTTATGCCGCGGATGCCGCCTCGCAAAGCAATGCAAAACTATTGATCGCTGCATTGTCATCGACGCAAAATTGGCGACTTAAGTTACATCAAGGTTTGCCTGCAAAAAATGCGAGTAATGTCATTGTATTTCGGACACCGAAGGAATCTGCAACGGCCGATGAATCCTATCAACTCAATATTTTTTCACATGGTGTTGAATTAGTGGGTAGTGAACACGGGCAGTTCTATGCATTACAAAGTCTATTGCAACTGCTGCCTTTGCAGCGCCAAGCTCAATTGCAATTGCCCCTGACTCAAATACAAGACCAGCCGCGCTTTGCCTGGCGTGGCATGCATCTTGATGTCGGGCGTCATATGTTTAGCGTTGACTTCATCAAGAAATTATTAGATCAGATGGCGGTGTATAAACTCAATACCTTTCATTGGCATCTGACCGAAGATCAAGGATGGCGCATAGAGATTAAGCGTTATCCGAAATTGACCGAGATCGGTGGCTTTCGCAAACAGACCACGAAAGACAGAAACTATCATCCGTATATTGGCGACGGCGAAGCTTATGGTGGCTATTACACGCAAGAACAGATTAAAGACGTAGTGGCCTATGCAAAGAGCAAACATATCAGCGTGGTACCCGAGATAGAATTACCCGGTCATTCATTAGCCGCACTTGCTGCTTACCCAGAGCTGGCTTGCACGCCAGGACCTTTTGAAGTCGGCACGAATTGGGGCGTGTTTGACGATATCTACTGTCCTAGCGAGCAGACCTTTGCTTTCCTGGAAAATGTATTGACTGAAGTGATCGATCTGTTTCCCTCTCAGTATATTCATATCGGTGGTGATGAGGCGCCTAAAACCCGTTGGAAGGCCAGTCCTTTGGCGCAAGAAGTCATGCGACGTGAGGGTTTAAAAAATGAAGAGGAGCTGCAAAGTTACTTCATTCGTCGCGTGGAAAAATTCATCAATAGCAAAGGCAAACGTCTGATAGGTTGGGATGAAATTTTGGAGGGTGGTTTAGCACCGAATGCGACGGTGATGTCGTGGCGCGGTGAGGAAGGTGGAATCGCCGCAGCGAAAGAAGGGCATGAGGTGATCATGAGCCCAACCTCATGGTGCTATTTCGATGCAGGACAAGGCCCTAAAGAGCAAGAGCTATGGCAACTCGGTGGCGAGATTAGTATGGAAAAAGTGTATTCCTATAATCCCGTGCCCAAGGCTTTGACAGCGGCACAGCAAAGCATGATACGCGGCGTACAGGCAAACGTTTGGACCGAATATCTGCGTACCTCAGAGAAAGTCGAGTACATGGTGTTCCCACGCATTTTGGCGATGGCAGAAGTAGCATGGTCGGCGCAGGAACAACGTCGGTTTGATAATTTTGAACAAAGGATGGCTTCGCACTATCCGCGTTTAAGCGCACAGAACATTGGCTATCGTATTCCGCGTCCACAAGGCCTTGATCAGATCACATTGAAAGACGAGCAGGCGTTGTTGACTTTAAAGGCACCAGTCGCAGGAAGTAAGATGTATCTGAGTTTAGATGGCAGCGTACCAGATACCAATGCGCCACTTTATCAAAAACCGCTTAGTTTCAAAGCCAGTGCGGTTAAGCCCGTTGTGGTGAAAGTTTTGACCGTATTAGCCGATGGTCGTCGCAGTGCGGTGCAGCAGGTGCAGATTCCATCGTCTAAGTAAATAGGAGTCGCTGAGTGATGGACAGCTTGATGATGCGAGCAATTCAATGTGGGGCGGCATTCGTTGCTGTTGTGTTTAGTTTGTTGATGGGATCGAGCCATGCTGCTGTCGCGCCAGCTAATAGAGCGTTGATTGCTCAAGCGGTATCGCAGAGCTTACACAAGGGCTGGGAATTTAGAATCGCTGGACAAGACTCTAGCCCTCCATCTAAATCCGATTCTTCATTGCAACGCTGGCGTACAGCTAGCGTGCCGGGACATGTGCATACGGATTTGCTAGCACATGGCTTAATACCCGATCCCTACACAGAAATGCATGAAGCGCAATTGCAGTGGATAGGTAAAGCGCAGTGGGAATATCGCATGCAATTTGACCTTGATCCAGCGCTGCGTCAACGTCAGCGTCAGGATTTGGTATTGGAAGGTTTGGATACCTTCGCCGATGTCTATTTGAACGGTGAAAAAATACTCAGCGCGGACAATGCCTTCCGTTCGTGGCGCATCCCCGTGCAAAATAAATTGCGTGAACGCGGCAATGAATTACGTGTGATGTTTCACTCACCGATAGATCGCCTCTTGCCGGAAGTGCAGGCTATGCCGAATAAATTGGCCGGCAACTATCCTTCACCCTATGGCGATGAACCGAAAGATGCATTGACCGCTAATTTTGTACGCAAGCCCGGTTATCACTATGGTTGGGATTGGGGGCCGCGCTATGTCACCGCCGGTATCTGGCAAGCAGTGCGCTTGGAAGCCTTTGATCATCTCAGAATTGATCAATTGGCGATTGCTCAGAGTAATGTAAGTCGTGAGCATGCCGACTTGTTAGTGGATGTGAATATCGAAGGCGTGTCGCCTCGTGGTGGAAGTGCTGGCCAACAGTCACGCTCATTTGAATTGATCGCAGAGGTATTTGATACTGCTGGAAAATTAGTAATCACAGAGCGTCGCTCCATCGATTTGCAAAATGGTTTGCAGGCCTTTCAACTCCCTATCAAACTCAAACAGCCAAAGCTATGGTTCCCAAATGGCATGGGAAAACAGGATTTGTATACGGTCAAGCTAGGTGTTGCTGATGGTCAAAAAATAGTGGTGCAAGCCCAAAAGCGTATAGGCTTGCGCACGGTCGAGTTGCGTCGTGAGCACGATCAATGGGGGCAATCTTTTAGTTTTGTGATTAATGGTATTCCCGTGTTCGCTAAGGGAGCCAATAGTATTCCCTTTGACATGTTTGCCAATCGTATTAGCTCGAAGAAACAGCGCGGTATTTTGCAAGCGGCACGCGATGCAAATATGAATATGGTGCGGGTATGGGGTGGCGGTTACTACGAAAGCGATGCCTTTTATGATGCGGCGGATGAATTAGGTCTGATGATCTGGCAAGACTTTATGTTTGGTGGCGGCGTGGTGCCTGCGTATCAGGAAAGTTTTCGTAAAAATGTCATCGAGGAAGCAAGGCAACAGGTAATGCGCTTACGCCATCATCCGAGTATTGTTTTATGGTGTGGCAATAATGAAGAAGAAACCGCGTGGAAAGACTGGGGTATCGGTAAAACTTTAAGTAAAGATAATCCGGCTTTTGCCGAACAGGTGTGGCAGGGTTATGTTCAATTATTTGGACATGATTTACGTAAGCTCGTCGCTGAGTTAGGTATGAATATTCCGTACTGGTCGAGTTCGCCGAGTAATGATTTAAGTGAAAAATCGAATGACAGTGAGCGCGGTGACAAGCATTATTGGGAAGTCTGGGCGGGATCGCAAGCGGTCGAAAATTACTTGCGCGAGACGCCACGATTTATGTCTGAATTTGGCTTGCAAGCCTGGCCCGATATTAAGACGATTACTAGCTTTAGCAAAACTTCAGAGCAAGCCATTGATAGTCCTGTGATACGCCAGCATCAGAAATTTTTAGCGGGTGAGGGCAATCAACGTATCTTGCATTACATCAGAGCTAACTACGGAGAGCCGCGTAGCTTTAAAGATTTTGTGTACCTAAGTCAGGTCATGCAAGCCGAAGGGATTAGTCTGGCGATAGGACATCATCGTGCCAGTCAGCCGCGCACCATGGGCTCCTTATACTGGCAATTAAACGATGTCTGGCCCGGCGCATCGTGGTCAGGGATAGATTATTTTGGACGTTGGAAGGCTATGCATTTTCAAGTCGCAAGAGCTTTCGCGCCGCGAGCACTGGTGGCTGAGCGTGATGCCGGTTTGACGAAAGTGAGTTTGATTTCTGATGTACTGCCAGATCAGTTGAATCAACAAAAAATGACGGCACAGTTGAGAATGCGAGTGATCAATTTCTTTGGACAGGTGCTTAAACAAAAGGACTGGAACCTCGATGCGCCAGTCAATACTAGTTTGACTGTCGCGACTTTGAGCGATGCTGAATTAATGGGAACGCTGGATCCTAAACAACATGTCGCGGTGTTTGAGTGGTGGCAAGCGGAAAAACGGATCGCCAGTGCGGAATTGTATTTTGCGCCGGCCAAGGATTTGCAACTGTCTGTTGCCGAGATTTTCACTAGTTGGCGTAAGCACGGAAATTATTATGAATTGACATTGAAAAGCCCCGTATTGTGTCGCGCACTGTGGATAGATTTTGCGGGAATGGATGTGAAATTATCTGATAATGCGATCACACTATTGCCGGGCGAGTCGCGTGTCATTAAGGTAGATAGGGTGAATAGGGTGGAAGGCAAGGGTAGTCAATTTACTTTGGCGCGCTTGAAGTCTAATTTGGGTTTGAAATATTTAATGGCGCAATAGTGGCGTAATCGTGGCGCGACAATAGTTTTAGCGTTTAATGATTTCAATATGCAATTCTAATAGGCGCTTCTAATAAATAGATTGAGCTTGCAGACCAGCGTGTTGAATTGTCAGTTAATGAATATTAAATCTTACTTAGCCACCCCCGACAGGCAATGCCGTCGTATCTTTAATCTGCTGCAAGGCAAAGCTGGATTTCACATCTAATACCGCCGGGTGTTTCAAAAGCGTGTCCATCATGAAGCGTGAGAAATGGTTCATGTCTTCGACCCTTACCCTTAGCAGATAATCCATTTCGCCGGTCATGGCGTAGCAGGCGACGACTTCTGGCCATTGTTCTACTGAGGCCGCAAAGTCGATGCGTGGTGAGCGTGTGCTGCCTTTTGATGGGGTGTCGGTATGCTTATCTAAGCGCACGTTGATGTAAGCGAGTAGGCCTAAGCCTATTTTTTCTGCTTCAATCAGCGCAACATACTTGCGGATTACGCCCGCGTCTTCTAGTCTCTTAATACGACGTAAACAAGGCGAGGGCGAAAGATTGACTCTTTCGGCGACTTCCTGATTGGTGAGCCTGCCATCGACCTGCAAAATCGCCAGAATTTTACGATCAATTTTATCTAATTCAATTTGAGTCATTTTATGCTCTGTATTTGATTTTAATGGCAATATTATTGCTCAAATAATTGATTTTGTGCAGTATTTTGGAATTTTATGGCGTTCTCTACGCTTTATACTGGTAAATTAGTTTGGCGCAGAAAAGCAGTTTTATTGCCATGTTGTAGGTCAATAAATCGAGCATCACTGACTGACATCAGGTGCCATAAAAATAATTTTTTACCTAGGAGATAAAAATGGATTTACAAACTTGGGAAAACCCTATGGGTACAGACGGTTTCGAATTTATCGAATATGCCGCACCGGACCCAAAAGAACTGGAAAAATTGTTTTTAGAAATGGGTTTTGCAGCGATTGCAAAACACCGCACCAAGAATGTCACCCTGTATCGCCAAGGCGATGTCAACTTCATTATCAATGCTGAGCCAGACTCTTTTGCGCAACGTTTCGCACGTAAGCATGGTCCTTCTGTATGTGCATTTGCGATCCGTGTTAAAGATGCAAACTATGCTTACAAACGTGCTTTGGAATTAGGTGCTTGGGGCTTTGATAATCAAACGGGTCCTATGGAATTGAATATTCCTGCGATCAAAGGCATCGGTGATTCTTTGATTTATTTTGTCGATCGTTGGCAAGGTAAAGATGGTGCCGCAGAAGGCGCTATCGGTAACATCAGTATTTATGATGCTGACTTTGTAGCGATCCCAGGTGCCGACCCGCATCACAAAGGCAATGGCTTAACCTATATCGATCACCTGACACATAATGTGCATCGTGGCCGTATGGCAGAGTGGTCTGATTTCTACGAAACTTATTTTAATTTCCGCGAAATTCGTTATTTTGATATCGCTGGCAAATTGACTGGTTTGAAATCAAAAGCCATGACATCACCTTGCGGTAAAATCCGTATTCCTATTAACGAGTCTTCAGATGATAAATCTCAAATCTCTGAATACCTCGATCTCTACCATGGCGAAGGCGTACAACATATCGCGATGGGCACGGACAATGTGTACAAGACGGTGGCCGACATGAAGGCGTCTGGCGTGACTTTCCAAGACACGATAGATACTTACTATGACCTGGTTGATCGTCGTTTGCCAGGACACGGAGAGAACGTTGAAGAATTGCGCAAATTGCGTATTTTGGTGGACGGTAAGAGCACAGAAACCTCACGTGAATTGTTATTGCAAATTTTCACCACCACGGTAATCGGTCCTATCTTCTTTGAAGTCATTCAACGTAAAGGTGACCAAGGTTTTGGTGAAGGTAATTTCCGCGCTTTGTTTGAGTCGATTGAGTTGGATCAGATACGTCGTGGTGTATTGAAGGATGAGACTAAAACTACAGCCTAATGTGTGCTGAATTTTAATCGTAGATTAGAAAAAAAGCTGACATCCATGTTGGCTTTTTTTTGGAGATAAAAATGGAAACCACAGTTTCAAACGAAGATTTTCTTGCCACTGTCGCCGAGAAGTCGAATGGCGCGGCTTTGCGCGGCGACTACGAACATATGGATGCACACTATGTCGTGCAACAAGACTGGGCTGCTTATACCGAAGAAGAACATGAGCTCTGGCGCAAGCTGTATCAACGTCAGGCGGCCTTGCTGCCTGGACGGGCATGTGACGAATTCATCGAAGCGCTGGCAAAAATGGACATCAGTGCCGGCATTCCTGTATTTGAAAAAACCTCTAAGGCGTTATTCGCAGCCACGGGTTGGACTATAGTCGCTGTGCCAGGTTTGATTCCCGAATTAACCTTCTTTGATCATCTGGCGAATCGCCGTTTCCCGGTGACTGTTTGGTTGCGCAAGCCAGAAGAATTTAATTACATCGTTGAACCTGATGTATTTCATGATTTCTTTGGTCATGTTCCTTTGTTATTTAATCCGGTCTTCGCTGACTATATGCAACGTTACGGTCAAGGCGGATTGAAAGCAATGCGACTCGGCGGCTTGGATGAGTTGGCGCGCTTGTATTGGTACACGGTGGAGTTTGGTTTGATTAATACGCCAGAAGGTATACGCATTTATGGCGCGGGTATTTTGTCTTCAGGCGGCGAAGTGGAATACTGCCTGACACCAGGTACTAAGTCGCGCCATATCCGTTTGGATATTGAGCGTTGTCTTCGTACTTTGTACAAGATAGATTCGTATCAGGAAACCTATTTTGTGATCGACAGCTACCAACAATTATTTGATGGTACTGCACCCGATTTCACACCTATTTATGAAAGACTCAAATCGATGGATGTATTGCCAGCGAATTCTCTGCTTGATGGAGAAGTTGAATTGTTGCCTGCGCCTTGATGGTTAGAGTTTGCATAGTTGAAAAAAGCAGTGTCCTTAAATGAGGGCACTGCTTTTTTTTTGAGCCTTACGGTTGAGTTTTATCCGCAGGTACTGGCGCGGCTTCTGTCACAGACCGATGTTTATCTAAAAAGGCAAACATCTTTGCATTAAAAATCGCCGTTTGCTCCATGTGGGGCAAATGACCAGACTGATCAATTTCTACATAGTCAAGATTGGCAATAGCGCTTTTCACACTGTCGGCATTGGCGACAGGCAAGACGGTATCTTGTTTGCCCCAAACCAGCATGACCGGCAATTTAGCTTGATTAATAGCGGCGTACATAGCGGGAAAATCAGCGGTTGATAAACGTAAAGCAGAGCGTCGTAAAGCACGTCCGAAACCGTGGTATTGCATTTGTGGGCGATAGCGATCGGCCCAGCCAGGGAATTGCTCAGGATGTAGAAAATCGGAACTTTGGCCTTCTGCTTTGTTTGGCAATTCCGCGACTTGGAATAGATAGGCACCTAGCAAAGGTGTTTTTGAGATCGCGCTCGGTGTGGACTGTTTAGTACTGGGACCAACCAATACCAGGCTGCGAATTTTTTGCGGATAGTTGGCAGCAAAATGCGTGACCACGTAGCCACCAAACGAGAGTCCAAACAAATCGATAGGCTGTTTGATCTGTAAATGATCTAGCAGCTCATTGATTTGCCGCGAGTACATTTCGCCGTCGTATTGTGCATCAGGCCGGTCTGATAAACCACGTCCATAAAGATCGAGTCGGATAACGCGATAACCGGCATCGCGTAAGGCCACAAAAGTAGGATCCCAAATATAAGACGGCACAGAAAAACCATGCACTAACACCGCTACCCGACCTTGTTTCGGGCCGGCTTCCTCATAGTGTGTTACCCCATCGCTGAGCTTGACAAAGGCACCGCTCGCGGCCTGACGGGCTCTATCGCTGATGGCTAGTTTCTCAGGATTTTTGAATTGATAGTAACCGTACAATGCAGCCCCTACTAATGCGAACATTAGGGTAAGGCGATGACCGAGTTTCATAGTTTCGATTCCTTAAATTTGCTGCAAAAATTAGTTAAAGTGAATTGATACAGAGTGCATCACTTAATGGGCGCTGGTACTTCAGTGATGCGTATCTTGAAAGGCTTTCTTTGATTCTTTGTACACATTGGTTTCGCCCTCCGGGCGCGTTTTAAAGCGGCGGTGTGTCCAAAAATATTCGGCAGGCATTTTCAGAATTTCTTTTTCTATATACGCATTCATATGGCGGGTAGAACTGACGATGTCCTCGTGCGGATAATCGCTCCAAGGCTGGTCAAATTTCACGTCCCAACCATCATAGCCAGGGCGGATGCTGGCAATGACAGGAACTACTTTTGCTTGAGTCGCTGCGGCGATGCGTGGTAGCGCAGTTAAAGTCGCGGCGGGCACGCCAAAAAAAGAAACAAACTCGGCATCTTTACGACCAAAATCCATATCTGGCAACATGAAAAAAGGCAGATTGTCGCGCATGGCACGGATGATGGGTTTAACACCTTCTGCGCGGGAAAATAGCTTGACGGGGCGGAAGCGTGAACGTCCCTGACGCAGGGCTTTATCAAAGGTCTTATTGCGTTGTGTCGTGTAGATAGAACACAAAGAAGACTCCAGCATGACGGCAACACCTGCCACGTCGAGGCTAACAAAATGAGGACACATGAAGATAGTCGGACTACTCACCATCTCTGCCATAGGCAGGCTGTATTCGACATGAATCAGTTTGCGTAAACGTTGTTCCGAAGACCACCACAAGATGCCACGTTCCAATACGCTACGTACATAAACCTGAAAATGCCGGCGTGTGATTTTTATTCGCTCAGCTTCAGGCATGTCGGGGAAACAGAGACGCAGATTGGTCAGGCAAATATGGCGACGGCGACTTAGGCTTAAAAACAATAAGCTACCCATACCTTCACCAATACGAGCCAAGATAGGCAGCGGCAACCAGTGCAGCAACCACATAAGTATTAAAGCAAATCTCATGTGTTTTCCTGTACTTGAGTTTCGTCTGGGCCGGTCACGCCGTCCGGTTTTTTGTAGCGGTGATAACTCCAGAAATATTGACTCGGCGCTTTCGCGATAAGTTTTTCCATCGCCGTATTTATTGCTCGGGCCTGCTGCATTGAATCGCCGTCCAAAGACTCTTCAAATGCTACAAAACGTTGAACGAAACCGCGCCCAAATGGCAGGCGTTCGGCATAAGTCAAAATGATAGGTGCATTTGTCATGGCAGCCAATTTCGCCGACAAAGTCATGGTGTAGGCGGGTTTGCCGAAGAAGTCGGCCCACACGCCTTCGCCTTCTTGCGGCACCTGATCGGGAAGTAAACCTATTGCTTCGCCTTTTTTTAAGGCCTTGGCCAACGCACGTACGCCAGATAAATTAGCTGGTGCCAGCAACATACCGCTGGAGGCACGTGCATCTTCGAGTAGAGGTTTGAGTGCTTCTTTGCGAGGCGGACGATACAGAACCGTCATCTTGGTACGTAAGGCGATGGATTTGCCGGATAATTCAAAACAACCTAAATGCGGCGTCAAAAAGATCACCCCTTTTTTTGCGTCGATAGCGGCTTGGGCGATCTCCCAATTTTCTAATATCACTTTCTCGGCAAGGCGCTCAGGTTTGCCCAGCCAGATCAGGGGTAATTCCATAATATTCTTACCCGCTTCACGCAGTGCAATACCAAGTTGGTCTTCGTATCCGGCCAATGCCATATTGCTACGCATACGTTGACGATACTTGGGCGAGGCAGCGTAAACCAGATAGCCGAGGGCGACACCGATAAAGTGCAAAAAGGGTAGAGGGAAAATTGATAAAAAACGGAACAGACGAATTAGCATGAGTCTGGAAACGATAGTGAAATACTAATAATGATGGATATTTTCATATTGATACACCGCAAAAATCTAAGGCAATTCGACATGAATCCTGTAAGAGGCGTAAAATAGCACACATTGGTATCTGAAAGAAATGACTCTACACCGCTTGAGTTCATATCTTGTTCTGAAAAAGGTACCCCCGCCGAGTTAAACAGACAACTTGCGAAGCGGGTAATAAATTTCGCTAAAGCGTCGCAGGATCTCTTTCTTACTGCGACTTAACGTCACATTTTATAGGAGCCTGCGATGGCAAATGATTTTCTCTTCACCTCAGAATCCGTTTCTGAAGGTCACCCAGACAAAGTTGCAGATCAGATCTCTGATGCGATTTTGGATGCTATTTTCGAACAAGATCCACGTTCCCGCGTCGCCGCTGAAACTTTAGTCAATACAGGCTTAGTCGTATTGGCAGGTGAGATCACGACGAACGCCCATGTTGACTATATTCAGGTCGCGCGCGATACCATTAAACGTATAGGTTACGACAATACGGAATACGGTATTGATTACAAAGGTTGCGCCGTTTTAGTCGCTTATGACAAGCAATCAAATGATATCGCTCAAGGTGTGGATCATGCCTCTGACGATCACTTAAATATTGGCGCTGGTGATCAGGGTTTGATGTTTGGTTATGCTTGTGATGAAACTCCAGAGCTGATGCCCGCACCAATTTACTATGCACATCGTCTGGTCGAGCGCCAAGCACAGTTGCGCAAAGATGGGCGTTTGCCGTTCTTGCGTCCAGATGCTAAAGGTCAAGTCACGATGCGTTATGTCGATGGCAAACCACATAGTATTGATACCGTGGTATTGTCAACCCAGCATAGCCCAGATCAAAGTGACGGCAATAAAATGAAGCCTTCGTTTATCGAAGCGATCATTGAAGAAATTATCCGTCCGGTCTTGCCTGCAGAATGGTTGAAAGATACTAAGTTTCTGATCAATCCTACAGGTCGTTTTGTCGTAGGCGGTCCGCAAGGCGATTGCGGGTTAACTGGTCGCAAAATTATCGTTGATACCTACGGCGGTGCTTGCCCACATGGCGGCGGTGCATTCTCTGGTAAAGACCCTACAAAGGTCGATCGTTCTGCTGCTTACGCGGCGCGTTATGTGGCAAAGAATATCGTTGCGGCTGGACTGGCGAAACAATGTCAGATTCAAGTCGCGTATGCAATTGGCGTGGCACGTCCTATGAATGTCACTGTCTATACTGAAGGTACAGGCGTGATTCCAGATGAGCAAATCGCAGCATTGGTGAATGAGTATTTTGATTTACGTCCACGTGGCATTATTCAAATGTTAGATTTGTTGCGTCCGATTTATCAAAAAA
This sequence comes from Undibacterium sp. GW821-FHT11H02, assembly GCF_058808015.1. Classification (NCBI taxonomy): domain Bacteria; kingdom Pseudomonadati; phylum Pseudomonadota; class Betaproteobacteria; order Burkholderiales; family Oxalobacteraceae; genus Undibacterium; species Undibacterium sp. GW821-FHT11H02. The sequence goes on along the minus strand of NZ_JBXARG010000016.1, from coordinate 106,355 downwards.
CTGCGGCTTACGGCCACTTCGGTCGTGAAGAACCTGAGTTCACTTGGGAACGTACCGATAAGGCGCAAATCCTGCGTGCAGCCGCTGGCTTGTAATTGAGTTAGTAAGTGAGTTTGTAAGTGATTTGAAATACGATAGGATATTTCCCTTGATTTTAAAACTCACATTATTGTTGTCCGTGTTTAATAGAAATAAACGAAATATGATGGGAGCGATGTTGCTAGTGAGCGCATCGCTCTTTTCTTTTTCTGGAAGCGCGTGGGCCGAGAGCGCGACTGCAAATGCTACTGTAAGTGCAGGCGCAGCTAACCGATCCATCAATGAGTGGTGCAAGCAGATCACGCCACGTTTACCTAAAGTTTCTTTTAATGATTGTCGCCAAAGTAAATTAAGTCCCAGCGGCGGCAAGTCGATTAAAGGCCAGCCTTTGATGAGCCGGGATTTTGCAGCTGATCCGCGTGCCAAGCAGGCAACCCGTGTGCTGCTGATTGGTGGCATTCATGGTGATGAAAAGACCGCGACTGCTGTGGTTTTTAAGTGGCTGGAGACTATGCAGAAAACTGGGGTTCAAGAATTTCAATGGAAAGTGGTACCCTTGGTTAATCCTGACGGACTGCTTGCCGGATCCTTATCCAATAAGGCGACGCGGGTGAATGCGCGTGGTGTTGATTTGAATCGCAATTTCCCGACCCCCAATTGGGAAAAAGAAGCTCTGCAATACTGGCAAGTTAAAACCAAGAGTGACCCACGCCGCTACCCTGGCAAAGCGCCAATCTCTGAGCCTGAGAGTAAATGGATATTTAATACCATCAAATCATTTAAACCCGATGTGATCATTTCTGTGCATGCACCGTTTGGTGTGCTTGATCTGGATGGTCCGGCAGAACCTCCGACTCGATTTGGCCGCCTGCATTTCAATCGGGTTGGTGTCTATCCCGGTTCACTGGGTAACTATAGTGGCATGCATCAGGAGATTCCGGTGTTGACGATAGAATTGCCGCACGCCTTGACTATGCCGAATCAAACCGAGATCGCCAGAATTTGGCAAGATATGCAGGGCTGGATTCGAAATAATGTTGCCGTACGTAGCAAATAAAAACAAATAAGAATTAAAGAAGCAAGTAAATTTACTGAGATCATCTTGTTTACCTTAGCGTGCTTGCGTTTATACTTTTCTTATTCCTATCTGGAATGAAATCTATTTAATCAATTTCCTTTTGAAAAAACCCTATGAAAACAAGAATGAAATTATTAGCCGCCTGCTTATTGCTGGTCGGTGCGCATAGTGCTATGGCGCAGAGCGATGATAAACATCAATGGCTGGAAGATGTGGGCGGGGACAAAGCCTTAGATTGGGTCAAGGCACGCAACCAAGAGACGCGTCAAAAATTGGATAATGACGCCGGATTTTTAAAGTTGCGCAGCGACTTACAAGTTATTCTCGATTCCAAAGACCGGATTCCAGGCATACAAAAAATTGGTAATGCCGTGTACAACTTCTGGATGGATGCCGAGCACCCACGTGGTGTGTGGCGTAAAACTAGCATGGCGGAATATCGCAAGCCGCAACCAAAATGGGAAACGGTTTTGGATATTGATGCCATCGCCAAAGCGGAAAATGAAAATTGGGTATTTAAAGGTAGCCAATGTCGTGAGCCAGATTATGATCGTTGCATTATCAATCTCTCACGTGGCGGTGCGGATGCGGTGACGATACGTGAATTTGATTTGAAGACTAAGCAATTTGTGAAAGATGGTTTTGCTTTGCCCGAAGCCAAAATGAATGTGTCTTGGCGTGATAAGAATACCTTGTTTATCGGTACCGATTTTGGTGCGGGTTCGCTGACTGATTCTGGCTATCCGCGTATCGTCAAAGAATGGACGCGAGGCACACCGATCAGCACGGCGAAGACTATATTTGAAGGTCAAAAAGAAGATATCAGTGTGTCTGCAGGTCGCAGTAGTCATCGCGGCATCACGCACGAGATCGTGAATCGTGCCGTGACTTTCTATACCTCAGAAGTATTTTTGATGCGCGGTAGTAAATTACAAAAACTCGATATCCCGGCGCAGACAGGTTACGAGTTCTTCGGTAAACAGTTTATCGTGACACCGAATGAAACCTGGACCACCGGCGGTAAGACTTATCCGCAGGGCAGTGTCTTGGCGATTGATTTTGAGGCTTTCTTAAAAGGCGATCGTCACTTTACTGTTTTGTTCCAACCGACAGAAAATGCCTCCTTCACAGGATTGGCATCGACAAAGAATTTTTTACTCATGCAATTGCTGCAAGATGTAAAAAGCAAGCTGGTGGAATTGAAGTTCAGCAAGGGCAAATGGCAAGCGCGTAATGTCGATTTGCCGACTATGGGGGCAGTCGGCGTTAGTCCCTTAGATGCAGATAAATCCGATGAGTATTTGTTGAGCTATTCAGACTATCTGACGCCTAGCGTTTTGCAATTGGCCAAAGCAGGTACTGACCAACGGGAATTATTAAAGTCAGCTCCCAGCTTTTTTGACGCGAGCCCGTATCAAACCGTGCAGCGCTTTGCGACCTCGAAGGACGGTAGCAAAGTGCCTTATTTTATGGTGCATAGAAAAGATATCAAACTCGACGGTAGCAATCCTACGCTGCTCTACGGCTATGGCGGTTTTCAAGTCTCATTGACACCCTCGTATTCAGGTGGCACTGGCAAAGCCTGGCTAGAAAAAGGTGGTGTATATGTGGTGGCGAATATTCGTGGTGGCGGTGAGTATGGTCCGCGCTGGCATCAGGCAGCATTGAAACAGAATCGTCAGCGCGCTTACGATGATTTCGCAGCGGTGGCAGAAGACCTGATCAGTAGCAAAATAACGACGCCGAAACATTTGGGTGCAATGGGTGGCAGTAACGGTGGCTTGCTTGCAGGCGTAGCATTGACGCAGCGTCCTGACCTGTTTAATGCGGTGGTCAGTCAAGTGCCTTTACTCGACATGCAGCGTTACAACAAGTTACTCGCCGGTGCTTCTTGGATGGGCGAGTATGGCAATCCTGATGTGCCTGCCGAATGGGACTACATCAAACAATACTCGCCTTACCATAATGTTAAAGCGGAAGTGAAATACCCGAATGTCTTGTTCATCACATCGACTCGCGACGACCGTGTACATCCGGGTCATGCACGTAAAATGGCAGCGAAAATGCTGGAGCAAGGTCATCAAAATGTTTGGTATTACGAAAATATCGAAGGCGGTCACGGCGGTGCGGCAAACAACGCGCAACGTGCGGATATGAGTGCGATTACGTATTCTTTCTTGTGGAATACGCTTAAGTAAAAAACATTCGCCGCAGAGGCGCAGAGATCGCAGAGAAAATTCTTTGAATAAAAACTCTGCGATCTCTGCGCCTCTGTGGCGAAAGATCTTCAATTGAAAGCTGTCGCATGACCCTGTACCAACTCCTAGCACAATTTATTCGCCAGCATTGGCGTGCTTACGTCGCTGCTGCTGTGATGTTATTTCTGGTCGCGACGTTGACGGTTTTGATTCCCCGCAAGATTGGTCACATCATTGATGCGATGGTTGTGCAGAATTTGGCGGGTGAGGCCTTGATATGGGAGCTCGCGATCGTTGTCATGATGGGTGTTGCGATTTACTTTTTACGTGTCGGTTGGCGTTTGCAGTTATTTGCAGCGTCATATAAATTGGGCGCGCAACTGCGTTTGCGTTTGTACCAACGCCTGAGTATGCAAGGGCCTGCTTTTTTTCAACAGCAACGCACCGGTGATCTGATGGCGCTCGGTACCAATGATGCTGATGCGATCGAACTTGCTGCGGGTGAAGCCGCCTTGGCAGGGTTTGATGGTCTGATGACCTTCGTATTGGTGATCAGTATGATGACGCTGGGCGTAGATTGGCGCCTGGCATTAGCGACTTTATTGCCATTTCCTTTTATGGCATGGGCATTTAAACGGATTACGCACCACGTTCACGATGCGTCCAAAGATTCTTTAGAACGTTTTAGTAAGCTCAACGATCATGTGCAAGAAACCATCTCCGGTGTACGTACTTTGCGTGTGTTGGGTCTGGAGCAGCGCAGCGCGGCACAATTTGCTCAATTGGCAGAAGATGCTGCTGCGGCGAGTTTAAGTTCGCAACGATGGGAAGCCGCTTATGAACCGGCCGTTGGTGTGACTTTGACGGCTGCTGGCGCACTGACTTTGGGTGTTGGTGCTTATTTGGTATGGCAGAACGAAATGACGATAGGTAATCTGACCGCATTCAGTATGTATTTAGGTCAATTGATCTGGCCTATGTTTGCTGCAGGTTGGGTGTTGTCTTTGTTGGAGCGAGGTAAGGCTGCTTGGGGGCGCCTGCGTCCTGTGTTAGAAGCTGACTTGGTGATACAAGATCTCGGGCAATTGAAGATCGATCCAGTTGGTGAACTGCGTTTCGAAAATGTCAGTTTTTCTTATCCGGCGCAAACTAATCTCGCATTGAAGAGACTTAGTTTTACGCTGACGGCGGGGCAAACTTTAGGTATTGTTGGGCCGACTGGCGCGGGTAAATCGACGGTGGTCAGACTCCTGTTGCGTCAGTTTGAAACGGCCCAAGGACAAATAATTTGGGGCAGACATCACTTGAATGCCTATCCCTTAGAGCGCTTACGTAAGGCCATCAATTGGGTTGCTCAAGAACCATTTTTGTTCTCCGCTTCTATCGCTAGCAATATCGCTTTATCGAATCCACAAGCGACACGTGAGCAAATCATGCATGCTGCTGATTTGGCGGCGATTCATGAAGATATTTTGCGCTTTCCAGAAGGCTACGATACGCCCGTCGGTGAACGCGGCGTGACCTTGTCGGGTGGACAAAAACAACGGGTGGCAATTGCCCGTGCTTTGCTGACTGAAAGTCCATTGCTGCTATTGGATGATGCTTTGTCGGCGGTCGATACTGATACCGAAACCCGCATCCTGCGTCACTTGGCAGAACTCAGAGCTGCGAGGCCTGAACGCAGTGCAATTATTGTCAGTCATCGCTTAAGTGCCGTGGCAGAAACCGATCATATTTTGGTCTTGCGAGAAGGGGCTTTAATTGAGCAGGGCACGCATCAACAGCTAATGGAATTCGATGGCTGGTATGCGAGCCAGTGGAAGTACCAACAATTAGAAGCGGCCCTTGAAGCAGCTTGATTTTTGTAAACCGCCTTAAAAAAATAGAATTTGAAGACCAAGCTAATGAAACCAGTAGCATCAGAAAAAAAGCTCGCCGTGCAGCTCTTGCTGCAAGCCGCACAGCCTGAAAAAAGGCATGTTGTGCTGGGTATACTATTTTTATTCCTGGCATCAGGCTTGGAGGCGATAGGTCCAATTTTAGGCAAGGCCTTTATTGATCATTATCTGCTGCCACGAAACCATGATATGTGGATGATGGCGGGCTTGCTACTCACTTTTGTCCTCACTGGCTGGTTAGCGACTTGGTTGCGTTATTTGCAGTTGTCGCGCTTGGCTGGCGTCGCGATGCGCTCGGTGCGTCGTTTGCGTGAGCAAGTGTATGCTCATGTCCTGCGCTTACCTATGGCTTTTTTTGATAAGGCCATTACCGGGCAACTGGTCAGCCGTGTAACCAACGATACTGAAGCGGTTAAGAATTTATATGTGCAAGTCTTATTTGTCATGCTCGATAGCTCGATTGTGGTATTGGGTGCTTTGATCGCGATGGCATGGCTGGATTGGCGTTTGATGTTGATCGTTCTCATGTTAGTGCCAGCGGTGGTGGTGATTGTTTGGTTTTATCAGCGTTGGAGCGCGCCTGCGGTAACACGTGCCCGTCAAATGCGCAGTGACATTAATGCTCAGGTAGCTGAGAGTATAAACGGCATGAGCGCATTGCAAGCTTGTAATGCCGAGCGCGGTTTTGGTGAACGCTTTGAAGCGACCAATCAAAAACATTATGCGGCGCGGGTCGATGAGTTACGCGCCAATGCCTGGCTGTTACGACCAGCGCTAGATTTGCTGAATTCTTTGCTGTTAGTTGTGGTCATATTTGTTTTTGGACAGCGCAATTTTTCTGGCTTGGAAATTGGTATTTTGTATGCCTTCGTCAGTTACATCGCCAGGGTAGTCGATCCGCTGATACAAATTACTTTGCAGTTTGGGCAAATTCAGCAGGCAGTCGTATCGGCCGCGCGGGTGAATACTTTATTGCAAGAAGCCACTGCACCGGCGAAGGACAATGCCGCAGAAATTACGCAAGGTGCATTACATCTGGAAAAAGTATGCTTCGGCTATGACCCTGCGCAAGTGGTTTTACATGATATCGATTTGACGATACCAGCCGGCGGTTTCTACGGTATTGTTGGTCACACAGGCAGCGGCAAATCTACTTTGCTAAGTTTGTTGTTGCGCTTTTATACGGCACAAAGTGGGAAGATCTTAGTTGATGGTTTGGATTTGGCGGAGCTCAGTGATGAGCATTTTCGCGCCAGCGTTGGCCTGGTGCCGCAAGAACCTTTCCTATTAGCCGCGAACGCACGCGAAAATATTGCGATGGGACGCGAAATTAGTGAAGCGGATATTATTGCCGCTGCTAAAGCCGCACGCGCCCATGATTTTATTCTGCAATTAGAACATGGATATCTGACGCCTTTAGGTGAGGGCGGCGCGAAACTCTCTACAGGGCAGAAACAACTAATTGCCATTGCACGTGCCTTGGCAGGAAAGCCGAAGATTTTATTTCTGGACGAAGCGACTTCCCATATCGATAGTGAGACTGAACAAATTGTGCAGTTAGCCTTGAACGACTTGCGCGGTAGCGTCACGGTGGTGGCGATCGCCCATCGACTGTCGACGATACGCGATGCTGATCAAATCATCGTACTGAACCATGGACGATTAGTAGAACAGGGAAATCATACGGCTTTGATGGCGATAGAAAATGGTCTATATCAAAAACTGTATTTATTGCAGACCTTGGAAGACTAATCATCTTAAGCGATCAGCGTGTGCAGATGACTCTGCGTGCCTCTGCTTGGTGTAGGTAGGTGCGTCCGGGATCGGGCGCTTTGTAGCAACGATCGCCTATCTTGGTGATTTGTGTACCATCAGGCGCTTTGAAAGTCTCTACTTGCGGGTCACGTGGCACGCCCGCCTTTTCGATTTTATGCGCTAGCTCTTCCCATTTATCCTTGTAGGGATGGTTTTGTTTTTCCCAATATTCACGCGCAATTTGATTCGGCGGTTTAGCCGCTTCTTCTTTCTGTTTTTCAAAACGCAATTCTCTTTCTAATTGCTGGGTCAATTGTTTAATATTGCGATCCAGTGGAGGTGTGCCAGACGTGGCGGTCTCAGGTGTAATAGGTTCGGGTGTAACAGGTATTGCATTGATCGTAGGCGCATTGCTTGTCATGCTTATTGCACTTGTTTTTGAAGGTACTGATGCGGTTTTAGGGTTTTGAGACGACTTGGGTGTCGTGCGGTTCTGCATCACGGGTGGGAGCACTGGTTTAGTCGCGCTGAGGAAAATTAGATGCGTGCTATTTTGTCTGTTGTTGCGAATGCTTTGTACGGGCATGTCCAGCACCAGAAGCACGCATAAATGCAGCAGCAGGATAGTGATGAAAAGTGCAGGGTTGCGCTGTTGTGCTGGGCTGTACATGAATAGTTGATTAAAAGATTAATCTAACAGACTAAGCTCACTTTTACTGACCGCCTAGGTGTGATTCCAGTAGATTGAACAACGCGCTATGGGGTACTAAATCACAGTACCAACTAAAGAAAAGTCTTGCGGCTCGCTTGAGTCCGTTTACACTGTGCGTTTTCATCATGCCCGCCTACCGGTTGCTTGACACTTATGAAATGGTTACTTGCTTTCGCCGCAGCGCTGACGGTCTTTATTCTGTCCATGTTGGCCTATGTTTTTTTGGTATTGGCACCTGGTCTGCCCGAATTGACCGCAGTGACCGATTACAAACCCAAAATTCCCTTGCGTATTTATACTGCTGACAACACTTTGATTGGTGAATTCGGTGAAGAACATCGCGACTTTGTTCCTATTGCGCAGATTCCCGATGTGATGAAGCGCGCCTTGTTATCGATAGAAGATGCACGTTTTTACGAACATCATGGTGTCGATTACATAGGTATGACGCGTGCGGTCGTGTCGACGGCGACCGGTGACCCCCAAGGTGGTGGCACGATTACCATGCAGGTTGCGCGTAATTTCTTTTTGACGCGCGAAAAAACGATTACCCGAAAACTGCGCGAAATTATGTTGGCGCGACGTATAGAAGATGCCTTGACTAAGGATCAGATTCTAGAGCTATATATGAATCAGATTTATCTTGGACAACGTACGCATGGTTTTTCCAGTGCAGCTCGTACTTACTTCAATAAATCGCTAAAGGATATCTCGATTGCCGAAGCCGCTATGCTGGCAGGGATACCGAAAAATCCTGCGCGTCACAATCCCGCTGTGAATTTTGAGCGTGCCAAGCAAAGGCAAGGGCTGGTGTTGCACAGTATGTTAAGGCACGGTGACATTTCCCAAGCTCAATATGAAACGGCGGTAAAGGAACGTCTACATGTGACTAAAGTTCCGCAGTTCGAATCGCATGCCGCTTTCGTGGCTGAAATGGTGCGTCAGAATATCTATGCCCAGTTTAAGGAAGAGACCTACACCATGGGTCTGAAAGTTATTACGACGATAGACAGAGATGAACAAGATGCTGCGTATGAATCTTTGCGCCGTAATGTTTTAACTTATGATCAGCGTCATGGTTATCGCGGACCCGAGGCATTCATTGAATTGCCAACACGCGAAGACTTGCGTGATGATGCTATTGATGAATTTTTGCAAAAATATCCGTCTAGTGAAGGCTTAGTATCTGCCGTGGTGACCTCAGTTTCTCCTAAACTGATTAAGGCGGATTTGGCGACAGGCGAGTCGGTCGAAATCACGGGAGAAGGCCTGCGCCTGGCAACAGCGGCATTGCAGGCAAAAGCGAATCGCGATTTGAAAATCCGAGTCGGTGCTTTGATACGAGTCATGCAAGACAACAAAGGACGTTGGTCGATTACGCAGGCCCCGGAAGTTGATGCTGCTTATGTTTCGTTAAACGCGAATGACGGTGCGTATCGCGCCCTGGTGGGAGGCTTTGATTTCAATCGTAAGAAATTTAATCATGTCACCAGCGGTTGGCGTCAGCCTGGTTCGGCGATCAAGCCTTTCATTTACTCAGCTGCGATAGAAAAAGGTTTTTCTCCTGATACTCTGATCAACGATGTGCCCTTGTCGCAAACCACAGAAGAAGAGCTTAAATGGGATCCACGCAATGATGATGGTAAATATGATGGGCCAGTTGAGCTACAACGCGCATTAGCACAATCTAAAAATGTGGTGGCGGTGCGCGTCTTAAAAGCGGTCGGTGCCGGTTATGGTCGCGATTATTTGATGCGCTTTGGTTTTGATCAGAACAAGCATCCAATTAATTTAACTTTGGCCTTAGGTACTGGATCCGTCACACCTTTGCAAATGGCGGGCGCCTATGCGGTATTTGCGAATGGGGGTTATCAGGTCAAACCGTGGTTGATCAATAAAGTGATTGATGCCAAAGGCACGGTATTATTTCAAGCGAATGTGCCAGCTTTGCCTACTGAAGATTTACGCGTGCTCGATAGTCGCAATGCCTTTGTGATCGATAGTATGATGCGCGAAGTGGTGCGCTCTGGTACCGGCGCATCTGCTAGTCAGAAATTAGGGCGACGTGACCTGGCGGGCAAGACGGGGACGACCAGTGACGCTATCGATGGCTGGTTCGCGGGTTATGCAGGAAATATTGTGGCGGTCTCGTGGATGGGATTTGATGAACCAAAATCTTTAGGTGGCAGAGAATTTGGTGCGACGGTAGCCTTGCCTATCTGGATTGATGCCATGCGTCATGCCTTAAATGGTAAGCCAGAGTTCGTCCGTGCCGTGCCCGAGAATCTTGTGAATGTTAACGGTAAATGGATGTATGCTGAGTATGAAAATGGCAGCGGTGTAAAGACCTTAGACATTGCCGAACCCTTGACGACCCTGCCACCGGAACAATAGATTTTATCAATTTTAGTTAAAAAAAAAGCCCGCAGCAATTGCGGGCAAAATCCACACCCTTGGAGGAGTAGTCAGATGAGTTCACAGCATAACCATGCATTGTGACCAGATCATGACGATGTACTGCTCGAAGCAATTTCTTCAGGGTTTTGTGAATTTAATGAAAGACGTAAGCCTGAGCCGCAGAGATGTAGCGCGCCGAGAAAGGCAAAAATCAAGTTTTATCTCTGCGTTCTCCGCGCCTCTGCGGCAAAGTTTTGTTCTCTTTTAGGGTAGTTCAACGATTTAGCTGATGTAGCGTATATTTTGTGTTGAATCCTAATTCAATTGCTCAGCCCGCTATTTCTATTGCCCAGACTGATTAGTCGTAGTAGTTGGTGGTGTCACATTTTCCGCTTCATCTGGTTTTTTAACATCATCCAGATAGCGTTCTACCAAATCAAAAAAACGGCCATATAACTTAGCATCAGCAATCGTTTCGCTCGCGACTTTTACCATAGAGTCATTGCTGGCGCCGAAGGGTAGCGAGATCGACCCTATCCCGCCGACACCCAGGCTGGCACTGGAGCTGTTTTTCTTTAGCGAATAGCGGTCACGCACTGCATTGATAAAAATCGTGGTGCTGTTACTGCCCTTGCTATTCGCCGCACATACAACATTGAATTCAATCTCGACATGGGTTTCGTCATCAGATTGGAATTTTCTACGGCCTTTGACATTATTGTCGTTGGCATCGCTGATGATATACCCCTGACTTAATAAAGCGCGTCTGGACGCCTCACAGCCTTCCTTATCACTACTGGGAAAGCTATAAGTGAACATGTCAGCCATACCAAATTCATCTTTGTGCATGATGGCAGTTTTGCCCGAGCTGCCAGTGCTGGTGCAGGCGCCTAACAAGCTACTAAGTAACAGCACGGAGCCAGCAATCAGGCAAGAGTTTGATTTGCTTGAGAAAGTCATAAAATGTATTTTCTAGAAATCCTTGTTGAGATTTTATTGATCGATTTTACACTGACAGATTTTTGTTACGCTGACTTAGGCCACGCTCACGTAAACGTGTTGCGGCTTCACGTATCATCATTTCAGTGCTGGCCCAATCTACGCAAGCATCGGTCACTGAACAGCCATAGATTAATTGCGATAAATCTTCAGGAATTTTTTGATTACCCGCGACGATATTAGATTCAATCATGAGTCCGACCAAAGCCTGATTGCCATTGACAACTTGATTGATCACATCCGCCATAACGAGTGGCTGTAATTCTGGTTTCTTGTAACTATTCGCGTGCGAACAATCGACAATAATATTGGCAGCTAGCTTTGCTTTTTTCAAGGCTTGTTCCGCCATTGCCACCGAGACTGTATCGTAATTCGGACGACCATCACCACCACGCAAAACGACGTGTCCATATTGGTTACCGCGCGTGCGCACTACCGATACTTTACCTTGACCATTTAAACCGAGGAAAGAATGCGGATGCGAGGCTGATAAAATCGCATTGATGGCGATACTGATATCGCCATCTGTACCGTTCTTAAATCCTACAGGTGTGGATAAACCGGACGACATTTCTCTATGGGTTTGTGATTCTGTCGTGCGCGCACCGATGGCAGTCCAGGCAATCAAATCACCCAAGTATTGTGGTGAAATTGGATCTAGTGCTTCCGTCGCGGTTGGTAAGCCGAGCTCGCAGATGTCAAGTAAAAATTGGCGGGCTTTTTCCATGCCAAGATCAACCTGGAAAGAATCATCCATCAAAGGATCATTGATATAGCCCTTCCACCCTGTCGTGGTGCGTGGCTTTTCAAAATACACGCGCATGACCAGTAGCATGCTGTCTTTTACCTCTTCTTGTAAGGCTTTCAAACGACGTGCGTAATCGAGTCCTGCAATTGGATCATGAATAGAGCAAGGACCTACGACAACAATTAATCGATCATCTTTACGATCCAAAATATTTTTCAGCGCCTCACGTCCGGCATCAACTATCGCCGCTGCATGTTCGGATAAAGGCAATTTTGCATGTAATTCTTCCGGCGTTGGCATAGGTGCAAACGAGGTGACATTAATATTTTCTAGATCTTGGCTATTCATAGGTGGCTGGAGTAAACGATAAGGGCAGATGATATTGAGGTAGCTATTATAGGACAGGCTGAGGTTGAAGTTTGTGCACTAAGCCATTGTTAAGATGCTGAAATCACCACAATCTATGCTTGCCTGACACTTGATGTGGGAATTAAGGGCTTTTTTAGCGTCTATTCCTTTGATCAGCTAGCCAACATTTTTCTTACACTAGTTGCAACTCGATTTATTGAAAAAAGAGATTTGGAAATCTAGAGGTGCTTCTATGCAATCAACGTCAACTTCTCAACAGAATGGGCACTATATCGAACCAAAACGCCTGCATGGCGTGCCTGGTAATGTTTATGTGTTGCGTAACACTGGTTTGAAGGAGGGACTGCTACAGATAGGCTTGAGTCGGCGCTCAGGCTGGGCTAAGGCTTTGGAGTTAAATCGCGACAAGAGCAATACCATACCAGGTAGTTTCGAATGTGTATTTGAAGTACGGGCGCAAGATGGTGGCGGCGCTTTAGATGCGATTTTTCAGACCATTCATAGTTTGCGTCGTGGTCGGCGCGATCAAGATTTTTTTGAGATTGATGTGCTGCATGCGCAGGCCATCATTGCCAAATGCGTGCGTGAAGCGGATTTGAAATTTCAAGCCCGCTATCGTCATGAATCCGCCTTACGCGAGTATTTGGCAAAAGAAAAAGCTGAGGCCGAGCCTGAAGCTAGTCGTGCACCGGTAGTGCGCGAAGGCATTTTCAAAAAAGCGATATCCTGGATGTCAAATTGAATCCCCAATTCCCATTCTGCTTTGCCAAACTTAGGCCATAGCCTGCTTGGCAAAGCGATCAATAGAGCGCAGCTAACTTTACTTATGTTTGCATGCCAACCAAGTACTAATTGCTGATAGAAATGTGAGTGACGTCGAGTTGCATTTCGCCTTTTCGTTTAACGCAAGTACCACTGTAATAGGCGCTTGGTTCTTGCTTCCAATTTGCTTTACTTCCTTCTGTCTTTCCTTTACACGCTGCATGTACTTCGTCAGGTATAACAATCTCTGGCGGTTCCGGTGGACTAGGTGGTAATGGCGGACTAGCTAACTCAGCCAACGTAGGTGGCGTCGGTGGTAATGGTGGCGGAGGCGGACTAGGCAAAGAAGGTAAGGCGGGTGGCGCAGGTGGTGCGGGCGGTGGCGGCTTAATACATGCCTTTTTTGTGGATTGATCATTACAAACGACAGTAATGACTTTGCCCGACTTATCATTGAATTCGATGTTAATTTTGTTTTGCGCCAATGTTAAGCCTGTTGCCCCCAAAGTGGCGAACAATAAAATAGCGACGATAGGTTTCATGATATCTCCTGGTGGATTGAGTTAAGCAAACATCAAGCTTTAGTGCTGTCAGATGTTTGCCCAGTGCCCATATGATGCAAATAAATTGTGAGTAAATTGTGGATAGATTTTGAAGAAAAACGATCTTGTCTCGTTTGTTTTATTCTTCGTTTTTATTCGGTACAAAAGTGACGATTGCGCCGACACGCTGGCAAGTTCCACGAATAACTCGATGCTCTTTGTTTAGGACCCACGTGAACTTGGTACCCACCGCCTGGTCGGCGCAGGTGTCATATACTTTTTGTGGAATCAGAATAGGCGGTGGTGGTGGGCAATTTTTCTCTCTGGAGTGGCAGGGATACTTGATGTCTTGATTGGCTGCACTTGCCTGAAAGCTTGCTAGTAGGGCTAAAGAAACGAGTAGGATTTTCATAGTGGTTCCATAGAGTTGAGTGAGTGTTGGTCCGACTATCCAACGCTATGATTTTGCAATTCAATTATGGAGGCATTATGTAGATTGAGCACTTAGGCAAAATTGCACTGGCTAGGTGCGTTGCCGAAGTCAGTACAATCGTAAGGCGAGGCGATTGCAACGACGCTAGCGTCTGTTTTGCGTAGGTCCTAAGATTATTCGTGATAATCGAAACGATAGCCCAGGCCATAAATAGAATGGATAGCCTGAATGTCTGGCAGAATTAACTCTAATTTTTTTCGTAAATTTTTGATGTGGCTATCAATTGCACGATCGGTGACATTGAAATTATCCTGGCTCAGATGGTCTAATAACTGTAGGCGTGAAAAGACTTGCCCAGGGTGGGCGATAAAAGTTTTTAGGATTAGATATTCGCTACGCGTCAGATCTAATATTTTGCCTTTCAGAGTGATGGTCTGTGCTAACTCATCCACGCTAAAGCTAGCTGTGTGACCTGGATTTGAGGCCGTATCTTTGGGTTCGCTACGTCTTAATATGGCTTTGATACGCGCCATCAACTCACGTGGACTAAAGGGTTTGCATAAGTAGTCATCGGCACCGGCTTCAAGACCCAGCAGACGATCAACCTCTTCCACTTTCGCGGTCAGCATGAGAATGGGTACTTGAGAAAAGCGGCGGACTTCCTGACAAAGGCTGAGCCCATCTAATCCCGGCAGCATTAAGTCGAGTACGATGAAATCGGGCACTTGTGCTTTGATTTGCAACAAGGCAGCCTGACCATCAGCAATGACATGTGCATGATATCCGGCGTGACGAGCGTAATCGGCGATCAGCGCAGATAAATCACTTTCATCTTCGACGATCAGTATGTGTTTGCTAGCAGTGGGCATCATGACCTAGTGAGCATTAAGTTTGAGCTAAATGAATTGTCACGCATAGGCCACCCAGATCGGCGTGTGAGAAATGGATGCTTCCACCATGGGCTTCTATGATGCGGCGGCACAGTGCCAGTCCTAGGCCAGAGCCACCGTGTTGGCGATTGCGGGAACTTTCAGTGCGGAAGAAACGCTCACTCAAATTCTTTAATGCAGGCTCAGGTACACCAGGTGCGCTGTCCTCAAGCGCGATTACAAGCTCTGATTTTGAACCTGCTGATTCTTGTGCAATAGTGAGACGGATTTGGCCGCCCGATGCAGTGTAGCGCACGCTGTTTTCGAGTAAGTTAATGAATACTTGGCGCAAGCGTTCGGGGTCAGCCATGATGTAAATTTTGTCGTGGTCTTGGTTTCGGTAAGCCGTCTCCAAAGTTAGCTGCGCTCGCACTAATTTTTCTGAGAAGCTATCAAGCACTTCATCAATTAAATCATTTAGGCAAAGTCTTTGAATTTGAAAAACCTGTTCGCCAATATCAGCTCGCGCTAAAGCATATAAGTCATCAATTAATTTGTTGAGCGATATGACCTGACGTAACAAAAGCGCGATATTCTCGGGACTAGCGGTTCTGACGCCATCTTGTATCGCTTCAATTTGCGCGCGCAGCACGGATACTGGTGTGCGCAACTCATGTGAGGTATCAGCCACCCATTGCTTGCGACTGATTTCCGCTTGTTCTAGCTTTTCGGCTAAGGCATTGAAACTATCGGATAATTCCCCCAATTCGTCACTGCGAGTAATGTTAAGTCGTGTGCTGTAACGGCCTTCAGACAGCTGTTTTGCGCCTTGGGCTAAATGTCGGATTGGCCGGCGAAAATGTACGGCCAACAAGCTCGCTGCAACAGCACTTAACAATACACTGAGTATGCCTATCATCGCGATGGTGCGACCATAACTTTGTAAGAATTCGCTCGCGAATTGATCTGGCTGCGTGGTGGTTTTCTTCACCAATAAATACCCAATTTGCTCGCCATCAAGATACAGGTAACGGAAATTTTTTCCAAGAGGATTATCAGGCAGCCCGGCTAGATAGCGCGAATCTCGGTCAAGTAAAGTTATTCGCAGATAGAGATCACCTTTTTCAATCCCTGCAGTTTTACTCGCTTCCTTACTTTGCTTGCTGGCTATGGATGAAGCTGCTGGTTCTTGCGCACCCATAGGTGTAGGCAATGGTGGTAGTGGTGGGGGCGCGGGCGGTTCTGGAGGACTTGGCGTTGCTGGGGGGGCAGGTGGTTCTGGCGGCGCTACTGTTTTGTTTGTTGTGCCGTGAGTGCTGTTACTGTTTGAGGTTGTTGATGCCGTTGCAGGCGCCAGCTGAAGATCTGGCAGAGGTGCCGTTCTATAGGGTGGAGGTGGTGGTAAACGGGGTAGTTTAGCCGCCTTTACGTCCTCCGCTTTTGCTGTCGCGATTGTATTGGATGTTGAATGAGTAGCTGACGCTCTAAGTTGCGCTTTACGTTCGCGTTTTTCGTGTATACGTGTCAGTTCTTTACCAAACCAGAGACGTTGTTCTTCAGGCGTATTCGGTAAAAAAGACCAATCTCGATTAACCCTATATTGAGCACTCAATTCATTCGATACTTCATGTAAGCGATCGAGATCGATGTTGGCAGCGTAGTCAGAGAAGTTGGATATAACCTTTTCGCTCATGACGAGCAGGCTGACTAATGCAACGCTCAAAATGGAGAGTAACACTGCAAAAAACAGACGTATGCCGATGGAGAATTTCACGGTCAAGTGGACGAGATCTTAGCGAAAAAATAGTGGAATGAAGCCTTGCGTCGAGTGTAGTGTGACTCAGCAAGAATGCCAAGCTTTTAGAGAGATTCAACACATAAAAGATGTTTTTATGGGAGATCGCAAATTCTTTTTTACTTTGATTCATTATCTCCATCATTTCTCCACAATTGAAGATAGTTACTTCGATTGACTAGCTAGGATTGCTCAATTGTCGAGCTTTGCATTCGTCGTATGCTATGGCATTGCTGGCTTTTCACCTTGCAATGTCTCGCGCCGCCATGCATCGTTTTTCATTTAGTGAATTTCACCCAATCTGTGGTTTTTGAGATCGTTCGCTAAGCCTGAGGTGAAATCAACTTAAGTACTACTCATAAACGGGCATGATGAGTGCCGATATGGCCAACTCAAGAAGTGCAGAACACCAAGCGAGGTGTTTAAACTGGCAGGGGGCGGAAACGATAATGCTCTTGCGTGAATAAATCAATTCCACATTGCAGGTTTTCTATCCAGTCTAAAAACGCAGGAATTGCTTCGCCTGTCATGTAGCGGCCATGTTGCGGGACTAACATAGCGACATCCATCTGACGCACCATATTCACCCAAAATCGACAGACTTTATTCGACACCATATAGCGTCGATGAAAGCCGCTCATGGTATGGAGCTGATCATAGAATTCGGCTTTGCTGGTGATAGGCTTATGTATACTTTCCGCTTCCACCAAGGATGCACCCATGTCGCCCGAAAACAGAATTTTTGAGGTGCTGTCATAAAATTGAAAATTACCCTCGGCATGCAAGAAATGGGCAGGAACCGCGTACAAGGTCGACGCTATCATAGGTACTGGCATACCTTCATCGGGAATGCCGATAATGCGGCCATCAGCACGATTTAAATTACAAAAATGCGGTACAAAGCGTGCCCATAATTGTGAAACATAAAGATGACATTCGGTGCTATATAGCCATTTGTCTAGCGCACCGATTATGTCCGGATCTTGATGTGAGGCGAACAGAAATGCCAAATTCTTTTTGGGCAAATACTTTTGCATCGCCAAGGTGAGCGCGTTGTAGGTGATGTTGCCGGATGGGTCAATCAAGGCACCTTGACCGCCGGAGACGATCAAAAATTGGTTGGCTTGCACCGCATCTTCAGTGGAACCGGTGACCAGGTCATTGAACATGATGCAGCTATGTTTGCCATTGTTGAAAAGTTCAATCGCCACATCGACTCCTGTTATTGGGCACTAAGTTGGGATATTAGAAAACCATTTTAGTTGAAGCAATAAATCGAAATTTGATGTGGATTAAGTTTTTGCTGCAAATGCATAAAGAAGCTGCGGGCACCAAGCCAGAAGTACAAAACACAATGAGGATAAAAAAAGCCCCGATCTGGTCGGGGCTCTCAACTGTATGTCGTAGGGACTAATATCCCAAAGCTCGACCATCAGGATTGCGTGGATCGGCAAAAGCTTCAAAGCCTTCTTCGCCTATCTTGATAGTTTGTGTTCTGCCCATAGAACGTCCTATAGAAAACTTGTGTCCTTTTTGTTTCAGAAGTTCCAATGTATCGAGGTTGAAGCCGCGTTCCAGACGTGTGACATCAGGTTCCCATTGATGGTGTATGCGCGGCGCAATAGTCGCTTCTGCAGCGTTTAATTGGTGATCAATGACATTTAAAATGATTTGCAAGGTGGTAGTAATAATGCGGCTGCCACCCGGGCTTCCCGTGACCAAAAATGGTTTGCCGTCTTTTAATACCATGGTTGGCGTCATAGAGCTGAGTGGGCGTTTTTTTGCTGCGACAGCATTTGCTTCGCCGCCAATCAGGCCAAAGGCATTCGGTACGCCCGCCTTGACCGAGAAATCATCCATTTCATTGTTGAGCGTAATGCCGGTTCCGGTGGCAACGATGCCACTACCGAATAAAAGATTGAGTGTGTAAGTGGTTGCTACAACATTACCGAATTTGTCTGCCACTGAATAATGTGTGGTTTGATCACTTTCGTAGGGCAGAGGTTTGCCAGGTTTGATTTGAAGTGAGGGCGTGGCGCGGGTCTGATCAATTTTTTTGACCAATTCATCCGCGTATTTTTTGGAAGTTAAACCATTGAGCGGTACTTTAACAAATTCGGGATCGCCCAAATATTCTGCTCTATCGGCATACGCCAGTTTCATGACTTCTGTCATGGTGTGGATATTCTGCGCGCTGTTTAAGCCTTGTTGCCCTATGGGGAAATGTTCCAGCATGTTCAACATCTGAATGATGTGCACGCCGCCAGAGCTCGGTGGCGGCATAGATACGACTTGATAGCCACGATAATTCCCTTTCACCGCTTCCCGTTCAACAGCTTTGTAATTCTTCATGTCCTCTGCATTGATCATGCCGCCATGATTTTTCATTTCGGCGACAATCTTTTGCGCGATAACACCTTCGTAGAAAGCTTTTGGACCTTGTTGTGCAATCAAGCGCAGCGAATTGGCGAGATCTTTTTGGACTAATTGTTCACCTGCCCGCAAAGGCCTGTCGCCATTGAAAAAGATGGCGCGACTGGAAGGCCATCTGCCGAGTTGGTTGCGGCTGGCTTCCAACAATTGGGCTAAATAGGGCGTGACTTCAAAACCTTGTTCTGCCAGCTTAATTGAGGGGGCGATCAATTCTTTTAAAGACATGCTGCCATACTTGCGCAGAGCCAGATCCAAGCCAGCAACTGTGCCCGGCACACCGACCGCTAAATGGGTAGACGTGGAGCTGCCAGGAATAATTTTGCCATTGGAGTCTAAAAACATATCGCGATGGGCGAGCGCAGGTGCGAGTTCGCGAAAATCGAGAGCGATGTCTTTGCCACTCTTGGCATCATGAATTAACATAAAGCCACCGCCACCAATATTCCCTGCATGTGGCAAGACGACAGCCAGTGCGAAGCCGACTGCAACAGCGGCATCTACCGCATTGCCACCGCGTTTTAACACGTCCAAGCCAACCTGACTGGCCAATCCTTGTTCACTCGATACCATGCCATGTTTAGCACGTACCGGGCTGAGGATGTCGTAACTGGTGTCATATTGAATTTGCGCGCCTGTGCCTTGGGCATAGCTGGTGCTTGCGATCAAGCCGAATTGAGAAACGGCGAAGCTCGCGGCGATGATAGAAAAACCTATTCTTTTTAATGAGGACACTGTGCGTTTCCTTGAGTAATGCATAACCGGGCAACAACGCAAAGTGCTGCGTTTTACCGAGCTTGTGTTGTAGAAAAACTTGATTGTCGCTAACTATCGGAGATAAGTCGAGATTTGATTCCTGAATTCGTCTCGCCATAAAAATATGAGAAGTAAATTCACTATGAATTTGGATTGATTTGTATCTATCTAGAGACGAAAAAAAAGCCACCTGCGAGGGTGGCTTTCAATTTAAAAGAAAAAATCTTTTAAATTATTTTGTTTCAGCTTCTGCAGAAGTTGCGCCAGCTGGTTTGACAGCGATAGCAACAGTTGCGTCATCACCGTGTACTACGGCAGAAACGCCTTTTGGCAATTTCAATGCAGATACGTGTACGGATTGACCTGCTTCAACTGTAGACAAATCAACTTCGATGAATTCTGGCAAATCTGCTGGCAAGCATTCTACGTCCAATTCAACTGCAACGTGGCTGATCACTGCTGCAGACAACTTCACTGCTGGAGAGATGTCAGCGTTGATGAAGTGCAAAGGCACTTTAACGTGAATTTTCTTGTTAGCATCAACGCGTTGGAAATCAGCGTGCAATACTAATTGTTTAAACGCGTGCATCTGGAAGTCACGCAACAATACTTTTTCTACTTTACCATCAACATCCATGTCGAGAATGGAAGAGTGGAATACTTCTTTTTTCAATGCATGAAACAATGCATTGTGATCCAAAGAGATATTCACTGCTGGCTCTGTACCACCGTAGATGATACCTGGTGTTTGACCAGCATTACGCAGGCGGCGGCTCGCTCCGGTGCCCTGTACATTACGTGCAAATGCGACTACTTTCATTTTAATACTCCAAAATAAGCAAACTTATGCGCAGTTTGAACTGCGCTCATTTTGCGTTGACTCTCCCGCGACCAGGAGAGCGAAAAAAGTTTTGATGTGATTTTGTACACCAAAACAGAAAAACCAAATTCTAAATCTTTATTCTGAGAACAAAGAAATGACTGACTCACCTTTAGTAATGCGGCGGAAAGTCTCAGCCAACAAACTATCGCAAGACAGCTGACGAATCTTAGGGCAAGCTTGTGCAGCGGCCGACAAAGGAATCGTATCGGTGACCACTAATTCATCGAGTGGTGAATTGTTGATGCGGTCAATTGCCGGGCCAGACAAGACAGCGTGCGTACAGTAAGCTAAAACTTTTTTCGCACCGCGTTCTTTTAATACTTCAGCTGCTTTAGTCAAAGTGCCAGCGGTATCTACCATGTCATCCATGATCACGCAGTTACGGCCATCGACTTCACCAATGATATTCATGACTTCGGACACATTAGCTTTTGGACGACGCTTATCGATAATCGCCAAATCGCAACCCAAACGTTTTGCCAAAGCACGGGCGCGAACCACACCGCCAACGTCAGGAGAAACTACTAATAAATCATCGTAATTCTTGGCAACCAAATCACCCAACAAGATCGGTGAGGCGTAGATATTGTCTACCGGAATGTCGAAAAAGCCTTGAATTTGATCGGCATGCAGATCCATAATCAAAACACGGCCAACACCGGCTTCTTCCAACATATTCGCTACCACTTTGGCAGAAATCGCAACCCGTGCAGAGCGTGGGCGGCGATCTTGACGCGCATAACCGAAATAAGGAATTGCTGCGGTGATACGACCGGCTGAAGCACGTTTTAAAGCATCGACCATCAACATGATTTCCATCAAGTTGTCATTGGTCGGCGCACAAGTTGATTGCAATACGAAAACGTCTTTACCGCGCACGTTTTCATTGATTTCAACCATCACCTCGCCATCAGAAAACTTGGAAACGTCAGCTTTACCGAGACGAATGCCGAGTTGCTTTGCAACGCCTGCGGCTAAAGCAGGATTGGCATTACCGGTAAAGACCATCATGTTGTCGAGAGCGTGTGCCATGAGATCACCTAAGGGAATAAAAAAGCCACTTCAAGAGAACAATACTCAGTATCACGCTTAGAATTCTTGTTGTAATGATTACTGAAAATACTGCCGTAAAAAACCGAAAAGCCGCCGCATCATTTTGTATGCGGCGGCTTGGGAATTAAATGGCAGGGGAAAAAGGATTCGAACCTTTGCATGCCGGAATCAAAATCCGGTGCCTTAACCAGCTTGGCGATTCCCCTACACAACTTTTTATCAAT
Source organism: Undibacterium sp. GW821-FHT11H02 (assembly GCF_058808015.1). NCBI lineage: Bacteria > Pseudomonadati > Pseudomonadota > Betaproteobacteria > Burkholderiales > Oxalobacteraceae > Undibacterium > Undibacterium sp. GW821-FHT11H02. The sequence goes on along the minus strand of NZ_JBXARG010000016.1, from coordinate 84,415 downwards.
TGCTTACTTCGTTTCGCATTTTATTTGATAATCAGCGAAGCCGCTATTTTATCTCGAAATCCGCAATCAACCAAATTTTTATATTGCAGCCTATAAATTTATAGGGTGCTGTTGTAAGGCTTTAGCAATCCACGATGTCCAGTGATGCGGTACTTGCTGTAAAACATTTTTTGCCGCGTCTTCATTTTGAAAAGCACAAAAAACACAAGAACCCGATCCCGTCATCTTGGCATCACCCTGATTTACTTCATATTGCTTGAGCCAGTTAATGGCGTTTGCAATTTCAGGATGTAAAGCACAAGCAACAGCTTGCAAATCATTTTTCCATTCAACTTTCGCTGCATTGGAAAAGTCCGTTATTTTGACGGACTTCGTATCTCTTGTCAACTCTTTGGCGGAAAATATTGTAGGGGTTGGCACGTGCACACCGGGTTCTATGACAAGAAACCACTGCTCGGCAGTATTCACAGCTTGCATTTGCTCGCCTATGCCTTCCACGAAAGCATTTTGTCCAAAAATGAAAAAAGGGACATCTGCACCCAATTGCAAGCCTAGTTGCATGAGTTGTGCCTGATCCAGGCCACATTGCCACAAATGATTTAAGGCCATCAAGGTGCTTGCTGCATCGGACGATCCGCCGCCAACACCACCGCCCATAGGTAGGTTTTTGTGCAGGTAAATATCGGCGCCGAGTTGGCTATGACTATGTTGCTGCAGCAGACGCGCTGCACGTATGACTAAATCAGTTTGTTCAGGCACACCGTGGACTTGATTCATTCTTCGAATGACGCCATCGTCGCGTACATGAAAGTCCAAGCTGTCGCATCGGTCTATCAATTGAAATACACTTTGCAATAAGTGGTAGCCATCGGCACGCCGACCCGTGATGTGTAAAAACAAGTTCAGTTTGGCAGGGGCTGGGCAGGCTAGCCACTGACGATTGGTAGGTGTTGAAATGCTCATGCGATTTGTCAGATGATGGGACTTATTGAGACTTATTGGTTCAAATAGTCAAAACTTCATTGTGGCGGCAATTAAGAAACTTACATGATTATGATGCCGATTTTGACCAAGCCAAACTGCTCGGTCATTTTTTCCAAGTCTATGCGTTTAGGGCGAATTTGTCCTGCGTCTTCCTGCCATTTTACGAAGCGCAGTTGCCAGCCTTTTGATTGCAATTGAAAATCATCTTGGGCTGGGATAGCGACGGCCACTTTGTTAGCTTGTAAATCAAATCCTTGTAACCAAGTTCTTAAATCGTCAATAGGAATAGACCAACCTAAGTTGTCGATCAGTAGTTGTTCGATATCGGGAGCGTAACGGGTATCTTGTTTGGCTTGCTCCAGACTCGCCCCCATGGGCGTTTGGTGAATATTCGCGACAGTTTGACCCAGAAAAGAGCTCAGACTGATATGTAGCTCTGTCGGCGATTGTTGCCATTCATAATTAAGATTGACGCTTTGCTCTTGCTGATCTTGTTGATATCGTATCGAGAGGCGTCCATTCAATTGCAAATTTTCTTGCAGCTTGCGCGGCATTGCAGCTTGTTGTGGTGTCAGCGATTTTGTGCTGCTGCAAGCACTTAAGAGCGTGCAACAGGCTAGCAGCAATAGTCCACAGATCAAGTTGAAGTAGCGGCGTGTAGGGTGTGCGGGGGCAATATTCATTATTTGTTGGTTTTACGCGTGTTGATTAGTTTTTTGCCTAAAATCACGGCAAGATCAGGCCTAAGCGTTCTAAGGTTGATTTCAGTAAGGCATTGTTATTGTCTTTTTTTCTGGCTTCGCTAAATAATTGCATGGCCTCAGTTTTCTTGTCTTGCACCCATAGCACTTCTGCTAAATGCACAGCGACGTCAACATCCTGCCGTAGAGCGAAGGAGCTACGTAAAAATTGCTCGGCTTCTGCCATTTTATTGAGACGAAATTTAACCCAGCCCATACTATCCAAAATATAGGGATCGTTTGGATTGAGTTGATTAGCGGCTTCTATTAGTTGCTGAGCGCTTTGCAGTTCGATATTTCTATCGGCATAAGAATAGCCCAGCGCATTATAGGCAAGCGCATTATTGGGTACCATTTGAATTAATTGCTTGAGCGCGGCTTCCATTTCTGGATATTGTTTTTGCTGCTCTGCCAACATGGCAAAGTCATAGAGTAATTCTGTGCTGCCCGGGTACTCACCTAGTGCTAATTGCAGTACGACAAAGGCTTCTAGATGCTGTCCGGCGTCCCGCATGATTTGAGCTTCGGTCTGCAATAATTGAACTTTTTCAGCATCTTTTTCCGGTGTCACAGTTTGCAGGAATTTGCGTGCCTCGGCGTAGTTGCCATCGCTGGCAATTAGCATGGCGCGCCGCATTTGAATATTGAACCAAGCGGGGTTCCTGCCATCTCTTCGTTCTACTTTCGATAGCCATTGGTCAGCCGCTTTTTTGTCTTTGCGTTGCAAGGCAATTTGTGCCAGATTGACGTAGACGGGGCTGGCATCATCTTCTTCGGTAGTACGTTTTAAGAAGAGAAGAAAGTATTTTTCTGCTTCATCAAGCTGACCTGATTCCATCTCGATTGCCCCCAATGTGTAGAGACTTTGGGTCGTGGAATCACCCTTGCTTTCTTGTGCGTTCAGCAAATACAGAAACTCCTGCTTGGCCGCTGCTAATTGTTTATTTTCAATTAGCATGGTGGCGTAGGCAAGACGAACCTCTTTTGCTTGCGGTAGTCTTTGTAAATAAGTGGCAATCAGTTTTAATGCCTCCTGCGGTTCTGATGCCTGAGCCAAGCTTAATACCGCTAACTCTGAATCTGGGCGTAACTGTGTTGCTGCTGTTGCTTCAGCTAGGGCGCGGACACTATCTTTATTCCGGTAAGCGCCACGGGACAGCGCAATACGAGCGTCAAAGCTTGAGGCATAAGGACGCAATATTGCTTCCAGCGTGCTGAAGGCCTGCTTGTTGTCTTGCATACGTGCCAAGACTCGCTGCGCCTGATGGATCAGTGCTATCTGTTCAGTGAGATCGCTAGTGCGCAATTTTTCTGAGAATAATTTTTGTATCTCAGCGAAATTATTTTGTACCACCATCAGGCTGAGATAGTATTGTTCAGCTTCGCTTGAACCCGGTGCTAACTCACGCCACAAGCGTAAGGCTGCCATGGACTCATCCATCTGCTGCGCACCCATGGCAATTTCCATGGCACGTTTGGCCAGGCGTGGATCGCGGGTTTGCTGTGCAACTGAAAGAACTGTGACAAAAGCACTCTGCCATTCACCTCTTTGTACTGCTAATTCAGAAGTGGTTAGTTTGTACAGAATATCTTTGCTTAATTCTACATTTGGCAATTGCGTTTGATTGTCTGTCAGAGTCTTTGCTGGCGCGGGTTTGTTCTTGATAATCGTGGCTCCGGCTTGACGTGCTTGCACTGGAGCATGGGCTATCGCACCGTAAATAAGCGTAGCAATTAGTGATGGTAAAAGCAGGCTCTTGACGCGCCGCGACCCGGAAAGATGTCCTTTTATCTTGAATTGTGCGGGGTTTGTCTGTCTGGCGAGCTTTGCTGGCATAACTCTGGGTACAATAGTCATAGTGGGACTTTGAGCGAGAAACAAATTCTTCAATGCCATTCCTTCTGTGAAACTATCGTCAATATTTTATTGACGATAGCTGGTATGAGCGGGCTTACTAATTCTTGTGATTGGTGACACTAAGCTTTGATTTTACGCTGTATTCAAAGCGGGCTTATAGCAAATTGTATCAGCCAAAACTGGAATGGCAGGACTAACTAAGCACAGAACCCAAACATCTATTTGGCTTGCTAATACATTTTTTAAAGTACGAATTTGACGATTAAACGAGTGCCCCATGCCTGAACTACCCGAAGTTGAAGTGACACGATTAGGACTTGCTCCGCATATTGAAGGTTATGTCGTAACAGATCTGATTCTGCGGCGTGAAGGCTTGCGTTGGCCTTTTCCTTTACAGCTAAAAGACAAGATAGTGGGACAACGCTTGCAAAAAACGGGGCGCCGGGGCAAATACCTTTTGTTACATTTTGCATCCGGAACGGTGTTAATACATCTGGGCATGTCTGGCAATTTGCGCGTCATGCCTCTCGGAACGCCAGCGCAAAAACACGACCATGTTGATATCGTATTTGGCAATCAACTAATACGATTGACTGATCCACGGCGTTTTGGCGCTGTGCTATGGCATGACGTTGCCGAAGGTGCGATCGATGAACATCTTTTGTTACGTAATTTGGGCGTAGAGCCTTTGCAGGATGGTTTTGATGCGCAATTGCTATTTAAACAGACGCGTCAGCGTAGTGCTGCGATCAAACAAGTTTTACTGGCGGGCGATGTGGTGGTCGGTGTTGGTAATATTTATGCTTCCGAAAGTTTGTTTCAAGCTGGAATCAATCCCAAAACCTCGGCCAAGCGCATCAGCCTTAAACGTTATCAAGGCTTGGTGATAGCGATACGACAAATTTTGGCGGCGGCTATTGTACAGGGTGGCAGTACTTTAAAAGATTTTGTCGGTGCTGACGGCAAAACAGGCTATTTCCAGCAGTCGTATTTCGTTTATGATCGTGCTGGAGAGCATTGCCGTGTTTGTCAAGGAATAATTAGACACATTAAGCAGGGGCAACGTAGCAGCTTTTATTGTGTTAATTGTCAAAAATAAGCCAGAATGGCGTTTTGCCATAAGTCACTTAGGTATGGCTTTAATTCGATATGAATGAAAGCTAGGTCAAAAGCGTGACTATTCGGACTGTAATGTGGTGGCAATGCTGGCAGCAGCGGCAATAAATGTTGCAAGAAAAATATTGAGGATGATATGAGTAATTTGGTTCAGAATTTCCAGGAATACAGTGCTTGGCGTAAAGAAGTTGCGCATGCCATAGAGCAATATCGTGCTTGGATTGCTGGATCTGATTTTGCTGACAGTGCCCTTGATCAAAAAATAGCGCGCCTGAAAGAGCGCCTGGTCGATGATAAATTGACCATTGCTTTTGTCGCTGAATTCTCGCGCGGCAAATCCGAGCTTATCAATGCGATTTTTTTTGCTGACTATGGACAGAGGATATTGCCTTCATCAGCAGGCCGTACCACCATGTGTCCGACTGAGCTCATGTATGACGAAACTATTCCGCCTTGTATACGTTTGTTGCCGATAGAAACTCGTAGCGAAACTCTGAGTACGACTGAATACAAAGGTCATCATCATATCTGGACTGTGCTGCCGCTCGATCCGAAATCGGGTGATGGTATGTTGGAAGCTTTTAAGCAGGTAAGCTTGACCAAGAAAGTGACTAAAGAAGTCGCGAAGTCTTATGGTTTATACGATGAAGCCGATCCCGATGCCGCTTTAGAAGTTGATGAAGATGGTTTGGTTGAAATTTCACAATGGCGCCATGCGATTGTTAATTTCCCCCATCCATTATTGAAGCAAGGTTTGATTATCGTCGATACGCCGGGTTTGAATGCGATTGGTACTGAGCCGGAATTGACCTTGAATTTGATACCGAATGCTCATGCAGTCTTGTTTATCTTAGCCGCAGATACAGGGGTTACCAAGAGTGATATTGATGTCTGGCGCAATCATATTGGTGGCGGCCCGGGACGTATGGTGGTCTTGAATAAGATCGATAGTATGTGGGATGAATTGCGTACGGTAGAAGAAGTTGAATCGCAGATTCAACATCAAATTACGACGGTGGCACACAATCTGTCGACAGAAGAAAATCAGGTTTTCCCCATCTCAGCGCAAAAAGGATTGGTGGCGAAGATCAATAAAGACGCACCTTTATTGGCCAAGAGTCGTTTGCCAAAATTGGAATACGCTTTATCGAAAGAACTCATTCCGTCTAAGAAGAACATTATTCGATCTCAATTGAGTACGGACATACATGAGATCGCAGATGGTCAACAAGCCATCATTGTGGCGCGCGCACGTGGTGTCGACGAACAACTACATGAGCTCAAGAGCCTACGCGGTAAGAATCAAAATGTGGTGGAACACATGATGAAGCGTGTGACCATGGAAAAGCAGGAATTCGATGCTAGCTTGATTAAGATGCAGGGTACGCGTGCCGTGTTCACGCGCTTATCGACCGAGGTCTACACCACCTTAGGCATGGACATGTTGAAAGCTGAAATTGCGACCGCACGTGAAGCGATGGAAAAGAGCCGCTTCTCTTTAGGCTTGAAGGAAGCAATTAAAGATTTTTTTGAACAGATTAAGCTGAACTTGGCGGCTTCCAATCGTAAGACTGATGAGATATCAGAAATGATGTCCATCATGTACCGTAAATTCTCAACTGAACACGGTCTCGCGTTGACTTCACCCATGCCTTTTTCACTCGAAAAATACTTGCAAGAAGTAAGTACTATCGAACAGGTTTTTCTGCGCCAATTTAACACCATCACTTTGATGACGACATCGCAAAAAGTGTTGATGCAAAAGTTTTTTGATTCGATTTCTGCACGTGTTAAACAGAGTTTTTCACAGGCAAATCGTGACGTGGAAGCTTGGCAAAAAGTGGTGATGGCGCCGATAGAAGCACAGATCCGTGAACATAAAAATCAATTAAAAAATCGTATGCAGTCTATACAGCGCATCCATGTTGCCACTGATAGCCTGGAAGAGAAAATTGCCAGCTTCGAGAATCTGCATGCAGAAGTAGAAGTACAGAAAAAAACTTTAGAGGAACTTCGCAATAATATCAATAAAGCTTTGGCTTCTGAGATGAGTGCAGTTTAATTTATTAGACTTAAGAAACCTGACGGACGCTTGGTCAAAAATGACCGGCGTCTTTTCTATTTGGAGCAACCGAAAAAATATGAAACTGATCACTGCACAAAAATTAAAAAAAACGACGATCGTTTTAACTTTATGCGCACTTGGTTTGCCTGCATTTGCACAAGATGCCTGGAAAAAAATCGATAGTGGCGTCACAGTTGAACTACGTGGTCTGTCAGTGGTGAATCGCAATGTTGCCTGGGCTAGCGGTGCAAAGGGAACTGTATTGCGTACCGTGGATGGCGAAAACTGGGAAAACGTCTCGATCGCCAGCAAAATTCCGGATGCGGCTAGTTTAGATTTTCGCGATATTCAAGGTATCGATAAATTTACCGCCATCGCAATGAGCGCCGGTCCGGGAAAAGCATCGACCATATACAAAACCGTCGATGGTGGCGCACATTGGGAATTGATGACAGTAAATGGCGATGCGAATGGATTTTGGGATGCGATCGATTTTTGGGATGCGCAAAACGGTGTAATCTTCGGCGATCCTATCAATGGTCAATTTCAAGTTTTGATCACCCATGATGGTGGTAAAAGCTGGCAAAACGCGGCGCGTGATTTAAATCAATTGAAAGCTTTAGCAAATGAAGGCGCATTTGCTGCCAGCGGCACTTGTATTGCGATTCACGGCAAACAAGATGTCTGGTTCGCTACCGGCGGTGCTGAGAAAGCACGCGTATTTCATTCTAGTGATCGTGGTCAAACCTGGAGCGTGGCGGAAACTGCGATACCTGCTGGTGCGCCGCCCAAAGGTTTGTTTTCAGTCGCGTTTGCAGATGGACAAACTGGTTTTGCTGTAGGTGGAGATTATCAGAAAGCGAAAGCTGAAACGCTCAATGCGGTTATTAGTCAGGATGGTGGAAAAACATGGCGTGCGAATCCTGCTTTACCTATGGGGTTTTTATCGGTAGTGATGGCAGTTCCCGGACAAAGCAATACTTTTGTCGTGGGCGGACTAGCGGGTTCCGGTGTCACGAAAGATGCTGGCAAGAGTTGGGAGGTGCTGGGGGAAACACCTTTGAACGCACTTGGATTTGCTGATGCTTTACATGGATGGGCAGTGGGCCCTAAGGGCTTAGTCATGAAGTATGCCGGTAAGCGTCTGGCAAAATAAGTCGGTGCAAAGTAAAACAATAAGTCGAATTCGAATCGAGTCTTGGGTACATGAAAAAAGCTTCAGCGAAGTTAAATGGCAGGCAAGAAGCTAGCCCTGCCAAGAAAGTGATTCGTAGTCATAGCGTATTGCAGGAAGCGTCGCCGTATTACGATCCCAGTTTTTCAAATGCAGTGATCGCTTGGCAAAAACAGCATGGACGGCATAGTTTGCCCTGGCAGCAAACTAGCGACGCCTATCGTGTCTGGCTGTCTGAAATCATGCTGCAACAAACTCAGGTTGCAACGGTCATTCCCTACTACCAGCGGTTTTTGGAGAGCTTCCCGACCGTACATGATCTGGCAGCAGCCCCATCTGAACAAGTGATGGCGCTGTGGGCTGGTTTGGGCTACTACACTCGCGCCCGTAATTTGCATCAATGCGCTAAACAAGTCGTGGAAAAATTTAAGGGCAATTTCCCCAGTGATCCACTTTTATTGCAAGAATTGCCCGGCATAGGCCGATCGACCGCGGCAGCGGTGGCGGCATTTTCGTTTGGTACTTTGGCCGCGATTTTGGATGGTAATGTGAAACGCGTTTTTGCCCGCGTGTTTGGAATCGAAGGTTTTCCAGGTGCTAAGGCCGTGGAAGATGATTTATGGCTGCGCGCGAATGCTTTATTACCAAAGCAAGATATTCAATCTTATACGCAAGGCCTGATGGATTTGGGTGCCACTTTATGTACCCGCAGCAGTCCTGCCTGTCAGCGTTGCCCATTGCAACAAAGCTGTATCGCACACCAGACTCAGCGTACGGCTGAATTACCTGTACGCAAACCTAAGCGCGAGCAAAAAGAAAAACACGCTGTACTCTTAGTTTTAGAACACGAGGGTGACATATTGTTGGAGCTAAGGCCTGATAGTGGCATTTGGGGTGGACTCTTGTCTTTGCCTGAGCTTGACGGCATGCGCGAAGGCAATGGCAAAGCAGCTGCGCCGGATTTGTTTCAAACCGATGTTGCAACGCCTCTATTGGCTGATCCCTATCTCATGAGTTCGGATGAACAAGTAGTGAATTTTGTCAGGCAATTTGGTGAGATTGCCTCGTCGCTTGATTTGCCCGAGTTGATGCATGGTTTTACGCATTTCAAACTTTATATACGCCCACTGCATTTTCGCTTATCGCAACGCCTGCATTTTATTGCAGAAAAAAATGTCGCATGGTATCCCTTGACCCAAATTGAGCAAGCCCCATTACCTGCGCCAGTAAAGACCCTGCTATTAAGTTTGAGAAGACAGTAACTTTGATTGACGTATAGTCGCATCGGTCAAGTGGGTTAAGTATTGTCGAACTTCATTCCAGATTTTTCGTACTTCGTCACGTCTGTTCGGATTTGGTCACATTTGCACATTTTTCTTATACTAATCGCTAGAATGATGCTCTGTTGTTAGAGTCATTTTTTCGAATTGGTAGTTAAGGAGTGTATCTTGTTCAATCCAGCATTTAGACGTGCGCTCAGCCTGGCGACCTTGAGCCTGCCCTTGAGTCTCTTCACTTATGGGCAAACTGCGCAGGCTGAAACCAAGCCTTGCCGTATTTCCAGTTTTCCACAAGAAGTGCAATGTGGGCAAATTCAAAGAGCGCTTGATCCGGCTAAGCCGGACGGCAAAAAAATCGACGTACATTACGTCGTGTTGCCATCCAAAGATAGAAATAAATTACCTGATGCCGTGTTTTTATTGGCGGGTGGCCCCGGTCAAAGTGCCGTCGAAGCAGCGGGTTTTGGTGAAGCTGTTTTAGGCAAGCTCAATCGTCGTCGTGACCTGGTTTTTGTCGATCAACGCGGCACTGGAAAAAGCGCTCCCTTGCGTTGTACAGAATTAGAAGCCAGCGATAAAATTCTCGATAAAGAAGGTGCGCTGAAATTGACTCAAGCCTGTATGCAGAGCTTACAGAAATTGCCTCACGGTGATTTGCAATTTTATAGCACCAGTATCGCCGTTCAAGACTTAGAAGCCATTCGTGTTGCACAAAATTACAGTGCGGTTAATCTGGTTGGTGCATCCTATGGCACGCGAGTTGGATTGGAATACCTGCGTCAGTTTCCTCAGTCTGTACGTCGTCTGGTGATAGATGGCGTGGTGCCGCCAGATCTGAACTTATTGGCATCTGATGCTAAGCCGGCCTTAGAAGCTGTGTTTGCAGATTGCTTAAAAAATACCCGTTGTAATTCCGCCTATCCTGATTTGGCTGGGACTTGGAAGCGACTATTGAGCAATACGCCGCGCCAGTTTACGTTCACTAATTCGCGCGCGATCAGTACGATAAGTACAAAAATTCTGAGTGATGATTTGATTGGTATGGTGTTCAAAGCTTTGTACTCACCGACCATGACTGCTGCTTTGCCGTATGCAATTACGCAAGCGGAAAAAGGAAAATTAGACCCTTTGCTGAGTTTAAGTGGTAGCTTTAATCAGGCAGGACCCGGCGGTTTAACTATGGGTATGCATTATTCAGTTTGGTGTAGTGAAGCCTATGCGAAACCAAGAGCGGCAAGTAGCAATACTGATGAATTCACCGCAAGAATGGGCGAGATGTATGACAAGGTTTGTGCAAATTGGCCTCGTGCAGAAATTCCCAAGGAATTTTTTACTACGCCTGTCTCTAAATCACCCGTTCTGCTCTTGAGTGGCGGCATCGATCCGGTTACGCCTACCCGTAATGGTGATCAGATTGCCAAAGCCTTGGGTAGTAAAGCCCGTCATATCAGTGTGGAAAATGCAGGTCACGGTTTATTGAGCCATGGTTGCATTCGCGAAGTGTTGGATAAATTTCTGGCTGCTAAAACCGACGAAGAGGCTCTGAAAGTGGATGCAACTTGTGTGCGTCAGATTCCACGTCCTTTGGTCTGGCTCCCGCCGGTACAGAATAGCGACAGCCCTAGCGCAGTCGATGCGAAGAAAGCAGGAGAATAAGATGATTATTGTTGAAGACTTACACAAAGAATTTATTAAATTAGGTAAGCCAAAATTTGGTATCGGTGCACGTAGTTCAGAAAAAGTGAAAGCAGTGAATGGCGTTAGTTTTACTGCGCATGATGGCGCGATATTAGGATTGCTCGGTGCGAACGGTGCCGGTAAAACGACCAGCCTGCGTATGGTTGCTTCAATGCTGAAAATGGATAGCGGTTCTATCAAGATTGACGAGGTTCAAGTCAAAGAAGGCCAGACCGCTTCGCAAGCTCGCCTTGGCATTTTGTCCGATGCCCGTGGTTTGTATCCTCGCCTAACTGCACGTGAAAACATACAGTATTACGGCAAGCTGCATGGCATGGACAAGGCGACGATAGAGAAACGTACTAATCAGTTGGCGCATTGGTTGGAAATTCATAATTTGCTAGAGCGCCGTACCGAAGGTTTTAGTCAGGGTGAAAGAATGAAGATCGCCTTGGCGCGCGCCTTGATTCACGATCCTAAAAATATTATTTTGGATGAACCAACAAATGGCTTAGACGTGGTTGCGACCCGCGCATTGCGTGAGTTTTTACGCTGGTTGAGAACACCGGAAGGCGGTGGAAAATGCATAGTCTTTTCCACCCATATTATGCAAGAGGTGGAACGCTTGTGTGACACCGTCGTGATCGTGGCGCAAGGTAAGACCGTCGCTTCAGGCACAGTAGCGGAATTGATGTTGCAGGCACAGGAAAATGATTTTGAAGATGCTTTCGTCAAACTGGCATTTTTAGATAAACAACAATCGGTTCATGCTGACGCGACTAAAGTGAATGTGAGTAATGCGATAGCAACATCGAAGCAAGGGAGTATGGCATGAGAGAAATACTAGCAATTTATTGGAAAGAAATTTCTGATGCGATGCGTGATCGTCGCACTTTAATGATGGTGTTGGCGAGCTCATTATTGTTGGTGCCCGTGTTGTTGTTTGTATTTTCTACCGTGATGTCGCAGGTTGAATCTCAAGCGGTCGACCGTACGGTGCTGGCTGTGAACATGAAAGATGCACCGGGTCTGGAAAATTACATTTTGCGTCAAGGTTATCAAATCAAACAGGCCCCTGTTGATTATGAAGAAAAATCACGCAATAAGGAATTGACTAAGCCAGTCTTGCTGATCGCTGAAAATTTTGAAAATACCATGGCGCAAGCTAAACGCGTGGAGTTGGAAATTGCTTATGACACTTCGAATCGTCAGGCAGAAATGGGCTTGGGGCCGCTGCGTCGTTTGCTGAATGGCTATGTGCAAGAACGTAGTAGTTTGGATCTAATGATGCGTGGTGTTTCTCCAGAACTGCTGCAGATGATTACAGTCAAAGAGCGTCATATCAGCCGCCCAGATGAGCGCAAAGTGACGATTACAGGCATGTTACCCATGGTCTTGATCATGGCCATAGTGATGGGCGGAATGTTTGCCGCGATTGATAGTACGGCTGGAGAACGTGAGCGTGGCTCTTTGGAGCCATTGATGATGAATCCGGTTTCGGGTCTGCAGTTGGCGATTGGTAAAACAGCGGCAGTGGCTTCGGTCAGTGTATTGATTGTGATTTTGACTGTGACCAGTTTTTTTCCCGCACAATCAGTGATAGCGAATGAAGCACTGCGTGCTGAGTTTCAATTTGGCGTCAAAGATGCCTTGGCATTTTTGGTGGTGTTGGTACCTTTGGCAGCAGCGCTATCTGCCTTACAGGTGGCATTGTCTTTGACGTGCAAGACCTTCAAAGAGGCCAACGTGCGCAATCAGTTGTTGAGTTTGACGGTGTCGTTCTTGCCTTTGTTTTTTATTTTAAATCCGGGCAAGGAGCCTGCATGGTTGGGTTGGGTACCTGTGATGGCGCAAACGCAAATGATGAATCAGGTGCTGAAAGGCGAGCTAGTCAGTCTGAGTGCGATTGCGATTGCGCTCGCCGTGTGTAGCGCGATTGTCGCCGCAAGTCTATTGTTCGTTGCTAAGAAAATGCGTCAGGTTGTGATGGAGTAAACCCTGATATGTAGACAGATATTAAAAAGCCGTTCAGCCAAAATGCTGAACGGCTTTTTTTTTAGTGAGTTTGACGGTGTCGAATTAAAACTTTTTCTGTTTGTTGAAAATGTTTGGCGAGTTTTTCGACCATATACACAGACCGGTGTTGGCCACCTGTGCAACCTATGCCTATCGTGAGATAGCTACGGTTGTCTCGCTTAAATGAGGGGAGCCACTTTTCGATAAAGCGGTGGATGTCAGCGTAGAGGTCTTGTGCCATCGCCTGCGCTTCAAGAAAATCAATGACAGCTTGATCGCGACCCGTCAGAGGACGTAAGGCATGGTCATAGTGCGGGTTGGGCAAAATTCGTACATCGAACACAAAATCAATATCGAGTGGCACGCCGACTTTAAATGCAAAGGATTCAAACATCAGTATCAGTGGCGCTTGTTCAACACCGATCTCATCTTTGATCCAGCTACGTAAAGTATTGGCGCTCAGATAGGACGTGTCGATCACGTGACCAAGAAACTGTAAAGGCTCAAGCAATTCGCGTTCTTTAGCAATGCACTCTGTCAAGCTCAATGGCTCGCTGGCAAGTAATTGTTGTTGTAAATGATGAGACAGAGGATGGCTGCGTCGCGTTTCCGAAAATCGCGCGATGAGGGTTTCTGAACTTGCTGTCAAAAACAATACCTTTAATTCATGCCCGGCTTCACGCAGTTTTTGGATATTGGCGGGAATGGATTGCAATTGTTGAATACTGCGAGAATCAATGGCAATCGCAACGTTTTTAACACCTTCAGTTTGCAACGTGGAGATTAATTCCATCAGTAAGCTGGGTGGCAAATTGTCTACGCAGTAAAAACCCGCATCTTCAATGACATTAAGTGCCACTGATTTGCCAGAACCCGATATACCCGAAATCAATAAGATGCGCATACTAGCCTAGCCCAGGGTTTCGTCCATGGCACGACGTTGACGTTCCATAAATTCTTCCAGTGTATTGATGCCGCGTAATTGCAAAATGGTATTGCGAACTGCGGCTTCCAGTAGAACCGCGATATTCCGGCCAGCGGCCACAGGAATGACGACCTTTTTGATTTGCAAACCTAAGACATCTTCGGATTGAGAATCAATCGGCAGGCGCTCATAGTTTTCTTCTAGCGTGCTGCGACGAACCAAGTGCACAATTAATTTCAAACGCATCTTACGACGTACCGAGGTCTCACCGAAGATCGCTTTGATATCGAGCAGGCCAAGACCGCGCACCTCCAATAAGTTTTGCAGAATAGGCGGGCAGCGGCCTTCTATCATATTCGGCGCAATGCGTGAAAATTCCACAGCATCGTCGGCCACCAGACCATGACTACGTGAAATCAATTCCAGGCCTAATTCGCTCTTACCTAAGCCAGATTCACCGGTAATCAAGACGCCGACACCCAATACATCCATGAACACGCCATGCATGGTGACTTGCGGTGCCAGTTTTTTGGAAAGATAGACACGCAGATAATCGATGACCTGTGCTGCAGGTAAGGTCGTCGAAAACAGTGGAATATTATTGTCGTCACAGACATTCAAAAATGTCTGTGGTGATTCCAGTCCTTGCGCCACGATGAGGGCAGGAGGTTGACCAGCAACTAACTCTTTAATCAGATTGGCGCGTGAGCCGGGCGATAAACGGTGGAAGTAATTGATTTCCTGATGACCTAGAACTTGTATCCGGCCAGGGTGAATTAAGTTTAAATGACCGACTTGATCAGACGATGCGGTGGCGTCATCGGTAATCTGTTTGTCGCCACCGGAAAAACCTGCGAACCAACCTAGTTGTAAAGTATCGCGATTATCGTCAAAGATTTTTTGTATGGTTAATTCTGTCGCTAGTGGCATAAGGCTTACTCGGCTTCTTCAAACATCAAACGTCAACTCAGAGGAAAATCACTTAGTGCCCACCGCCTAACAGCAATTATCAGTTATGTCGCGGTATGCCTGGTGTCGTCCTTATCGGGAACTGGTTTACTACGCGAGCATGAATTCAGGAACCCGACTTACAGTAGCTTAGGTTCCCAAGTAATAATGTGCTTGTAAACCAAGCTGGCATCTTGTTCTGTTTGCAAGGCATCACGGAAGGCATCATCAGATAACATCTCGGCGATTTCTGACAAAATTTCTAAGTGTTGTTGCGTCACATTATCGGGCATTAAGAGAAAGATCAAGACCTTGACTGGCAGTCCGTCCGGTGATTCGAATGGAATTGGGTCTAACAAACGAACAAATGCCGCGATGGGATTTTTTAAACCTTTGATGCGACCGTGTGGAACTGCCACGCCGTGTCCCAAACCCGTGGAGCCTAAGCGCTCGCGGGCAAATAAATTTTCTGACACAGTCGAACGTGCGATGCTGCAATTGTTTTCAAACAGCAGTCCGGCTTGTTCAAAAGCGCGCTTTTTACTGGACACATCTAAGTCGAGTAAGACATTCTCTAGGGGAAGAATTTTTGCGATATTCGTCATGTTACTTAATCTGAGACTACTGCTCGTTGGTCTTGGGTTTTGGTGGTCTCTCTGTTATTGATATCCCACTTTTTTACCAAGGAGATAAGTTTGTGCAAAGATACATGTTGCGATTCACCATAGACCACGATTATAGGCTTCTTTTATGGACTAGGCGAATATCGCCTTGATTAATATGAGCCGCTTATAGCTTATCGACACTGTGCTGACGCAGCAACGCAGAAAAACTCTCTACCGAGATAGGACGGCTGAAATAGAAGCCTTGAATCTCATCGCAGCCAGCATCTTTCAAAAATTCCATCTGTTCCATATTTTCTACACCTTCAGCCGTGACACTCATTCCTAATGCGCTAGACATTGCGATAATGGCTTTGGTGAGTACCACCGAGTCTTGATTTTCGGGGATTTCACGGATAAACGAACGATCTATCTTTAAATTATCAATGGGGAAACGTTGCAGGTAGGATAAGGACGAAAATCCCGTGCCAAAATCATCGAGCGAAATACTAATTCCCAACGTCTTGATGGCGTCGAAGACTGAACTTAGATGTTCTGCTTCAACCATTAATAAACCTTCGGTAATCTCCAATTGCAAGGCATGTGCTGGTAAGCCGCTTTGTAGCAAGACTTCTAAAATAAACTGAGGCAATTTAGGATCTTGAAATTGACGCGGCGAGATATTGACGCTGATTTTGAAATCGACTTTGTAGGTTTGACGCCATTGCTGTGCTTGTTCACAGGCTTTGGCGAGTACCCAACGTCCTATAGGGACGATCAATCCTATCTCTTCGGCGAAGGGAATAAATTCATTCGGCTCCACTAATCCAATATCGGGCATTTGCCAACGTACCAAGGCTTCAGCACCCAGAATGCTGCCGTCCACCAGGCTGACTTTAGGTTGGTAGTAGAGAATGAATTCATCGTCGACCAGCGCGCGGCGCAGATTGCGCTCCAAGGTGTAGCGATGTTGTGCCCGTATCATCAGATCGGAGGTAAAGAACTGATAATTATTTCTCCCTAGTTCTTTCGCCAGATACATAGCAGAGTCGGCGCAACGTAATAAGGTCGGGCCGTCGGTACCGTCATGGGGGAAAACGCTAATGCCGATTGATGTGCCTAAATGATACTGGTGCTGTTCGATGACAAAAGGTTCGCGCATCTTCATTAAAATGCGGTCTGCCAATTCCTTTAAATGTTGAGCAGTGGCAAATTCCTCCACCACAATCACAAATTCATCACCGCCAAGTCTTGCCAGCATATCAGTGGCGCGAATACATGAGGATAAACGCTTGGCAACATCGCACAACAAGCCATCGCCAGCAGCATGACCGGCTGTGTCATTGACGTTTTTAAAATGGTCGAGATCCAAAAATATTACCGCGACTTTTTGTTCGTCCGCATGAGATAAAGCGTATCCCAACCTTTGTTGTAATTGATGTCGGTTTGGCAGCCCGGTCAAAGCATCATGCGTCGCGATATATTGCAACTGGCGTTCAGTCTCGCGTACCTCGGTTGTATCAGTGAAGGAAATTAAAACGGCTTCGGTCTTATTGCTATTGCGCGAGGAATTAATGGGTTGTGCATTGACCAGTAACCAGACTATGGTGCGATCCACCAATTCCAAGCCTAAGGATAGGTTGGTGATAGGTTCGCCGTTGCGTAGCACTAAAGAAGCGGGATCATCTCCAATTTTGATTTCGCTGCCATCTTCACGGAAGATGCGCTTGAAATAACGATGGCGGCGTCCCATGCTTTCTATATCAGTGATCTTCAGAATTGATTTTGCACTGGGATTACATGTCAGGATCTTGCCGCCAGGCGCGATCACCATAATGCCTTCGGTCAGATTGTTGACCACGGAACGATAGCGATCTTCACTCGTCGCCAAACTCTGTTCCATGTTTTTCTTATCGATAGCCAAAGCGATGACGTGCATCGCATCCATAATCAGGGTTTGCTCATCATCACTAGGATGACGATGATTGCGGTGATAAATATCGACCGTGCCTAGTAAGGTATTAAACGCGGTTTTAATGGGTACCGACCAACAGGAGCGAAAACCATAACGTGTTGGTGTTTGCTTGTTTTTATACCAGAGATCACTGGCGGCAATATCTTCCACGATTTTGATATTGCCTGTTTGTATCGCCAGCCCGCAAGACCAGCTATCTAGACCAATTTCTAAATGATCAATTTCATTTAAAAACTCCGCTTCCATCGAAGGCGCTGCAGCGAGCTTTAATTTTTGGGTTTCATTGTCATACAACATGACAGCACAGATTGAGCCGTTGTCTAGTAGACGCTCCATACGGTCACAGACATCTTGCAAGATTTGTGTCAGCGGATTGTCGAGTGCAATCATCTCGAGAATCTCTTTCTCGTGATGCAGTGCTTCGTGGCTCAAGCTATTGCGTGGTAGGACAGGTCTAAAATTTTGCAGCTGAAATGATTTTGCGAGAGGTTGTGTCTGCAAGTCGCGCAAACGCAAGACATAGGCAGTTTGTCGCTGCAGTGGAAAACTATGTAGCCGGACTTCGACTTCCAAGCTGTGCCCATCACGGGTTTGCAATTCGCAAAATTCGGCAATCGCATGTGGCAACAGACTATTTCCTGACTGCAGATGAGTTTTGAGTTGGTTGGCTTGTTTGAAATTTAAGAAAGAATTCCAACGTAATCCCGCGATTTCATTGAAATTTTTTGCATGCAAAAACTTAATCCCTACGGGATTGGCGTGCACTATCGTTCCATCAACTAAAACGATCGTCGCGTCTTGCGCATGTTGCTCTAACAGCTGTTGCCAATTCTGGAGATACATAAATCTGTGGTCAGTACAGGAAGCCTAGATGAATATGCTAATGAATGTGCGTGTATTTATTCCTAGCAATCTGGCTAAGTTGCAATCACAGCAAGTCTATTTAAAAAATCAAGTAAATGTACTCTATGCTGTATCTATCAGCAAGTATAAATGCTGTACTGATTGAAAGAAAATTTACAAAACACTGACTTAAGTTAAAACCTTTCAATTTTGCGCATCGTTTTATTGATCTTAGGAAAGAATTATTGTCGTGCACTGCGTAAATTGGAAGGCATTTTCCCTGTGGAAAAATTACTGCGCCAAGGGTTGATATCTAATCCACCGCGTCGCGTATAGCGCGCATACACAGAAAGTTTTTGCGGTTTGCAATACTGCATGATGTCGCAGAAAATTCGTTCTACACATTGCTCGTGAAATTCATTGTGATTTCTAAAACCAATTAAATAACGTAACAAAGCTTCTTGATCAATCGGTGCACCAACATAAGAAATTTGTACGCTGGCCCAATCGGGTTGACCTGTTACCAGGCAATTTGATTTGAGTAAGTGCGATACTAGTGTTTCTTCAATGGCTGGTTGGCTGTGATCGGCATGCAGAACTGTTGGAATCGGTGAGTACTGATCTACTTCGATATCGAGTCGGTCTAGCAACATCCCATCTAACTCTTGAAATGTGGCTTTACCAAATTGTTCTTGGGGCGTAATCGTGATCTGCACAGGCGCACCGAAACCATTCGACAAATCAGTTTGCAACAAACTCAATAAGGCTTCGGTGCTGGCTAGTTTGGTTTGGTTAAATGAATTCAGATAAAGCTTGAAGGATTTTGATTCGACGATATTCGGCGAGTCCGCGGGGGCAAATACACTGATGATAGCAACCTGAGGTTTGCCGCGCATATTCAGCCATGAAACCTCATAGGCATTCCAAAAATCCATCCCGAAAAAGGGCAGATTGACCGCTTTACCATCGACAATTTTTAAACCAATTTCAGCGCGCTTTTCGGCACGAGGAATCGGGAAAATTAAACTGGGGTCGTACTGCGTTTGGTAGGCAGATGTTTTCCCTAGTTGGGATTGTTCAGGTGAATTGTTGGAAGTGCTCATGGTGCGTGTGTTTCAATCAAAAAAGTGCTGGATGATGAATATCTACGTCACTAAGTTAAGGTAGTCATGTAGGGCGGGTGAAACCCGCGCTGCTCAAGTGCCAGATGGTCTGGCGGCGTGGGTTTCCCCCGCCCTACATTTCTTAACTCAGTAAGTGACAAGTTTTACCCAGCTTCCTGGTTTTTACCCCAGGAAAAGTTTATAAACCGGATTATCGCTTTCATCCCAATAGCGATATCCAAGGCCATTCAAAAATTCTTTAAACGCCTTCATTTCTTTCTTTGGTACTTGCAAGCCAACTAAAGTGCGACCATAGTCAGCACCGTGGTTACGGTAGTGGAATAGGCTGATATTCCAATTCGGTGCCATGCTGTTTAAGAAGCGCATTAATGCGCCCGGACGTTCTGGGAATTCAAAGCGATACAGCAATTCGTTTTCAGCTAATTCACTCTTGCCGCCGACCAGATGACGAATATGCAGTTTCGCCAATTCATCATCGGTTAAATCCAAAGTCGGAAAGCCATGCTTCACAAAATTCTTGGCGATTTTGCTGGACTCTTCGCGATTGGTGACTTGCACGCCGACGAAAATGTGCGCCTCTTTTTTATCGCTGATGCGGTAGTTGAATTCGGTGACATTGCGCGGACCAACCAGTTCGCAAAAGCGTTTGAAACTGCCCTGAATTTCCGGGATAGTGACAGCAAATACTGCTTCACGTGCTTCACCCACTTCAGCACGTTCCGCGACAAAACGCAGGCGGTCGAAATTCATATTGGCGCCGCAGGCGATGGTCACCATCGTTTCATTTTTTAACGGTTTTTTATTCGCTTTGGCGCGTTCGATATAGGCTTTACAGCCAGCAACCGCGAGTGCACCAGCCGGTTCTAAAATCGAACGCGTATCTTGAAATACATCTTTAATCGCCGCACAGACTTCGTCGGTATCGACCAAGATCACTTCATCGACATATTGCTTCGCCAAACGGAAGGTTTCTTCGCCCACTAGTTTGACCGCAGTTCCGTCTGAAAATAAACCAACATCGGTCAGTGTCACGCGTTTGCCCGCTTTCAGACTGCGATACATGCCGTCGGAATCGACAGTTTGCACACCGATAATTTTGATATCAGGACGCACGGCTTTAACATAAGCAGAGACGCCGGCGATTAAACCACCGCCACCAATGGCTACAAAAATCGCGTGAATAGGGCCTGCGTGTTGACGCAAAATTTCCATCCCAACCGTGCCCTGACCAGCGATCACATCTGGATCGTCAAAGGGATGAACGAAAGTCAGCTTACGTTTTTTTTCTAAAGTTAAAGCATGCTCATAGGCATCGGAATACGACTCCCCGTGCAAAACAATTTCCACCGCATCGCCGCCGTGGGCGCGCACCGCATCGATCTTGACTGGTGGTGTGGTGGTTGGCATCACGATCACTGCCTTGCAACCAACCCGTTTGGCACTCAAAGCCACGCCTTGCGCGTGATTACCTGCGGAGGCACAAATAACGCCGTGTTTTAATTGAGCAGGTGTCAGGTGTGCAATCTTATTGTAAGCACCGCGCAATTTAAAACTGAACACACTTTGCATGTCTTCACGCTTAAAGTGAATTTGATTGTCCATGCGTTTGGACAGCGTCGGTGCTAGTTCTAATGGGGTTTCTATTGCCACGTCATAGACGCGGGCGGTGAGGATCTTTTTCAGGTAATCGGTAGCCATGGATGAATTCTATTTTCAAAAACGAGAGTCAAATGTCAAATTCGGACATCATGCAACATCGCTCTTTTAGCGGATGTAGCGATTCTGTTTTGATTAGTACAGAATCGACTTTGTTGCCAGCTTGATGGTGCCAGCTTTCAATCGTATTTCAGCTCGCAGGCAAGGGTAGTGCCCAGCAATTGCAATGAAATAAGTGCAAATTATTTAAGTCCTGTTCGAAGCATTATAATGTATCCCTCACCATCCTTAATGAAAAAGCCATGATAGATGCGGCTATTGCCTGGTTGTTTAGTGTTTTAGCTATTTCAAAAATCGGTTTAACCGCAGTCTTTGTGATCAGCTTTGTGTCGGCAACCTTACTGCCACTTGGCTCGGAGCCGGCAGTCTTTGCCATGATCAAAGCAAATCCAGACTTGTTTTGGCTGACAATTTTGGTGGCGACCATTGGCAATACGCTGGGTGGTATGTTGAATTACTTCATTGGGTATGAAGCTAAACAGACCTTTGCAAAAGAGCGCAGTAGCCGCTGGTTTAGCTGGTTGGAGCGCTACGGTGCAAAGACGATGTTATTGGCGTGGCTGCCGGTGATTGGTGATCCCATTTGCGCCTTGGGTGGCTGGCTAAAGCTGCCCGCCTGGCCTTGTATGTTGTACATGGCCATCGGCAAATGCTTGCGTTATATCACTATGACTTATTTGCTTTTAAGAGTACCTGAAGGATTCTGGCATAGTATTTCTTCGTGGTTCGGTTGAGTCAATTCTGTTCGCCAGCGAGACGCTAGCGAACAGGCGTCTTCATGAATAAATTAGTTTGCCTGCCGCGCAAAAAAATCCCAAATCAATGCAGGTCCATTCGGTGCCATTGGTGATGGACCAACTAGTCGTGGATGTTTCCAATAGGGCTGCGGCATGCCGTGTCCGCCACCGTGTATGGTCACAAGTTCCACCTCCATTTTGCGCTCATTTTTCCAAACTGTACGTTTGAAGTTTGATTGATTTTCCTTATTCAGCAGGATCGAACTGGATGCTGGATTAGTCACAGGATCGCCGCCAATTTTATTCAGATCGGCAAAAAATTGTGCAGTACCCTGCGATGACCTGAGTATGCCGCCCTTGTAGAACAGGCCAAACAGACTGGTCTCGCCACCCTCATACTGAACGATGGGGTCATCGGTGCCATTCATCAACATCACCGATGTACTTGTTCCGCCGATAGTGCATTTAAAATTATCCAGGATGGGCACGTTGGCTGAGACTGCCGCCACCGCGCGAAAGCGGGTCGGGGCTTCTATCGCTAAACGCAAAGACATAAACCCACCGGAAGACACCCCGGTTGCAAAAACACGTTGCGGGTCGAAACCGTTTTCCGCAATCAGCTTATCGGACAGTTGCGTCAAAAATTTAACATGGTCAAGCTCGCGTCCATTCACTTTGAAATCGCCCACTTTGCTACAGTCATTCCAATCAAAAGAACTTGCGCTCGGGTAGACCACGCCAAAACCATATTGATCTGCCAGGCGATCAAATCCGTACCCAGTTTCCAAGCGAATCTGTGTGCCATTTTGCCCAGAACCATGCATGACGATGACTAAGGGAGCATTTTTTGCCAAGCCTTTTGGCAGGTAAGTGCGGTAAGTCATCTCCTTGCCGTCAATTTGAATGGTGGCCTTAGTCAATTCGCCGGAGAGTTCAGGCGTATCTGGATCGGGCGTGTAGAGAAAATAGGCGAACAAGCCACCCGCTAGTGCGATCAAGCCAAGTAGAGCAAACAAACTTCTGAGTAGGATTTTTTTCATGATTCTGTTTCTGGATATGGGAGTGATAGTGAAAGAATTACTTCCTCTAATTTTTACTTCGCTCTGCGCCACTGATCAGCTTGTTTTTTCACATAGTGACGATAGACATAAGACCAAGGTAGGGCGGCATACACGAGAATGACCAAACCAATTGCAAATACATTGGGCAGTAACTTATCATCGAACGTGCCATTTAACCAGAGCGGCAACGGTACTGCAATCAACCAGATTGTCTTCCACAGCAATTCCCACATGAGTATGGGTAGAAGCTGTAATGGATAGCGAATTCCCACAACACATAGCAACCAAAATGCCGCCATCATCGAGGTTTCTACGCTGCGAAAAAACTCCCAAGCGGCAAATGGCTTTTTAGAAGCGATGACACCTGGCCATAAGCTGAGTGCTAGCCCGATGACTACCAACAAGTACATCGCGCGCAGTATATAAAGGCGGGTCAGCGAAACTTCATTCATGAATTTTCTCCTATCTTTTTTTATCAGTTTTGTGGAAGAGAGCTTACTTCAGCAGTTTCAATTGTTCTTCAGCGTCAGCACGGGTTTTTGTGCCCAACGCCGGGGTAAAACCTAGTGCTTTTTCGAAAAATGAAATGGCTTTGTTTTTATCGCCCAAGGCTTGCCATGTTTTACCGAGTCGATAAAGCGCCGCACCAGTCACTTCGATACTTAATGATTTTTCTAAATGTGGCAGCGCTTCTTTGGCTTTTCCTTGCTCTTGCAATGATCTGCCCAGTCCCAAACAAGCGACTGAAGACTCAGGAGAACGTTGGATTACTTCGCGAAACATTTTTTCGGCATCGACGAATTTTTTGTCCTTGACGTAAGTCTGAGCGATCTCTACGGCGATCTCGTTCTGTAACTGGGCGACGACGGGACTGCCGTTGGGATTGGCCGCCAGCACACCGCTTTTCGCTTTTTCAATTTTGTCGTCTTTGAGATCAAACTTCGCTTGCAAAAGACTCGCTACTGCTGGATTGACTTTCTGAGTTTCTGCAATCACGTCTTTTGCTTTCGAATTACTGCCGCCCATCAGGCCAGGCACTTCTAAATAAAAAGTCATCAAGGAGTTAGCCGCACTGAAATTTTTGGGATCTAGTTCTATGGCTTTTTTGAAGGAATCACGAATTTTTCCAAGAGAGCTAATCCCCGCCATCATGCCGCCTTTTTCTGCTTTGGTACCAAGCACATTGCCAAGTGCTTCATGACATTCAGAGTTTTTAGGATTGCCTGCTATGCATTGTTCGGCAAGCTTCACACCCTCATCAAGACGAGCCACTTTACCCTCGACCAGAATCAAATCGACTTTGGCTACCAGAGCATCGGCATAATTGGCATCGGTGGCCAGTTTTGCGCTGATTGCGCGTTCCACTTCGGCATATTTTTTTGCTTTGATGAGCGCGCTATATTCATGGGCATGCGCTGACTGCATGCTAAGCAATGACGTGAGCAAGAGCGAAGCCATGATGGCGTAACGAATACTGGATGCATGATGAGAGAAGTTGGTCATAATAATTTCCTTAATGAATGAGTCTGTGCCAAGTGATTGAAGCGAACTCAAGCCGCAATCGATGATGAAGTATCCGCTCTAACACCCTAGGCTCTCTACCAAAATGTGATGGGTTACGGTCTGATCGCCATGAGTTGCGGTAGATGTGCGGTGAGATACACTCGGAAATTGAATTGCCGGGGCGAGGTTGGGAGGGAGGCTAGATCTAGCTTAGTGCGTTGTTTAGGGTGAGCCAAACATAGGTGGATTTAAGCCCAGATTGGGATCGCGAGGCAGCGCAGCCAAAGAGTGCGGTATGTCTTGGACAATCAGAACGTAAGCTGACAACTTCTTGTCTGTTTTTTTGTGAGTTGTTGACTTTTACTTTCGCTAACCCCCGTTGCCATAGAGTGGCTTGTTGAAATAGAGAGTCTAACGGGGCGTAGCTTGGTTGGCGAAAGGTTTGAAATAGCGGATACTTAATTTGATCTGGTCTTGGTCATTATTAGTTCTTGTAGGGCACGATTTAAAACAGGATCTATCCCATTGCGTATATCTGAAATAGTAGGTTTAACTTCTATGTCAGCTTGTAAGCCTTTTCCGACGAAGTCGCTGCCATCAGGATAAGTATCTCGTTTGACACAAATACGCGCGGAACCGCCGCCGGGTAGATCAAACCCTAATGGTTGACCGGTACTTCCACCGGTGGCTTCGCCTATGGTTAATCCACGCTTTAATAATTGGTAGGAAAGAACAAAATCTTCAGCGGCAGAGAACGTTGCTGCACCAGTTAGAACTACAACTGGGCCAGTATAAATATCTTGATTGGTATAGCTAGTTTTGGAGCGTTTGCCCTCCAAAATCTTCCAAGTAATGGCTGAGCCACGCGTCAGAGTATAGCCATTATCCGCCCTGATATATGAGTTCGAAGATGGTAGGGCTTGACTCGTAAGGTAGCTTAGTATTTGCAAACCATATGAACTAGAACCGCCACCATTTTTTCTTACATCGATAATTAAACCTTTTGCCTTTTTAATTTTCGGAAATGCATCCATAAATGTTTTAACGCTATTTTTATCTTCAAAATGATCTATTGAGATATAGGCGATATCGCCATCAAGCATCTTAAAACTTTTGTTTTCAGAAACTTCTAAATCTGTATAACCACTGCGCGCAACTTGAATTTCTTTTTCTTTGCCGTCTAAAGATCGAATCTTAAACTGTAGAGCTTGCTTTTCACTGCCAGATAAAAGTTGATAACTAAAAGTACGCAAATTAAAATCTTGTATAGTGGAACTACTGACGTAAGGTGCAATTTTTTTCATCGCATAGTCTTTTACTGGCATACCGTCAATCGCAACAATCTCATCACCCACACTTATTTGGCTTCTGATTGAAGGGCTGCTAATTGCGCTGACTATTACCTTATCCTCAATCAAGTGCGTTCGCATAGGTGGTCTTCTATAGAAATCTTTTTCCAGTTGGTCTGGCGGGTAAATGTTCGTATGTCCGTCTTTAAGTAATGGCGCGATTTGCATAAGGACGCGATAGTATTGCGCCGTAGTTTGCGTTGCCATCACCTTACTTAAGTATTCCATGTACACCTTATCCCATTGCAAGTTAGGGATTTTGTCAAAGTGGACGAAACTATCACGTGCCCTAGCCCAAAACAAAGAGAGCCCCGCTATTTTTTCTTCTGTACTGATGTTTTCCTTGTAAGGGCTAGCTAGATCAGAACTTTTATATAATTGAGTTGGCACCTCAGATGTCTTGATTAGTTTTTGTATGCGTGGGTCAGGAAGCAACACAGATAATTCTTTGTCTTTGCTAATAATTTCATTTAATCGTGGAAACCAAATGGACTCGCTTATACCTTCCAATGCACGTATCGCTTTTTCCTTTTGATTTGATGCCAAATACAGCTTTGCAATATCAAGTCGCAAATCCAAAGGTTTTGCATGCAAAGAAAAACTGCCATTAGCCAAATCCAAATTAACTTCTTGATCGAGAAAAGCCAGGGCTCCCTCAAGATGTAAAGCCGCTTTTCGATTTGCTTCAACAGTAGTGTCTCCACTTTTCACTATATTTTGAGCTTCTTTCCTCATTTGTTGTACGTATTGATAAGCCTTAGCCGCCGAATGATCTTGAGGAGCATCTCCCGCATGAGCGTGATTAAAAACTAACATGCATACTAATAAAGAGCTTAAGCTTTTCATAAAGGTAACCAGTAATTTAAAAATGTAAAGATACTAAACAAAGCATACTTGTTTGGCAATAATAGGTCGGGCTTATTGTTTTCTTGTTGTTTTTTGAAGCCGGTTTTCGTCTCAAGACCGTTAAGCTCAAGAAATTGGTGAGGTGAAGTGGGTTTTATCTATCGAACCATTCCAGCCTTCGAGTCACTAAATGGTGTCGTTAAGTAGTTATTGGAATCGAGTTTCGACATGCTACATTAGCGTCACAAATGCATCCGGGCTTCCAATTTGTTGGATATATGGTGCTTCCTTTGATGTCCCAATACGTTCTCGTACGCGTGCCACCGTGTCAGCGAGTCAAGCCGGATCCACCGGATTCAAAAAATACCAAAGCACCTTGTGTAAAGACTTCCACGGCATATTCACTATACCTAGGGCTTTTAGCGTGTATCCGCCTCGGCGCTCAGAATAAGTGATTGGTATTTTCTCGCAATAGCAATTCGAAACGATCAGCGCTGACCGGTTTGCTGAAGTAATATCCCTGTACCTGGTCGCAGCC
The DNA here is from genome assembly GCF_058808015.1 of Undibacterium sp. GW821-FHT11H02. Lineage (NCBI taxonomy): Bacteria > Pseudomonadati > Pseudomonadota > Betaproteobacteria > Burkholderiales > Oxalobacteraceae > Undibacterium > Undibacterium sp. GW821-FHT11H02. Next base: position 57,338 of record NZ_JBXARG010000016.1, on the reverse strand, counting down.
GTGTGTACGCAAAAAGGCCAACTGATCGGCGTTCTCCACGCCCTCCGCTATGACTTGCAAGCGCAAGCTATGCGCCAGAGAGATGATCGATACGACAATGGCAGCGTCATCATCATCAACCATAATATCGTTGACAAAAGATTGATCTATTTTCAAAACATCGATAGGGAAACGTCGCAAGTACGACAGGCTAGAATAGCCAGTGCCGAAATCATCAATGGCAATATGGACGCCCAAGCCCTTGAGATTACGCAGGATAGTAATGGCATTATCGACATCTTCCATCACCATGCTTTCAGTGAGTTCCAATTCGAGGAAACGCGATTCCAAGCCTGTGTTGTGTAAGGTATCAGCAATCGCCTGCACCAAATTCTTTTGTGTGAACTGCCTAGCAGAAAGATTGACAGCCACGCGCAGCTCACCAAGACCCGCTTGTTGCCATGCCTTGGTCTGAAGGCATGCTTGCTTGAGTACCCAGTCACCGATCTGGATGATGATACCCATTTCTTCAGCCAAACCGATAAATCGTAGTGGAGGGATCATGCCATGTCGTGGATGGTTCCAGCGGATAAGTGCTTCCATGCCAACGATACGACCATTCAATGCATTGATTTGTGGCTGGTAGTGCAAGGAGAATTCTTGTCGTTCCAATGCGTGACGTAGATCAGCTTCGATAGAGAGTCGGTCGAGTGTTCGCTCGTTCATCGATGAGGTATAAAACTGAAAGCTGTTACGACCCGTTTCCTTGGCGCGGTACATGGCAATATCAGCGTGTTTTGTCAGGAGCTCAGCACTTAGCCCGTCGTTAGGGTAGACCGCCACTCCTATGCTGCAAGTGAGAAAAAATTCATGCTGCTCTAAGACCAAAGGCAGTGCTACCGCATCCATAATTCTATGCAGGACTTCAATACCCGTGCCTTCTTCTGCGCAATTGGGCAGTACCAAAACGAACTCATCGCCGCCCACGCGCGCTACGGTATCCGCATCGCGCGCGACGGATTGCAAGCGCATCGCTACCGTTTTGAGTAAGGCGTCGCCCGCCTCATGACCTAGCGTGTCGTTGATAAATTTAAAGCGATCCAAGTCAACAAACAAGATCCATACTGGTAATGTATTTCTTTCGGCATCAGCAAGTGCGTGTGTCATTCGTTCGCGCAAGAGATTTCGATTAGCCAGACCAGTTAAGGTATCGTGCTTTGCTTGAAAGTCTAATTCGGCTTCATAACGCATCACAGCAGTGATGTCATATTGTGCGACTACAAAGTGGCTGATGACACCCTCGTCATCTTGCACAGGTGCGATAAACAAATCATTCCAATACCCTGTCCCATCTTTTTTATAATTACGCAGCAGAGCATGCCCTTCTCTTTTCTCGCGCAAGGCGGCACGAATTTCTTCCATGTTTTGCTGATCTTGGCTATTGCCTTGTAGGGATTCCAATCTTCTTCCCACCACATCGTCAGCTCTATAGCCGGTAATGCGCTCAAATGCGGGGTTGACATATTCAATCGCAAAATCGGGTGCATTGGCACTGCAAATGATGATCGCATTTGATGAGACTTCAATGACACGTTCGCGCAATCGCAAGGATTCTTCGCTCGTTTTTTGTAGCGCTTGATTTTCGGATAGCCGTAGATTGGCAAATTGCAGGGCAGTAGTGTGTTCAGCAAGACGCTCTACACATACGCGCTCTATTGTTTCAGTGCGCGATACCACAACATAAACATAGGCAGCGACCAGCAGGCTAGATAGAAAACCGCCGATTAGCACAAATAGGGAGCCACTGTTTGCCGCAGTGAATATCGTCGCTGCCCGTGCTATTTCTATGTGCCAGGGCTGGTCGCCTATCTCAAAGTTTGCGCTGATCGGGCTGGACTGATCAAATAACAACCAGCTTGGGAGTAACAGCGTGCCACCGGTTGGGGGCAGCTCAGTGCCATTGCGAAAGGCTAGATTATCTTTGTCAGCCTTGTTACTGGCGTAGACGCTGATGGTTAAATTGGAGAGCTGCAAAAAACCTGCCTTACTGACGATGGCATCGAGCAAAAGATCGACACGAAAAACAGCGGCGGTCTCGCCTATCGTCGCACGTTGACGTGCGTTCGCCGTGTCTAGTGGCGCACCTTGAAGGTAAACAGGCGCCAGCACCAAGAAGCCGGTATGCCAACCTTTGTGCTGCGCCAATGTGAGTAAGCCGGTAGCGGTGACCCGTCCTGTCGTACGTGATTGGGTTCGAGCTTTTATCTGATCCTTTGTCAGTAAAGTATTGAGCCCTAATGCTGCTTCATTGCCCGCGATCGGCTCGATATAGTCAACCACGTTGTAGCTATCTCTGTTTTCCGCGCGCTGTTGAACTCCATCGATAATTTCAGTGATATTAAAATCACGATTATTTCGTCGCATCGTGGTTTCATAGGCGTGCCGTTCAGCATGCATAATCATACGTTGGAAACTGAGCGCCTGTATCTGGGGATAGCGTTCTAAAAGTGGCGTCGTAAAGACATGAAACTGCTCGCGCGTAACGACGCCGACAGTTCGAAAGACTTGGTTCAATACCACCAATTGTTCGACGGCATCTTGCAAGCCGCTGGTGACCGCTGCGATGCGCAGAGTGGCATTTTGCTTGAATAGGACGTTCTGGCGTTCTGCTTCGACTTTGCGGACGGAGGCGAAAAGGAGTGCAGTTAAACTTAAACCAATCAAAAACGCCAATATGGCCGAGACAGAAACGGAAAAGTGGATACGATGGAAAATTTTTTGCATTCAATACCCCAGCAGAAGGAGGTCTGTCTGAGAATAGAGTCGTGCAGACAGCCGCATATCTGAATTCTAGATGGCTAGCGAGATTAACTCTGTACGTTGTCGTACATAGTCCGCATTAAACTGAGTAAAGAATGCATTTTTATCGATGAGGTGCGAGACTTGACATGCAACATTCCCATTGCAAATGGACTATCGCAAAACTTGAACCCATCACTCGCGCCAAATTGAACTGGATGGTCGGACTTAATTAGCCCGACCAATACCGATCAGAAAACTACATCTGCTTAAAATGATGCAAATAGCTACGGCTCACGGGCAATTTATCGGCGCGCCCTTTCATGAAAACGGTGGCGGTCTCATTCTCTCCGCGCGTCACATGGCTCACCATATTGATATTCACGACCACCGAGCGATGCACCTGAATAAAGTGGGTGCCGTCGAGTTGATCTAGCAATTCCTTGAGTGAACTCCGAATTAATGCTTCCGCTGGTTTGCCATCTTCGCCGCGCCAGGCGATTAAGGTGTATTTTTCGTCCGAACGTAAAAAATCGATATCAGCGACAGCGATCATACGCAAAGACTGACCGACCATGGCTTTAATCCAACGTAAAGGTTCAGGTGCAGCTTTCTTTTGCATCCGTGCTTCCAATTTGTCCAGCAAGACTTCGATATCTGGTGCTTCCTGTGATGTGCCAATACGTTCTCTCACGCGGGCGACGGTGTCAGCCAGGCGGGCAGGATCTACAGGTTTCACCAAATAGTCCAAGGCACCTTGGGTAAAGGCTTCGACGGCATATTCACTATAGGCCGTGACGAAAACCAAATGCACGCCACGCCCCATTTGACGTGCTGCTTCTATGCCTGTCATGCCTGGCATATGCACGTCCAAAAAACACACGCTTGGTTTGAGTGCTTGATATTGTTCGACCGCTTCGCGTCCATTGCGTGCTTCTGCCACGATGTCTAATTCGGGCCAAGCCTGCGCTAGCATGCGGGTTAATGAGCTCCTCAGTAGAGGTTCGTCATCGGCGATCAGTGCGGTAGGGCGGGTTGAACTCATGTGGTTTCCCTATGATAAATGGGTCGTTGTAGTGTTGATCTGCGCTGGAAAGTTGATTTCTGCAAGAAAGCCATGCGGTTCAAGTGCTGTCAAACTGAGCTGTGCTTGATCTGCGAATACCAATTGTAATCGTTCACGCAGATTTGCCAAGCCGGTGCCCAGTCCCTTGCTCTCATGACCTCCACTTAAGCCTACACCGGTATCGCGCACTTGCGCCACACATCGATCATTTTGCAATTGCACCGTAACATCAATTCGACCACCTTCTTCACTAGGATCAATACCGTGGCGTACCGCATTTTCCACTAAAGTCAGTAAGCTCATCGGCGGGCACGGCACCTTTAGCGCGCTATCATCAACATCAAAAGAAAACTGTAGTCGATCCGGCATACGCATATGCATCAACTCCAAGTAAGCACGCACTAGTTCCAGCTCTTGTTCCAAGGTGCTTGCTGCGCTATTTAAATTCGGAACCGCAGCGCGAAGATAGGCAATCAAACTACCCAATACCTTCGACGCTTGAGAAGAACCAGAATCCACCAACTCACGAACATTCGCCAAGGTATTGAATAAGAAATGTGGCTCGACTTGCGCTTGCAATAAACGCAGGCGCGAATCAAGCGCATCACGCGCTAACTCACTACGCTCTAACTCAAACGATAGCGCCTGTCGCTGTGCTTGCCCATTAATTTGGCGATATAAAGCGGACATGGCTATCCATGGTGAAAATAGCAAACCGGCACCAATCATCTGCCCACAGCCATTCAACTTTGTCTGCACTTTGTACCAAGGGACGGGGTCTCCAATCGTCGTCAAGGTATAAACAAATGCAGCTGCAAATGGAACAACGATCGCTACCGCGGCCACTTGAAGCACCCAACGCGCAACCCAAGCTGGTAGTCGTTTCGGCCAACGTTCAATAATCCCAAACGCCGTCAATTGGATCATGCCTATCAAGGCTAAACGGACAAAAATCGTGATCCACCAAGTCGCCCAAGTGAACTTCATCATAATACTAAGGATAAGTGTCACCGCTAAAACCACTTTGACACGCTGCCAGTTGTACATAGGAGGTGGTGTCGACAATGCGTTTGATAATTCTTTGTTATCCATGATGTGAGCCTATGCGAAGGATGAAAATGAACTGCCCTAATTTTCTTGAGTGACTAAGAATAAGCAGAGTTTACCTTGCTTGATTGAGTACGGCTATGTCAGCCAGACGGTTGACGCCCGGCAGTAGTTAAACGACGCTATAGATAGACCAACTGCGGTCGATCTGTCCTGCATTGAAATACGCGGGTCAAATACAAGAATGAAATAGCGCCATCAAAATGTGGCAATCAAGGGTGGGCTACGTTCATGCAGAGCTTACATCATAAGAAGTAACAATTTGGCAGCGCATCGTGACACCCGCCAAAGTTCTCAAAAAGCATAAGCATGAGCTTGATCCTATGGCCGTGACAGATATGCGGTGAACGACGGCAATCATCGTCCTATACCGCCATTGAATCCACAAGGTCCGTCATTCATCGCAATCAATTTAGTGAGATTTGTCGTTCACTTTATTCTGACGAACATCAATCAAGGCAGGTCAACTAATTACCGAGGAACGCTCATGAAATGGATACATATTATTGCCGGCCTAATGGCCATTGCCTCCGGCTTCATTGCTTTATATGCGGCTAAGGGTTCGCCTTTACATCGCAAATCTGGAACCATGTTCACACTGTCGATGTTATGCATGACGATCAGTGCCGCCATCATTTCGCTATTTTTACGTACTGATCACGTGACTGGTGTTGCCGCAATGTTCACGGCTTATCTCGTTTGCACATCATGGTTAGTGATTAAACGAACCGTTCAGGAAAGTAAAGCCGTATTGGAGGGATTTGCGCTCGCCGCAGCGGTTCTAGGCGTCTATTCGCTGAATCTATGGTTTGACTTTTTGGCCGATCCCAAAACGCTGATCACCAAGAATAGCCCACCGCAAACTTTACTCGTTTTTGGATCGATCAGCTTGTTATGCGCCGCTTTAGACCTTCGTATGATCTGGGTCGGAAACATCCTTGGCTCACAGCGTTTAGTGCGCCACCTGTGGCGCATGGGCTTTGCTATGTTGATCGCAACGGGCTCCTTCTTTACTGGGCAAATGCAAGTCTTTCCAACGATTATTCGTAAAAGCAATTTGCTGGGGATTCCGGCCCTGGCAATCCCCGTGCTGCTGGTGTTGGTGACGACTTTGTACTGGCTAGGGCGCACGCTACTCAAGCGCAAAGCATCTGCTTCAATAGGGCGAAGAAACGCCTAATGAAACACCAACGTCTCCCGTATGCTCAAACGTGCTGAATGCCATGCGGGCATTGCTGAAGCTGCTATGCCAATGAAGTTCGTAATGAGCCACCAAAGTGCCAAAGATTGCCAAGAAACGACTAAGGGGAATGCCTCTTCCATTAATAGGTTGCCGACGAAGTGACCGATGAATGCAGAGAGTGGCAGGGCAAGAATGACCGCAAATAAATAGCTGATAGCGGTAATCATGCAGGCTTCGACGATGATGTTTTGCATGATCGTGCCACGGCTTGCACCCAAACTTCGCATAATGCCAAATTCGCGGGTGCGTTCGACCACATTATTGCTGATGGTCGCGCTTAATCCTAACGCTCCGACGCTTGCCATTATTAGTGCAATAAACAGCAAAGATAGAATCAGCAAATTGAAATGGCCGTCCACTTCTGTTCTTAACATCGTTTCGGTCACAATGGCAGCGACTGGGATCTGATGGTCATTGAGGACTTGGCGTATCGTGTTGGCAAGTGTAGTGAGTTCTGGTTCTGACGGCTTCGCTTGTGTGCTGACGATTTTGTAGTTTCGACTGAGCTCACTCTGGCTCGGCAAGGTGGATAACGTGGCTAGGGTGGCAGGAGATATATAGGCTGTCGCCCCAGTCATTTTTTGTCGCGCAATGCCAGTGACTTGTAAGGTTTTGATGTTTCCGAAACTACGGATTTGTATCTTGTCGCCTACTTGGGTGTTGAGAAAAAATGCCAATGCTCGTTGATTGAGAATGACCGCATCGAGGTCCTCGGCCAACAGCTTTCGCCCCTGCGTGAGTGGTAAGTCGATCAATTGACTCTGCACTGGCATGGCGACCATGGTCAAAGTGCCATGCGCGCCGTCTGGATAGGATCGTTCGATTTCTATGCCCGATTTGCCAACGCGCGCGACACGGCTAGCGGGCCACGCTTCTATACTTTGAATTCCATCGATGCCCTGCAATAGTTGTCGCATTTTTGTTTGATCCTGTGGCATCTTGCTAATCACTTCGAGTTGGTAATGGCGCTCCGTAGCCGCATTGAGCAAATGCTGTTGTGAGGCATTTTTGACGTTGAGACTACTGATAAACATCGCACCTGCACTGCTTAAGAGCACCAAACTTAAGATCAAGCGCCCACGGTGTCGAAAACAGTTTCGTAAGGACATAATCAAACTTCGATTAATCCACGTGAGCTTATCGATGATTTTCCAATTACCCACAGCGGAATAATGTTGCTGACTTGTTCCAAAATTGCTCAAGGCGGAATGAACGCTAACGCGTGTTCTTGTGAGAATGGATCTCGCGGCGATCAACATCGGTAGTAAGATGCCAGTCAGTATGAGTAAGGACAGCGGGATTGCTGGTAAGGCGCTGCTGTGCAAGCTGAAATTTAGGATTTTTAGTAAAACTAATTTGGATAAAGCGAAGCCCGCAGCTAGACCAGCAGGCACCGCAATCGCTGTCGCTAGCGCAGAAATCATCAAGATGAAAGCGAAATACAGTATTGCGATTTGAGAGACGCTGGCACCGATGGCTTTCATTACCGCCATTTGTCGACTTTGTTGCGCCATTAGGCCTTCAATCATGGAGGTACTTAGTACACTGCTGAGCAATAAGGCGAGCAGACTAAAGCACATCAACATGATCAATACGCCTTGCATAATCGCCTGATGCGGATGTTCTCCTGGTGGCGGTATTTGTATCCTTTCTACTTGATAGCCAAGTTGCACCAAGCGTCCCGTCAATTGGGTTACGACCCGTTCGATGTGTTTGGCATCGAGCTTGTTTTCACTGACGATGATGTTCAAGTTTTGTGGATTTTTGCCATCACTGAGACCACGCATCGTCGCTAAGCTCACATACGCAAATGCGGACATGCTGGGTGTTGGCATAGCGGGGTCATGCACAGTGCCCGCAATCAGCAGGGTTTTGCTGCGACCATCACCAAGGTCTATCGTCAAGCGGTCGCCGACTTTGCGTTGCAATTGTTTGAGAGATTCTTGTTCTAAAAGTAGAGAGTCTGGCGGCGGTGGCCACGCGCCTTCTTTAGGGAAAATGCGGCTGATGGTCTTTTCCGAAAAATCGAGATTGGCAAAGATTTTTATTTCTTGCGGCGCGCCGGGTGTCGACCTGTCATTGACAATCGAGGTATGAAAAGTGCTGCTACCTTGCGCTGCGCCTATGCCCGGAAAAGCCCTGACCTCACTGAGCAATCGTTCGTCGATACGATCTAATTTAATGGTCGCTGACGCGGGATTCGTCGCTAGATAATTGAGAGGAATTTCTCGATTTAAAATGACGTAGCTAGTGAACATGGTCGCTAGCCCAAAGACGCCAGCAGCGATCGCTATCATCATCAGAATAATGCGACCAGGTCTAAGCTGTACGTCCCGTAGCAATTTAATCCATCGCGTGCTAAGCATATTGCACCTCTTGCGTTGCGCCAGATGTCGTCGCGACAGTAAGCGGCTCAAGGAGCTGTTCATCGAGCCGTCCATCGGACAAATTAATCGTACGAGAAAAGAAGTCACGATAATCTCGCTCATGGGTGACCATGACCACTGTTTTTCCCTCGCTGACCAAAGCCGAAAATAATCGCATTATGCTTAAGGCCGTTTCGGTATCGAGATTACCGGTCGGCTCGTCGGCCACTAAAATCGGTGGATTATTGGCAAGCGCACGAGCAATCGCCGCACGTTGTTGTTGCCCGCCAGAGAGCGCAGCAGGAAGTTTGTCGGCTTGTTCAAGAATGCCGAGTTTTTTCAACAATGAGAGCGCGCGAGGTCTCCGTGCTTTGGTGGGAAAGGTTTGACAAAAATCCATCGCTAACATGATGTTTTCTGCGACAGTCAAGGTCGGGAGTAATTGAAAAAATTGGAAAATGATGCCAACATTTTTCCCGCGCCATGCGGTGAGGTTTGCCTCGTCGAGACTATGAATCGGCAGCTTGTTAATGATAATTTCACCGCTATCAACACGATCAATCCCGGTCAATACATTCATGAGAGTAGATTTACCACTGCCTGACTTCCCAATCACAGCGACAAACTCCGCGGGATGAATCTGTAGACTGATATTTTTTAATGCCATGAATGCACCAGTTGGGGTATCGTATGATTTACATATGTTTCTGACGTCGATTAAGGGTGTCATATAGGAGCTCAAGAAAGTGTTGATAGAAGTGTGTATTACAAACCTGCCACGTATCCGGTCTATGTTCGTAGCAGACTTTTTTGTCTCTACCTTGTTTCTATTCAAGAACAGAAACATTACAGAAACAAAGTTCAATTAGACTGGATAGCGCTCCAGTAAAATTTTTTAAGACGCAGCCACTATGCAAGCAACAGATCATATTTTGATAGTCGATGACGATGAAGACATCCGTGACTTACTGCGTCAATACTTGGAACGGCATGGTTTCCGTGTAAGTACTGCTGCTGGCGGACGTCAAATGCGCCAAGTGTTGGCGAGCTGTGCAATTGATTTGATCGTTTTGGATTTGATGATGCCAGTAGAAGATGGATTGTTGCTGTGTCGTGAGCTCACTAGTCGGAGCGACCATGCGATTCCGATCTTGATGTTGACCGCTAAAAATGAAGAGGCGGATCGTATACTCGGACTGGAAATGGGGGCTGATGATTACTTGACTAAGCCATTTGCCAGTCGAGAATTATTAGCAAGAATTCGTGCGATTTTGCGACGCAGTCGTATGATTCCTAAACAAGCTCAGGTTGACCTTGCCAGGCACGTTTTAGGTTTCGGCGAATGGATAGTCGACACGCACGCGCATCATTTGATCAACACTAACGGTGCGGTTATTTCTTTAAGTGGAGCCGAGTATCGTTTACTAAAAGTTTTCCTGGATCACCCTCAACGAGTTCTGACGCGTGATCAATTGTTAAATCTGACGCAAAATCGGGAAGCGGAACTATTCGATCGTTCCATCGACATTCTTGTCAGTCGATTGCGTAAACGTCTGCGCTCCTCATCCAAGCTAGTAGCGGAAGACGGCGCTTCTGATTTTGAATACATTAAGACCATGCGCAGCGAAGGCTATTTGTTTGCTTGTCAGGTTAATGTCATGGATGCTTTGCCATGAACAGTTGGAGGGGGCGTCTTGCTAGCCTATGGCCGGGGTCCTTGTTTGCCCGCCTCGCTCTAGTGTGGTTGTTGGCATTGGGCCTTGGGCATTTGATACAGCATATTTATGGCTATGTAAGGATTTATGATGATCAAATTGCCAGAACTGACTATTACTTAACGCAAGATTTGATGGTGCTTCTACCGATACTGGAATCGGCTTCACCAGCGGAACGGCAAGCATGGCTAAAAAAGATGCAGCGTAAGGCTTATCAATACGAATTGAAAGCCATGGGGCGTGATGCATTGCTGAAAGAGACGATCGCATTTACTCCCGAATCGTCGCTCGAACAAGACGTGGCTGTTTCGATGCAAAGAGGACTTGCCGCACACTATGAGATACGGTATTCCGAAGGGAGAAACCCTGAGGAGACGCGTCGTTTTTATTTCGCATTAAAAGACGGTCAGGTACTAATCGCCATTTTGCACAAAACGATCTGGCCTATCGATTGGGGTAGTGGCATCGTATTTAGTCTGCAAGTTTTTGCAGTACTAGGTTTTACCTGGATCGCGGTCAAACAAGCTACTCGCCCCTTACAAAAACTTGCTGAAGCAACGGAAGCACTGGGTACGTCACTCCATAGCGAGGCATTGTCTGAAGACGGTCCTAGCGAAGTCGCGCGCGCGGCGGCGGCATTCAATCTTATGCAGGCACAGATCAAACATCATTTAGCCGAACGGGTACAGATTTTGGCAGCTATTTCACATGACCTACAAACTCCCATCACGCGCATGAGAATACGTACTGAACTAATGGAAGCAGGGGAGTTACGTGAAAAATTGCAAAGTGATTTGAAAGCGATGCAAACCTTGGTGGAGGAGGGAATCACCTTTGCTCGAAGCGCGCAAAAGAGCACAGAACAGCCGTGCAGGGTCGACCTTGACGCTCTGCTAGATAGCTTAGTTTATGACTATCTCGACGCACAACACTCGGTGGTTTTGACTGCTCATTTAGGAGAAGTGATTTGCACTCGCCCCAATACACTGAAACGACTCATCATTAATCTGGTTGATAATGCTTTGAAGTTTGGTGTGGAAGTGGAGTTGTTTGTACAGCGCATCGATAACAAGCATATTGAGATTAGTGTGCGTGACCGTGGACCTGGTATTCCTGAATCAGAATTGCAAGCGGTTCTGGATCCGTTTTATAGGATAGATAATTCACGCAATCGGGGTACGGGCGGCACTGGCCTTGGTTTGGCGATTGCCCAAAGGCTCGCCCATGCACTCGAGGGAGAAATTGTGTTGCGGAATCGTGAAGGTGGAGGTTTGGAAGCACGCTTTGTTTTTGAGTGTCAAATTTAGAGAATTTCAAATAATTTGATTTGCAGGTCAGTGACGTTCAATCTCTTGGAAAAGCAATATTTGCCGTACTCCCCGTAAGCTCAATCGTGCTGAATGCCACGCCGGCATTGCTGAAGCTGCTATGTCAATGATGGTGGTAATGAGCCACCAAAGTGCCAAAGATGGCCAAGAAACGACTAAGGGGGAAATGCCTCTTCCATTAAGAGCTCACCGACAAAGATTTTCTTGGGTACGATGGTAAATCGTCTGCAAAATTTCCTGTTTCATATAGAGGCAGTTTTAATTTTTGCCGACACGTATATTTTCGTCTAAGTGCAGGGCGCTGCATTTACTGCAGCGCCTTGTGACATAGAGCTTACCCTATGCCTTACTATCAGATTTACCCCGCTAAAAGTCGAACAGGCAGTTGGTCGCCAACTTGTGCCACGGGCACAAAGCCTGGCGGAACCGGCAGCCCGGCCAGCTTGGCCATGGTTGTGATGAAACTGGCAAAAGGCCACGCGACAGGCTCATCCTTCGCGCCCAGTATACCGATGCCCAGCCAGGTCTCGCTGACCAGCGCAACGGGCGCCAAGCTTATCTGCATCTTCACCATAATCGGCTCCAGTAGTTTGCGCACTGCCACTGGGTCGGGGTGCTCGGGCAGTGCTTGTAGCAGGCTGGCCGCTTGGGCTGCAAGATGACGTAGACGCATCGGGGTTTGGACAGTAGCTGACAAGCGATGGTAAGCCTTGAACTGCATATAGCCTCTGCTATGCCATTCGCTGTCCCTCGCTACGATGTTGTACTTTTCTTCCAACTCGGTAGCACTGGGCCGGCTAACGTAGCCTTCTGGGAACAACTTCAGGTAATTCAAAATCGCATCATCGCCGGCCAATTTTGCACCGGTCTGCGCCATGATCAGTTCACGCAGATCAGCAACGGGATCCTCTGAGAACAGCGAGTCGGTGATATAGCGCCGCTGAAACTGGGCTAAGGCAACTTCAAGCGATACGCCTTCGATCTGGGCCGCGTCCAATGCGGCAAACCTAGCCCACTGCTGGGGATTAAGCGCAACAGGAACCGCGATGGTCAATGCTTTCCAAAATTTGCGTGCGCCGTCACTGTCGCTGTTGGAGGGGACGTCGAGCAGTAGACCTATATTGCTTCGCTGAGCGCCAGTGGCATCGGCATAGGAATTCAAAAGATCTTGTACTTTTGCTTCGCTCGTTCTTTCGTTCTTCGCAGTGAAGGCGCCGTCCAGCGATACTGATAATTGTTTGAATGTACCAACATCGCTCAGTTCCAATTGGAGACCAAGCCGTGCGCTACGGTTTTTCCAAGGGTTTAGGATCATCGTTTCTCCGACAACGCTTACCTTGACTCCGAGTAGGTTGCCAGTGACTAAATCCGTCTTGACTGCGACTTCCCTTAGCCAGGTCGAACCACTGGCAAACTCTATGCCAAAGAAATTGAGCGTCACGCGCTGCTCTTGAAGCGTTTTCCTTGCCGACAGCAGCCAGCCTTTGGCATCTGCCACCGCACCCATGCTTGCTGCAGCCTGCACCAACTCGGGTAGCGCCAATAGTTGTCCACCATGAAGTGCGCTAAACAGGCGTTCCGCCTCAGGCGTCACGATATCGTCCGGTCGGAACCAGGCCTCGAATGCCGCTTCGGCCACCGTCTCCTGGGCGTATAGCGCAGCTAAAGTTAGCGTCAACTTCTGGCGATGGCTGTCTGCCAGCGCGCCCAGCAGCTTGCTGCGCAGGTCGGCATAGGTCTTCAGAGCATTCCTGATCGCGGCAGAGGCGGTGTTATCGTCCAAGTTTTGCAGTGCTTTTTCAAACTGCGCACCCAGCTCGCCCAAGCGCTTAAGCACGGCATCGACTTCCGCCTCGGCTTTGCCAACGATTTGTGCTTGCAGTGTTTCAATCGCATCTTTGAGGCCTTTGGTGGCCTGAATAAGTGCTTCGGCGACGAACGCTGCGATCTTTTCATCTATAGTCACAAGAACAGTCGCCTTGCCTAGCAGCTGATTTAACCATGCCGCCACAGCTTTATTGATATCTGCCTGGCCACTGGCTAGCTCCCCTAAGGCGCCGTCGAGCATGTCCGCTAGGCCGAAAGTGAGTTTGTTTACCAGATCGTCACGCATTGAGGCTGTTGGTTTGCCACCAATCAGCACCTTGACCAGCGGTTGTAGTGCGTCATTGAGATTACTTTCGATGAGACTGCGTAGACCATCCAAAATGGCTGTTCCCGGCTGGGTCAACGCGTCCAAAAGCTTACTCTTTTGGAGCTCTGGCCACGCCGCACGCAATGCGCGTTCAGCACTGGAGGCCACAGCAGAGAAGTCTGCGCCGGCGGTGAGTGCTATCGAAGCGTTGCGCTGACGCTGGCGCAAATCATGTAGCTTGACGCGCAGGCCGAGGACGGTGGCACCGTCGTCCTGAGTTCTTGCCTCGACCATGGCACTGAGCTTCCAACGACTTACGTGCGCTGCTTTAAATCCAGCTGTGACACCGAACGAGAGGCCTACGTTAGAGGTTTCACCGTTCATGCTGAATGTCCAACCTGGTCCTTGCGCGGACGCATCAATGTCGATAGCCAATTGGGCTTCTCCATTCAGCTCGTACGCCATGCCAAACCAGTCGGTGCGCTGAGCCAGTCGCAGCATGCCCTGAATGTCGCTTGGCCAGATAAAGTGGCTTTGTGCCGCCTTCAAAGACGCGAGCAGAGTGGCGTCATCTTTAGCTTGCACGTACCAGTGCAGGCCAACGCTGCGCTTGCCGTCAGCTTCGATGCCCACTTTCCCCCAAGGCAGCTGATTAGCATGGGCTCCAGCCGTAGCGCCAGCAGATAGCGTGGCACCGTAAGCGATTAGCGTGTGGCCAACATCAGGCTGGATGGGCAAGTGCTTTAGGTCTTCTTCGGTTAGCAGATCCATGCCGAGCGATGCGTTGGCTTCTATCGAGGCGCCCCATGCCCAGTTGCTCGATATCGCCCCACCATCTGTCATTGACTCATCCAGCAATGGCAGTGTCAACTCGGTTTCTTCAGTTTTCGCCAGGTTGGAACCTATTTTTTGCGTGAGCAGATCCCAGCGTCCATTCGGTGCCAGATCTTTTAGCGCTAATGGCAATGCGTTCTTTGGATCCTTGATGATCGATTCCAGATCCTTAAGCGTTTCTGCACTCAGTTTTATCGTGTTCATACTTTATCCATGTTGGTTGTGATTCAAGTTGGAGATAGGATTTCCTTGATTCGGTACGATATTGACGCAGCAATGCTGTTTACGTGCTGTCCCACGCGCCGCCCCAGCAAGAACATAGCTCGAAGGGTTTGCAGTCACGTGTGACAGTGTGCATCTCAAGCCTTAGAAGCTGTCTTTGCGCCAGCCAATCGAATCACATTGTTTAAGATCTTGAACCAGTAATCGCCCCCGAGCGAAGCTGCTACTGCCGCGATAAAAATTCCGAATAGCCAAGATAAACATCCAAATAAGAACTCATATATATTCATCTTTTTATAGTCGGCGATAAACCTTGGAGTGTGTTCCCAGCCCAATACGAAGGATGAAGTTTTATTGGATACTGGCAGCAGAGTGAGTGAATTGCTTAAACTGCATTGCAAGGTTTCAACCGCGGTCAACTTTTCATTTGTCGACTTTTCCTTGCATTCGCTTTGAATTTTGCTGCTAATGTCAGCGCTGAGATTCCTGCCGACATCCATCATGACACTGCGCGCCTTCGGATCCTGCGCCAAGCCCTTTATGAAGTCGATAGCGTTGATATTTAGACCAAGGCATAAGATGAATGCAATGCACATCGACACAATTTTTGCGTTGCGTCGCACCGCACCGATTGCGCGATCCATTGCTGCATCGAACCACATACCAATTTCGGTTTTGAATTTTTCGATCAGCTCGATTTCATTTTGGGCACTCAACTCTGCGTTGAAGTAGAGGCTTTGCATTGCCTTTTTTAGCTCTGGGGATGGAATGGCATTCAAGGCGGCGCGGAATCTTGTTTTCAGTGCGTCAAATGTGGATTCTGCTGCTGTGGCAGCTTTTTGGTCGGTGGATGTGAGAAATATATCGATGATCACCCTTCCAATAAGATCAGTCGGAATATAACTGGGCTTTCTTTTTCCGGACGACAGTGGCTTGATTAAGGGATGATCAAAAACTACATCAAAAAAAGTACTTTGCTTAGTCGTATTTAGAGTTGCAGAGGGCGCGAGCAATTCTCGTAAATATTGCTGTAGATATTTGGCTCGAATTTGCTGCAGGAAAGTTTGAAATGCTTCGGTAAGCGTTGTAACAATGATACCCAGAAGAGTGAACAAAGTCAGACTACCAATGACCAGTTCAATGATAAAAGATTCAAACATATCAATCCTTTTAAAAATGCTATTTATGGTAGTGAAATAGTACTTTTTTGTATTGTCATTGAATTTACTTAGAAGCGCAATTCATTTTTTTAACTAGCAAAGACTTCAGCGAATAGTCTAGGGTGTGACGATGTTTGCATGTCATGTACCGGGTTGGAACTCGTAGTAAGATCGATGCGGCGCTGGTTAGGAATGAAGCTCGTCAGAAAATTTTCGACTTCGTTTATGCCTGTAGAAATCGCGGTTTATTTCAACTTGCAACTTCGCTGAAGGTGAACACAAAAGATTTTGCATCTCAAATGCAGCCACTACCAAGCGCGCTTACGTGAGCAAGGATCAGTTAATTCTTAGGATTGAAATTTGGCTTTAATCCAGACTTTCTATTGGCAACGAAGAGTAACAAAAATGGCCGAAAATGCGCTGTCAGCGCGAAAATCGCACCGCACATGTCCCTAATGGCAAATTTGGGTTTAGCCGTTGAGCTTGAGACGCATCGCTGATTTGGAGAAGATAGGCGCAGCGCAGTCTGTTGGTAGTGAAAATGTTGTGAATTCCACCTGACTTTTAAAATACGGTTTTGTTAGTCCCAACCTCGATCGTGCTGTTAAACATGATTGTTATTTAGTGTTTTTTGCGTGCGGCACGGTTCCTGAACCTAGCTAAAACCTCGGCTTTTGTTGTGTATGCTAATGTCCTTGAGTCTGAATCGATTTTGATCGCAATTTCTTTGCGCCAGTAAAAATAATCAGAATTCCAATGACAAGCCAAAACCAAGCCTTGAAATACACAGCATAAGAGCCGAAGAAATGAATTAATGTTGCATAAAAGGCTTGCGTCTTCCAGCGACCAAATTGAGGAAATTCGTTGGTGCTGGACTGAGCAATGCCAAAACGAAAAGCAATGACGCCCAACAGAATAAAAACGCGCACAAACAATCTTTGTTTATACGATTAGTTCGGCTTAGTTAATATGCAGCGTCGACGTGCTGATCTGTCCATCTTTATCCAGCAAGTATTTTCTCCACGAACTATTATCATTCATCGTGATCCAGCGTCTTTCCTCAGTACGATAGAACCAGTCTTTGTCTTGTTGATAGAAGGCCTGCGCTCCGGTGGTTTCCAAGATGTTCAGAATTTCATTGCCATGCGAATTGACTTCATCAAAGTCTGTCGTGGCGCGCTGTCCCATTTCGCTATAGAGAGAATTCAATTCCAGTAGCAGACCATGGATGTTTTTATCCATAGGTTTCGCATTCATACCTATGGTTTGCGCTTCCTTCAATAAAATTGGATAGCCATGCGATGGATATTTAGAGTTGAGAACCGTAGCGATGTCCATCGCTGTTGCATCGTCACTGATGTGATGGGACAAGATTTCTTTGCAGAGCATGATTGAGAGCGATTCTGCACGATCGACCGCACCGATGACTAAAGGGTGTACATACTTAAACAAATGGCGATATGGGTTAATGCCTTCTTCTTTATTTTCTTTTTGCCATAGTTTGACGGCACGAGATAATTCATCGAGGCTGACACTTACACGGTCATTATCTCTATCAATCGGTGACAAATCATGGGTCAATGAGGTATCAACCGCCGACAAATAAGCCATAGGTCCCATGTGAATTTCATTCGCCCCAATCGCGACCATTGTGGCGGCAGAAGCACATTCTAGGGGGACTAAGGCGGTTAATTTGTCGCAGTATTGGCGCAAGAGATTGACGATGCGCAAAGCAGCACGACCGTTTCCGCCATTTGATTTAATGAATAAGAAAATATGTTCTTGTTTTCCTATCTGTTCCAATATTTCATGAAAGGCGACAACATCGTCACTGCAAACTGTGCCGCGTGGATTATTCCAATATGAAATGATTGGGCCGCCTAAAGCCAGGCTGATTTGTTTAATAATTAATTGTGTCTTTTCGAATAGAACTGGAGGTTGTTTAACGGGAATATTTTTCTTTTCTTCCATTTTAGACTCACTGTCGTTGGTAAATTTATAGTGCTATCTTACTATGTATTTTTTAATTTGAATTCAATAAGGCGTTTTCATTAGTCTCAATAAATCTATTTTTGAGGCGTGTAATATCTGGTGAAAACATCAGTTTCTATAATAAATGTTCAATGTTTTTGTGAATATGCGGAATTTCCTCAGGCTTTTTTACCATAGTTCAAAAGATATCTGCACAAAAGTAAAGACTGTTTCTGCGTGGTGCAGCGCAATACGCTAGAATGGATCTAAATCTAATTCAATCCCATCCATCAATACCGTCCAATCAATTGCAGATGAATGCTCCAGCCCATAATCTAGGTAGTCTTCCCTTTAATGATGATCAAGCAGCGCAAGGTGCTGCTCCTACCCGCTTACGCGAAATTCCGTATAACTACACCTCGTTTTCTGACCGCGAAATCGTGATTCGCTTATTAGGAAAAGACGCTTGGGCTTTGCTTGATAGCTTGCGTGGCAAACGTCAGACCGGTCGTTCTGCCCGTATGTTGTATGAAGTGCTCGGTGATATATGGGTGGTGCGTCGTAATCCTTACTTGCAAGACGATATGCTTGAAAACCCCAAGCGTCGACAAGCCTTGATCGATGCTTTGGATCACCGTTTGCATGAAGTCGAAAAACGCCGCGTTGCGACCGATTCTGTGAATTCTGAAGATGCAGATCGTAGTAATTCCGTTGAAATTTTGGTCAATGCGGCACGTAAAGCGGTCGCTGACTTCTCTAAAGAATTCCGTGACACCTACGATTTGCGCAAGAAAGCGAACAAACTGCTGGCGAAATTCACGGCAAAAGACAATATCAAATTTGACGGCTTGAGCCGTGTTTCTCATGTGACCGATGCGACCGACTGGCGTGTCGAATATCCGTTCGTCGTGTTGACACCGGATACCGAAGATGAAATGGCTGGCTTGGTTAAATCCTGTATTACGTTGGGATTGACGATTATTCCACGTGGCGGCGGTACCGGTTATACCGGTGGTGCGATTCCATTGACGCCAATGTCGGCTGTGATTAATACCGAAAAACTGGAGCAATTAGGCGCCGTCGAAATGCTGCGCTTGCCTGGTGCTGATCGTGATTACGCAGTGATTTACTCGGGCGCTGGCGTGGTGACTAAACGTGTGTCGGATGCAGCAGACAAGGCCGGATTTGTATTTGCAGTCGATCCAACTTCTGCCGAAGCCTCCTGCATAGGCGGCAACGTCGCCATGAATGCCGGTGGTAAAAAAGCGGTGTTGTGGGGTACTGCTTTGGATAACCTCGCGTCTTGGCGCATGGTCGATCCGAATGGCGATTGGTTGGAAGTCACGCGTCTCGAACATAATTTCGGCAAAATCCATGATGTTGAAGTCGCTAAGTTCCAATTGGAATGGACACATCCGGGTGAGAAGACGCCGTTTAAAACTGAGTTGTTGAATATCCCGGGACGCACCTTCCGCAAAGAAGGTTTGGGCAAAGACGTGACCGATAAATTCCTCGCGGGTTTGCCGGGTGTGCAGAAAGAAGGTTGCGATGGTTTGATCACTTCGGCACGCTGGATATTGCATAAGATGCCGAAATTCGCCCGCACGGTTTGTTTGGAATTTTTCGGGCAAGCACGTGATGCGATTCCTAGCATTGTCGAAATCAAAGATTATCTCGATGGCGAAACCAAAAAGGGTGGCGCGATCCTCGCAGGTTTGGAACATCTCGACGAACGCTATTTGAAGGCGGTTGGCTACACGACCAAATCGAAGCGTGGCGTGATTCCCAAGATGGCGCTGTTCGGCGATATCGTTGGTGATGACGAAAACGCTGTCGCGCAAGCCGCATCTGAAGTAATTCGTATGGCGAATGCACGAGTCGGTGAAGGCTTTGTGGCAGTTAGCCCGGAAGCGCGTAAGAAATTCTGGTTAGACCGTGCTAAAACGGCGGCAATTTCTAAACATACGAATGCGTTTAAGATCAATGAAGACGTGGTCATTCCGCTGGATCGTATGGGCGAATACACGGACGGTATTGAACGCATTAATATTGAACTCTCGATACAAAATAAGCTGGCCTGTGTCGCCGCTTTGAAAGAGTTTGTCTTGCGCGGCAATCTGCCTTTGGGTAAAAGCGAAGATGCAGATGGCGATGATATCCCCGCGGCAGAATTACTTGAAGATCGCGTGTCGCAAGCCGATCAATTGCTGACTGAAATACAAGCACGTTGGACGTATTTGCTGACGCAACTTGATCAGCCCTTGCGTGATGCACGTGCAGAACTCAATAAGCTAGGCCTCGATAAACTCGATTTCGTGTTTGAGCAACGTTTGCAAAAGCAGCCAGATGCGACCCTGTTTGATGTGGTGCAAGACCGAACTATCCGTGTTTCCTGGAAAACCGAAGTGCGCGCCTTGTTGCGTCAAATCTTCAATGGTGCGGCCTTCAAATTAATCTTGGATGAATGCACCGCGATACATAAAAAAGTATTGCGCAGCCGTGTCTTTGTCGCCTTGCACATGCATGCTGGTGATGGCAATGTGCATACCAATTTGCCGGTCAATTCCGATGATTACGACATGCTGCAAGTGGCGCATCATGCGGTCGCTCGCATTATGGTGTTGGCGCGCTCTTTGAATGGCGTGATTTCGGGCGAACACGGTATCGGAATTACCAAGTTAGAGTTTTTGACCGAAGATGAGATCAAAGATTTCCGCTCATATAAATTGCGGATTGATCCAGAAGGCCGCTTCAACAAAGGTAAGCTCTTGAATCTGCCCGAATTTGCGGCCGATTTGCGCAACGCTTACACCCCTTCGTTTGGTTTGATGGGGCATGAGTCCCTGATCATGCAACAAAGTGATATTGGTGCGATTGCGAACAGCGTGAAAGATTGTCTGCGTTGCGGCAAGTGCAAACCAGTTTGCTCGACTCATGTACCGCGTGCAAATCTTTTGTACTCACCACGCAATAAGATTTTGGCGACGTCTTTGTTGGTTGAAGCTTTCCTCTACGAGGAACAAACACGCCGCGGGATTTCGATTAAGCATTGGGATGAATTCTCGGATGTTGCGGATCACTGCACGGTTTGCCATAAGTGTGCGAACCCTTGCCCAGTCGATATCGACTTTGGCGATGTGTCTATGAATATGCGCAATCTCTTGCGTAAAATGGGACAGAAAAAATTTAATCCGGGCACCGCTGCGTCGATGTTCTTTTTGAACGCGACTGATCCTGCGACGATCAATGCGACCCGCAAAGTGATGATAGGTTGGGGTTATAAAGCGCAGCGTTTTGGTCATGATTTCTTTAAGAAATTTGCCAAGTCGCAGACCAAAGCACCTCCAGCAACGGTTGGTAAAGCGCCGATCAAAGAGCAAGTCATTCATTTCATTAACAAAAAAATGCCGGGCAATTTGCCCAAGAAAACCGCACGTGCTTTGTTGGATATTGAAGACGATAAAATCGTACCGATTATCCGTAATCCACAAACCACCACGGCCGATACCGAAGCTGTGTTTTACTTCCCCGGCTGCGGTTCTGAACGCTTGTTCTCACAAGTCGGTTTAGCGACGCAAGCGATGTTGTGGAATGTGGGTGTGCAAACTGTTTTGCCTCCGGGTTATTTGTGCTGCGGTTATCCGCAACGCGGCGCAGGGCAATTCGATAAAGCCGAAAAGATGATGACGGATAACCGCGTGTTATTTCATCGTATGGCAAATACTTTGAACTACCTCGATATCAAGACGGTGGTCGTATCCTGTGGTACTTGCTATGATCAATTGGCTACCTACGAATTTGATAAGATATTCCCAGGCTGTCGCATTATCGATATCCATGAATTTTTGATGGAAAAGAACGTCAAGCTCGAAGGCGTGACTGGCACGCGTTACATGTATCACGAGCCTTGTCATAATCCTATGAAATTGCAGGAATCAGGTAAAACGATCAATAGCCTGATCACGACGGTCGATAATGTGAAGATAGAAAAGAATGAACGTTGCTGCGGTGAATCCGGCACTTTGGCAGTGAGTCGCCCTGATATTTCTACTCAAGTGCGTTTCCGCAAAGAAGAAGAGATGACCAAAGGCGCAGATAAATTGCGCAATGACGGTTTTACTGGCGATGTCAAGATTTTGACTTCTTGCCCATCTTGTCTGCAAGGCTTGTCACGTTATAACGACGATAGCGGTACTCAAGCAGATTACATCGTGGTTGAAATGGCGCGTCACATACTCGGTGAAAACTGGATGCCAGAATATGTCGCGAAGGCGAATAACGGCGGCATAGAACGTGTTTTGGTCTAAGCGAGAAAACCATGACAATGAACTGTGAATTATGTACGAGTGATGGTGGAGAGCTTATCGTCAAGACCGACAAGTTACGTGTGGTCTTGATCGACGATGCCAATTATCCGGGATTTTGTCGCGTCATTTGGAACGCGCATGTTAAAGAGATGACCGATTTAGCGATTGCCGATCGTTCCTCATTGATGCAAGCAGTATGCAAAGTCGAACAAGCATTACGCGATGTGATGCAGCCGCATAAAATCAATCTGGCTAGTCTGGGCAATATGGTGCCCCATCTGCACTGGCATGTGATTCCACGTTATCAGGACGACGCGCATTTCCCAAATCCTGTGTGGGCGGCGACGGATAGAGTGTCTGCTGAAGTCGATGCGAAGTGTGCTTTGCTACCAGCTTTGCGTGATTCAATAGAACGAGAATTTGCAAAATAGCTTGTGTTTGAAAGCAGAAGTCAGCAAAGCAGGGCGGGTGCAACCCCATAGGCGCTAACCAAATTCTAAAACCACTAACCACAGAGGCACAGAGACACAGAGAAAGCACAGAGGAAATGTCTAGCTGAAGAAAATTGGATAATATTAGCCTTCTCCTGCCTTTCTCTGTGCCTCTGTGTTGAGAGGTTTTGGTTTTGACTTTCTGATTTTGGTTAGCGCCTATGGGGTGCAACCCGCGCCGCCAGAATGTTGAGCAACAGTGCTAATCGGAGTGTCAGCGCGGGTTTCACCCGCTCTACGCACTGAAAAAAAGAAAAACCCCTAAACGCCGAGACGCAGAGGCGCTGAGAAGTACGAAAAGAGAGGAAGCAAAAGTCTTTCCTCTATGTTTGCGGTTCCTCTGCGTCTCGGCGTTGAGGGGTTTTAAGATTTTATAAAGTATTAAAAAACATGAACCAATTGCCACCACCCATATCCCACAAAGTCCACCCATCCGCACTCAACGCCAGAACCGTATCGCGTTTGTTAGAAATCGAATTTGACGATGGCAATCGTTTTGAACTGCCATTTGAACTAATGCGCGTGTACTCACCCTCAGCCGAAGTGCGCGGTCATGGTGAAGGGCAAGAAGTTTTGCAAATTGGTAAGCGACTAGTCAGCATCACCGGCATAGAACCAGTCGGTAACTACGCGATTAAACCGATTTTTACCGATGATCACAGTACTGGTATTTTCACTTGGGAATACTTATATTGGTTGGGTACTCATCAGGCAGCATTGTGGCAAGACTATTTAGCACGCCTGCAAGCAGCTGGCTATGCAGGGGAAGATGGTCGTGACGCCGTTCCCGCGCCTAAAACCGGATCGAAATGCGGTTCATAGGTAATTTTCTGAAATTTCTACCGCAGAAATATTGACTTAAGTCCGAGTCGAAATCCCGATTCGGCTCTATAATCGCGCCTGTCGATTTCTAACAACGCCGCGTCCTTCTCGTCGACAAGTTGGAAGCTAAGCGCAGAAATCATAATCTTTCATTCTCTGCAGAGTATCAAGATGAGCGAGCAAGCAAATAATGTAGATGGGACGACTACCCATTTCGGTTACACCACGGTGGCCGAAGAAGAAAAAGTCCATAAAGTAGCGGAAGTTTTCCATTCAGTTGCAGCCAAATACGATGTCATGAACGATCTGATGTCGGCTGGTTTGCATCGTGTTTGGAAAATTTTCACGATTGCACAAGCAGGCGTGCGACCAGGATATAAAGTCCTTGATATTGCTGGTGGGACTGGCGATTTGGCCAAAGAATTCGTCAAGCAAGCGGGGAAGACAGGGGAAGTTTGGCATACCGATATTAACGAGTCGATGCTGCGCGTAGGTCGTGATCGTCTCTTGAACAAAGGGCTGATTACCCCAACCTTATTGTGTGACGCTGAGAAGTTGCCATTTCCGGATAATTATTTTGATCGCGTCAGTGTCGCATTTGGTTTGCGCAATATGACGCACAAAGATCAGGCACTGGCAGAAATGCGTCGGGTTTTGAAGCCGGGTGGCAAATTGCTGGTACTAGAATTTTCCAAAGTGCCAGAAGTTTTGCAAAAACCGTATGACCTGTATTCGTTTAAGGTCTTACCATGGTTAGGACAAAAGATCGCCAATGATGCGGACAGTTATCGCTACTTAGCAGAGTCGATACGCATGCATCCAGATCAGGAAACCTTAAAAACCATGATGCAAGACGTTGGTTTGGAAAGAGTGGAGTATTTTAATTTAACCGCAGGAGTGGCGGCTTTGCATACCGGGATTAAGTTGTAACGCAGTGATATTGTCGGAACATGGTTTGTAGATAGTTGGAAGTACAAAAAGGAGATTTACATGAAACACATTTTATTAAGTATCGCTTTGTTGTTTGGTGCCACGACGATGATCGTTGCCGATGCTGATGCGCAGCGTATGGGCAAGCGTAGTTCATTTGGTCGCCAATCAAATAACGTGACGCAAAAGGCACCTGCTGCAAGCACAGCAAATCCTGCACAGGCGGCTAAACCAGGTGCGCCAAATGCGGCAACACCAGCGGTTCCACCTAAACCGTCTATGCCTTGGAAAGGCATTGTGGGTGGCTTGATCGGTGGTGCCTTGTTAGCTGGTTTGTTCTCGTCTTTAGGTATGGGTGGTGCTTTGGCTAGTGCGATGGGGTCGATTTTGACTTTCGCTATGATAGGTTTGCTCGCATTTATGGCCTACCGTTTCTTCACTCGCAAGAAAGTTGCGAATGCACCGTCTATGTTTAATTCCTCACCTAATGGGACAAATTCAAGTTCAATTTTTGGATCGCAACCAGCATACGCGGGTGTGCCAGACAATAATGCCTTGCCGGAAATCGGTTCACGTATTAATCCTGTACAACAAGCACCAGCGGCATTCACGCCAGCGTCAGTAAGTACCGCTAATTTGAACGGTACTGGTTCTGCACCTTTAGCGAATCAAGGCAATTGGACGATTCCAGCGGATTTCGATGTGACAGGTTTCTTGCGTCATGCAAAATCGAATTACATCCGTTTGCAAGCAGCTTGGGATCGGGGTGATATCAACGATATCCGTGAATTCACTTCACCAGAAATGTTTGCCGAAATGAAGCTGGAATTGCAAGATCGTGGTAATGCGAAGAATGAAACCGATGTAGTGACCTTGGATGCAGAATTGTTAGGCATAGAAACGCAAGCCTATGATTATGTTGCTAGCGTTAAGTTCACCGGCATGATCAAAGAAGGTGGTGCGACTAATCCAGAAGCATTCGCTGAAGTGTGGAACTTGGCGAAGCCGGTGAATGGTCAATCAGGCTGGTTGTTGGCTGGTATTCAACAATTAAACTAATATCGCCTGAATACTGTTTTGATACCGTATTAGTACCGTTTGGACAGCGAGCAAATTTGTTTTTGAACAAGCTGAACCACTGAGTTTTAAGGTGTTTTAAGGGTTTGCTGTTAAACTAAGAACCGCGCATGATGTCATGCGCGGTTTTTTATTTTATTCCTATGATTTCCACTCCCTTTATTCTGTTTGTAAATCACCTATTGGCACAAGAACCTTGGGCCGCAGTACGTTTGCAGAAACACGCCAGTAAGACAGCCTGTATTGATATCGAACTATTTCAGTTGCGTGTAAAAGTTGGTGCAGACGGCTTGTTGCAAGCCGCCGAGGAACAAAGCGAAACCAATGTCGATCAGGTTACTTTGCGTATCAAAGCGGCGGATTTGCCTTTGATTGCACAAAATCGTGAACGCGCAGTGTCTTACGTGAAGATAGAAGGTGATGCCGACTTTGCGAATACCTTATCGCAATTGAGTCAGGATTTACGTTGGGAAGCAGAAGAAGATCTAAGCAAATTGTTTGGCGATGTAGCCGCAGTACGTATGGTAGCAACTGGCAAGAGTCTCGTTGAAAATGCGAAACGCACGCATCAAAACTTGCAAGAAAATCTGGCCGAGTATTTTTTAGAAGAGAATCCTATGTTAGTGCGCCCGCAAGCTGTGCGTGCTTTTGCTGAGCAAGTGAATAAAACGCGTGACGATGTAGAGCGTTTGATGAAACGCTTGGAACGATTAGAAAAGATGAAGGTAGCAAAGCAATGATTTTAAATTCCTTACGCTTGTTTAAAATTGTTCGCATCGTTTTGAAATACGGTATTGATGAAATCGCGATGTCCGGCTTGCGCATTCCACGCACGGCAAAACTCATCAAGACTTTATTGTTCTGGCGTGATTTGTCCGCACCTCGTGGTGAACGTCTGCGCAAATCCTTAGAAGATCTCGGTCCTATTTTCGTCAAATTTGGACAGGTGTTGTCAACCCGCCGTGACCTGATGCCACCGGATATCGCCAATGAACTAGCTCTGTTGCAAGATCGTGTACCATCGTTCGATCCTGACTTGGCTGTCGCACAAATTACAAAGTCTCTCGGTGCGCATCCAGATCAATTGTTTGCCAGTTTTGAACGCGTTCCGGTCGCGTCGGCATCGATTGCCCAAGTCCATTTTGCGACTCTAAAAGATGGCCGTGAAGCGGCCGTAAAAGTATTACGTCCGGGAATGAAGGAAACTATCGATCGCGATGTCGCCTTGATGAAAATCGCCGCAGGTTGGTTAGAATTTTTATGGGCTGATGGCAAACGCCTGAAAGCCAAAGAAGTGGTGGGCGAATTCGATAAATATTTGCACGATGAATTAGATCTGATGCGCGAAGCTGCGAATGGCAGTCAATTGCGCCGTAATTTCGCTGATTCTGATTTGCTGATCGTGCCAGAAATGTACTGGGATTATTGCTCGGCATCCGTGATCGTCATGGAACGCATGAAGGGTATACCGATTTCGCAAATCGACAAGCTCCAAGAAGCGGGCGTTGATCTGGCAAAGCTCTCGCGTGATGGTGTCACGATTTTCTTTACACAAATTTTCCGCGATGGTTTTTTTCATGCCGATATGCATCCCGGGAACATTTTGGTATCGACCGAGCCTGCCACATTAGGACGTTACATTGCGCTCGATTTTGGCATTGTCGGCACGCTCAATGATTATGATAAAGATTATTTGTCGCAGAACTTCTTAGCATTCTTTCGTCGTGATTATAAGCGTGTGGCAGAGGCGCATATAGAATCAGGCTGGGCACCCAAGGAAACTCGTGTCGACGAGTTAGAAGCCGCAGTACGCGCCTGCTGTGAACCTATTTTTGACCGCCCTTTGAAAGATATCTCTTTTGGTCAGGTCTTATTGCGCCTTTTCCAAACCTCGCGCCGCTTTAATGTGGAAGTGCAACCGCAACTGGTCTTACTACAAAAAACTTTACTCAATATTGAAGGCCTGGGGCGTCAACTGGACCCTGATCTGGATTTGTGGAAGACTGCGAAACCTTACCTAGAACGCTGGATGAGTGAACAGGTCGGTTGGCGCGGTTTAATTGATAAGCTGAAAGCGGAAGCACCGCGCTACAGCCATATCTTTCCTCAATTACCACGCCTCGCACATCAGGCTTTAAGTCGTGCCGCAGAAGCCGGAAATAACGAGGTACTGCTGGCAAGTTTGATTGCTGAACAGCGCGCAACCAACTCCTTGTTGCGTACGATAATTTATGTGGGTGTTGGTGTGTTGGCTGGGGTTATTCTGGCGTTTTCCTATGTAAATTTTTTCATGCTTGCTGGCGTATGACACCGCAATTTTCTAGCCGCGATCCAAATCATCCCGAGTTTTGGGATGAGCGTTTTCAACAAGGATTTACCCCTTGGAATCGTGGTGCAGTACCACAAGCCTTGCGGGATTTTGTGGCACATTCTGAGTCGCTAGGATCTGGAACTCAGCATTGTTTAATTCCGGGTTGTGGCCACGCGCACGAGTTAGGATTTTTATCGGAAGCGGGTTGGCAAGTCACTGCGATTGATTTTTCCAGTAGCGCAGTAGCCACCGCAAAATCTCAAGTCGGAAAATGGGCCGAGCGCGTACAACAAGCGGATTTTTTCAAGTTTGTCCCCGAGCGAGCGCTGACATTGATTTATGAACGTGCCTTCTTTTGTGCATTGCCACCCGTGATGCGCGAAGCAGTGGTGGAACGATGGGCGGCGTTGTTGCCAGCCGGTGGCAAGGTGGCAGGTTTTTTTCTGCTCGACGATGCTGAGGGCGCTAGTAAAAAAGGTCCACCATTTCGTACACATCCTCAAGAATTTCAAACTTTAATGCAAGCGTACTTTGAGTGTCTGGAAGATGCGGAAGTGAGTGATTCACTCGCGGTATTCGAAGGCAAAGAGCGTTGGCAGGTTTGGCAGCGATTATAGGAAAATAAACAGCAAAATTTCTCGAATTAATTGCGCTGAAACATCATCTTGATGGTCAAATCAAAGAACAAAAAGCGGATAAAGTTTATCCGCTTTTTGCTGATTGCTTAAGGTGGAAAATACTTGATGACTACCAAACCCGAATACGTTTCTCTGGTGCTACATACATCTTATCACCCGCTTTCACATCGAATGCTTGGTAGAACTCCGGCATATTCGTCAGCGGTCCATTCGCGCGGAATACACCTGGTGCATGTGAGTCCGTCGCTAACAAACGAATGGTTTCGGCATCACGTGCTTTGCCGCGCCATACCTGCGCCCAACCCATGAACACGCGCTGATTGCCGCTATAGCCGTCGATTACTGGCGCTTTCTTGCCATTCAGTGACAATTGATAGGCTTTATAAGCGATGGATAAGCCGGCATTGTCACCAATGTTTTCACCCAAGGTCAGTTTGCCATTTACTTTGTAGCCTTCGATAGGGCTGTAGTTACCGTATTGGGCGACCAAGGCATCGGTGACTTTGCCAAAATTTGCTTTGTCTTCGGCAGTCCACCAGTCACGTAAATTGCCGTCGCCATCAGATTGGCTACCGGAGTCATCAAAGCCGTGACCAATTTCATGGCCGATCACCGCGCCTATACCACCGTAATTGACCGCGTCGTCCGCTTCAGGATTGAAGAACGGTGGCATCAAAATCGCTGCTGGAAAGACGATTTCATTTTGACGTGAGTTGTAATAGGCATTCACCGTTTGTGGGCTCATGCCCCATTCGCTACGGTCGACTGGCTTACCAAGTTTATCGACTTGGCGCTGATAGGCAAAAGCACGACCAGCTTTGATATTCGAGACCAAGTCGCCTTTGACTATGGTCAGCTTGCTGTAATCACGCCATTTATCTGGATAGCCGATTTTTGGTGTGAATTTTGATAATTTGGTCAGCGCTTCTTTCTTAGTCGCTTCACCCATCCAAGGCAATGTCTCTATGCTTTGCTTGTAAGCCAATAAGAGATTATTGACCAGCACCTGCATGCGGGCTTTGTTCTCGGCCGGGAAATGCTTCTCTACATACAATTGACCTAAAGCTTCTGACAAACTTTCTTCCACGCGACTCACGCCACGCTTCCAGCGCGGTTGATTTTCTGGAATACCACGCAGTGTCACATTCGAGAACGAAAAATCCTGATCAACAAAGCGTTTACTCAGATACGGTGAATAAGCATTCAACACGCGCCAATTGAAATAGGCTTGCCAAGTTTCAAGTGAGGTATCTTGTATAACTTTATTTAAGCCAGTTAAGTAACTTGGTTGACGAACGATGACAGAGTCAGTTTTGCCGCCAGTGCCCATTTCTGCGAAGTATTTATTCCAGTCAAATCCTGGTAATAAGTCGCCGAGTTTAGCGATGTCCACTTTGTTATAGGTTTTGACTGGGTTGCGATTTTCTACATTGCTCCATTGAATTTTGGCAATCTCAGTTTCGAGCGCCATAATAGAAGCCGCAGCTTGCTGTGCATTGCTGATACCTGCCATGGACAGCATTTTTTCTATGTGCGTCAGATAGGCGGCACGTATAGTTTTAAACTTAGCGTCATCGAGTTTTAAGTAGTAATCTCGATCAGGTAAACTTAAACCACCCTGACCAACTGAGATGGTATATTTTGAAGAATCTTTTGCATCTTGCGTGACGCCAGAACCTATCGGCGTGCCGACGCTGATACGCGACAAATAAGCGAGCATTGCAGGTAATTCGGCTTTATCTTTGAGCTGTTGAATGCGCGCGAAGTCGGCTTGTAAAGGCTGGATGTCGAGTTCTTCCAAACGCGCCTCATCCATAAAGCTGTTGTAGAGATCGGCGATTTTTTGTTGGTTGCTACCTGACTTCAAATCAGACTTTTTGGCCAGATCTTGAATGATTGCTGCTGATTGTTTTGCTGATAATTCGGCCAATTGATCGAATGCACCATAGCGACCACGATCTGCGGGTATCTCTACCGTATCTAACCATTTTCCAGACATGAACCGGAAAAAATCATCTTGTGGACGAACACTTTTGTCTATCCACTGCAGGTCAATACCTGACCGCAGTTTTTGGGATGCTGCTTTGATCTTACTTTGTTTGTTGACTGTGGCTACTTTGTTGGCTGGCACGGCGCTTTGTGCGAAAACTTGAACACTGAATGAAGTGACAAAGAGTCCAGAAATAATAGAAAAAAGCAGACGGTGACGCATAGGAGTTCCTCTAGAAGTATTGTTATTGACTGTGGAGAAAGAGTCTCTGATCAGACCGTATAAATGCTGGAGAGTTCAGATGTCATTAGACACTTTCTAAGTAATGTTGGCAGACAAATGGTTAAAAAAAAGCCCCAGGTTTCCCTGAGGCTTTAAAAGAACTTAAAACTTAAACGACTGTTTTAAACTTTGACTATGAAATTCAAAATTAGAACTTCAAGTTGCCGACTACGTAGAACTGACGACCCAATGGATCTGTGTAGCGACCATCGTAACCCAATTGGTTACCACCACCTTCGATACGCTGAGAGAATGGAGGATCTTGGTTCAACAGGTTTTTGATACCGCCTGTGATAGTCAAGTTTTTGCTGAAGTTCACTTTAGATTGCAGATCCAATGTGTAATAAGCCTTCACATTGCGAGTCACGCCAGTGTAATCGCCAGGAGTGCCGTCAGAATTCAAGAAGCGAATTGCGCCGTCATCTTCAGTAATCACAGAATCTTTGTAGCCAGAGTGGTAACCGATAGTTGCACTATGTGTGTAACGATCTGATGGCTTCCAGATTGCTGACAAACGAGAGATTACACGGAAAGTAACGTCATTGTACTTGTTGAATTTACCAACGCCTTTTTCGATTTCGTCACCTTTAACGCCAGAATCCAAGTCAGCTTTCATCATGTAAGTACCTGTCCAGTTGAAGGACAGCTTACCGTATCCAGCAGGGATAGGCATGCGGTAGGTGTGATCCCAATCAATACCTTGGAACTGAGCTTTAGCCAAGTTGAATGGTGTCAATGTTGCAGCGATGACGTCTTGCTTTTGGATAGGATCATAGTAAGCAGAGAACAAGGCCGCGTATTTCACTGGGTTCAAAAACACTTCGCTTTGTGACAAAGTCTTGATTTGGTCTTTCAACTGTACATTCCACAAGTCGAAGCCCATAGACAAGCTTGGCATAGGTTCGATACGGAAGCCAACTGTCCATTGTGTGGATTTTTCAGGCTTCAATGCTGTTGAACCTGTGCTAGCGTTACCACCTGTCAACAAGTTGTACTCTGCAGTGCCAGTACACAATGGGAACAATGGACCAGACGTTACAGGACATGGGAAGAAGTTAGAAGAACCGCCATTAGCTACTGGTTGCGTAATCGCTCCCATTGTTGGTGCTTTGAAACCCGTACCATAAGATGCACGCAACAAGACTGAATCGGTAGGACGGAATGCAGCTGCTAACTTGTAAGTTGCAGAGCTTTGCTTAGTACCTTGTGTTGCAGGTGACAACAAGTTGCCTTGATCATCAAAGTTCTTCGCATTTTTTACTGCGTCATAGCTATCATAACGTGCAGCAGCAGTTAAGTCGAAGTTCTTGGCAATCGGCATGTACAACTCACCGAAACCACCCCAGCTATTACGTGAGCTGTCGACTGGTAAAGCACCAGTGCCACCGCCAACGTTAGTATCTGTCCAATTTGGTTGTTGCTTATTTGGACCTTGCGCGATCGCGCTTGGATTGTCCACAAAGGTTTGTTTCATTGCATCAACGCCCAAGCCTAAGCTCGCGCCGCCGCCTGCCATTTTGAACAACTCTGTAGAACCGCGCAGATTCACTACATTAATTTGTGAAGTGGAGACGTCTAAGACTTGTTTCAACACAGCTGGTGCCAATGCTGCTTTTGTCGCAGCGCTTGGTGGCAAGAACGGATTCCATGCGCCAGATTTGATCAAAGCATCTAATTTTTCGCCGCTGGTGTAACCTGCTACAGCGGAGTCAATTGCTTTGTTTTCGGAGAAGATATAAGAAGCGGTGTAATCCCAGTTCTTAAATGTGCCTTCGAAGCCTGTTGCTAAATGTTTGGATTCAGTCTTCCAGCCATCAGTACGACGACCAGCATCAACCAGACGCAAGGTCATCGTTGCCTTGGTGATTTTGGTTGGGTCGTAGCCCATTTTTGCATAAGCTGGAGCAATCGTGTTCTTCCACAATGCGCTATTCAAATCAACACCTAAAGGTTGCGCTGGTGGAGCGAAGCCTGCAGTGCTAGTAAACTTGGTGAACATACCTTCAGCGAAGAATTTCAGGTTGTCATTGATATTGACATTGACGGAACCCAAGATACTGTCACGCTTCAATTCTGGCAATAATTGTACTGTTGCGCCATAGTTGAACAAGCAGCGATTACCGACTTTGAAGGTATTTTCTGCTGGGCAGTTACCATTCATAGCTAAGTATGGATTGAAGTTAGGAATTGCACCACCAGTCAAATTGACGTTACCTGGGATGGAGTTACTACTCAACATATACATTGTGTAGTCTTTGCCGTTGTGTTTGAACGGAGTTACGCCACCTTTAGCCGCGAAAGCACGGTCAGATGCGCTCAATTCAGCTTGTTCATCATGGCTGTAAGACAATAAAACATTGTAGCCATCGCTGTTCAAATCGCCGAAGCCTTTGGACAATGCGAAGTTAGTTGTTTTGCCTTTGGAAGATTCTTGCGGTGTGCTGTAAGTAAATTCGACGTTGAAATCTTTTTGATTTTTCTTCAACACAAAGTTAACTACACCAGCAATCGCATCAGAGCCGTACAGCGCAGATGCACCGTCGGTCAAAATTTCTACGCGTTCAACAGCTGACAATGGAATGTTTGCCAAATTGACTGTAGAGCCTGTTGTGAACGGCGCTACGCGGCGACCATTCAACAAAACCAGCGTATAGCCATCGCCGATACCGTGGATAGATGCAGTTTGTGTACCGCCGCCGCCACCGTTAATGGAGGTAGAGGACGTTACGAAACCTTGCATAGATGGCAAAGAAGCGATCAAGTCAGCAGCAGTTGTCGCGCCGGATTGTTCGATTTGTGCTTTTGACAAAGTTTGAACTGGCAATGCACCTTCGACTGCGATACGTTTAATAGACGAACCAGTAATTTCGATACGTTGTGTTGTTGCATCTTGTGCAAAAGCAGGTTGCACGAGCATACCTGCACCCGCTACGACGCCACTTGCAAACATCAGGCGTACTGAGCGGGATAAGATTTTTTCTACCATGTTGACTTCCTCCAGTGATTAAACAACAAAATTAGCTTTTAAAAATATCTTGGATTCTTGAGTATTTCTTAAAGACTTATTGGGAAATGAATTTCTTACCGGGAACTTCTAATCTATATAGAGCTTTTTAACGTTTGTTGTGCCTTGATAAAACCCCATTTAAAACCTCGAATTATCATAAGGAGTGCACTTACATAGCGGAAAAAGTTATCTATTTAACCCTGAAAAAAACATTCATTTGGAATGAGACCATCTGCAGCACTTGAGTGTCAAGCCAGCAGAATTGATGCAAGTTTGAAAAACAACAGTTACTTGTAAGAACCAAATTAATACCAGTTGTGTTTTATATAATCTTTTTTAAAGCTAATCCGATTAGCGATGGGATTGATCTAAGTGATGAAAATTTATATTTCATTAAAGTGGTTCATATCGAAATTTTATTCAAAAATTTTGATTTTTTTCCGCCGTAAATTCAGTTAAAAATGAGCAATATGGCAAATGTGATTTAGTCGCGCCAAATTTTACGTAAAGTTTCACCAATGAAATTTATTGTTATTGTTACTATTTGCAAAAAAAAATAAATTTCATCGAGCTAGATGATGCGTCATTTTTACAACAGTTCTGGTCGTAATCGAGAAAGTTGAGTATTGCTATTTAGGTAATTTTTATTTGAGCGTGTGCAGCGCAGCAATCATTTAAAAATGAAGATCTTAGCTAGGTTTATTAATGTTATTCGCTTAATTTTAAAGAAGCAATTTTTCAGCTGGATCAGTCAGAGTTCTATCGGTATTTAGATATATCAAGCCGACGGGAAGTTGAGAGAGGGGTTTATTTCTCTTTTTTTTGGGGGGGCACTATAACTGGTGGTCATTGACGCACTTTTTACGTGCGTGCTACCACCAGTGTAAGAGATTGAATAGGTGCGGAGATTATAGTTCAGTGCGGATAGAAAATAATTCAGGGAAAAGCACGACATCGAGCATCTTACGCAAATAGCTGACGCCGGCTGTGCCGCCAGTACCTGTTTTGAAGCCAATGATGCGCTCAACGGTAGTAACGTGACGGAAGCGCCAGATACGGAAGGCGGTTTCCATATCGACCAATTTTTCGGCGAGTTCATAAAACATCCAGTGCTGTTCAGGCGCTTGATAGACTTTTTGCCATGCCAGTTTGACCGAATTATTTTCGATGACAGGTAAAGTCCAGTCTTGCTGCAATCGAGTAGCATCAATCGCAAAACCGTTACGCGCCATGAACATGATGGTTTCGTCGTAAATGGATGGTGATTGTAATGCCGCTTCTAAACTCGCATGAGCTTCGGCCGATTTTTCATGGACTTGTAATAAAGTCGCATTCTTATTGCCTAGTATATATTCCAGTTCACGATATTGATGCGATTGAAAACCAGAAGAATTACCTAGATACGGGCGGATGGCGGTGTATTCACTGGGTGTCATGGTCGCCAACACATCCCAGGCATGAACCAGTTGATCCATGATGCGAGCCACGCGTGACAACATTTTAAATGCTGGTGGTAAATCGCCGAGACGAATCTGGACACGTACCGCATGCAGTTCATGCAGCATCAATTTGATCCACAGTTCGCTGGTTTGATGTTGGATGATGAACAGCATTTCATTGTGATTTGGCGAGCGAGGATGTTGCGCGCTGAGAATTTGATCTAAGCCCAGATAATCGCCATAGCTCATATCTTTGCTGAAATCGAGTTTGGCACCATGCCAGGACATCGGACATTTACCTTCTGGAGCTTGATTTTGATCGTTCATGATAGTCTTTACTAAAGTGTTTAGTCAGATGTGACGCTTGCTTCAGGTCACTGCATTTCTTTGTATGTCGGCTTGGTAAGCTTGCCGGTCAAGGATGTCGCGCAGGTGTTCCACTGCATCCCAAACATCAGTAAAGCTGGTGTACAAGGGCGTGAAACCAAAACGCATAATGCCAGGCTCGCGATAATCACCAACGACACCACGTTCGATCAAGGCTTGAATGATGGCATAGGCATGTTGGTGCTGAAAACTGACATGGCTACCACGTTGCTCGTGCTGGCGCGGCGTGACCAAAGTTAGAGGATGACTGGCACAGCGAGTTTCTACTAATTGGATAAACAGATCCGTCAATGCTAGGGACTTGTCGCGTATTGCGGTCATGGTGGTTTGTTTGAAAATGTCGAGTCCGGATTCAATCATCGCCAAAGACACAATAGGCTGTGTGCCGCACAACGCACGGCGTATGCCGGGTGTCGCCTCAAAAGTTGGCTGCATTGCGAACGGCGCGGCATGACCCCACCAGCCAGTTAGTGGGTGTTGAAATGCAGCCTGATGTCGTTGCGGTACCCAGATGAAGGCGGGCGCACCGGGGCCGCCGTTCAGGTATTTGTAACAACAACCTACTGCGAAGTCAGCATTCGCCTTATGCAGGTCTATTTCAACCGCACCGGCAGAATGCGCCAGATCCCATAAACACAGCGCACCGTGTTCATGCGCTAATCGGTTTACGTCTGCCATATCGTACAAATAACCGCTACGGTAATTCACATGCGTCAGCATGACTAAGGCGGTTTCGTGATTGATTGCACCAGCTAATTCGTCTGGCGAGTCGATCAGATGCAAGCGATAACCACGATCTAGCCAGCGCGTTAAGCCCTCTGCCATATAAATATCGGTAGGGAAATTGCTGCGTTCAGTGATGATGACTTTGCGTGCCGCAAGCTTGCTGGTTTGCGCTTGCAGGTGTAAGGCGGCAGCGATTGCTTTGAACAGATTAATCGACGTGGTATCGGTGATTACGACTTCCTCTGGTTCCGCCCCGATTAGCGGTGCTAATAAATTTCCCAATCTCGATGGGAGATCAAACCAGCCCGCTTTGTTCCAACTTTTGATTAAATCCATGCCCCATTCTTCTTGTATTACTTGGGTGGCACGGACTAGTGCCGCTTTCGGTTGCGCACCTAGGGAGTTACCGTCGAGATAAATCATGCCGGATGGCAGTTGAAATTGTTGTCGTAAAGGAGCGAGAGTATCGTGGAGGTCTAGCTGCAGGCAGTCTTCTCTGAGGCTATTTTCTTGTTTCGTGTCATTCATTTTTTATCCCAATTTCTAACTTAGTTTTCGCCTTAGTTTGATCGCAATGACTTCTGGGAGTGATGCGTCGGCAGTATCCCTATTCCTCTGTCTTGTTTCTTGCATGATAAGTACATCGAAATAATTTGCAATAAAGGTATTTTATGCGAAATTTCTAGATGCTTTCTTGCAAATTGTCGCGTTTTTTTTTGTGAAACTAGAATAATATGTAAGCTTGCCGATCAAAAGTGATGGAAAAATTCACATGCAACTCGACCCTACCGATTTGAAGATTTTACTGCTATTACAGGCAGATGGACGTATCAGCAATCAAGACCTCGCCGAAAAGGTTTTTCTCTCGCCTTCTTCCTGCTTGCGCCGCGTGCGTATGTTGGAGGAAAGCGGTGTGATTAGCCATTACCGAGCGGTGCTCGATACAAATGTGCTTGGTTTGGAAGTTGATGCATTTGTTCAGGTCACCATGCGGCGCGATGTAGAACATTGGCATGAGAATTTCTCGGCTGCATTGCAGAGTTGGCCGGAGGTCGTCGGCTCTTACATTATTACGGGCGATGCGAACTATCTCTTACGAGTGCGTGCCCGCAATTTAAAACACTATTCGTCGTTTGTGTTGGAACGATTGTATAAAACCACAGGTGTGCTGGACATACGTTCGAACATCGTACTGCAGACTTTGAAAGAATGCACTGAGCTGGCACCAGAATTGCTGAGCGAACAATTCTGATACTTGCTTGCCCAGTGGTTTGGTCAAGACTTAATTATTGTTAGCTAGCGGTAAAATAAATCTCCCATTCGCAGGATCACTGCGGCTAGGACGTCCAGTTTCTAAATGACCGGCGAAGCGACGCAAATAGGTCTTATCGTTAGCCAATCGGACCTGCACGTCATACCAGCCAAAACTATTTTCCTGATTCAAGTACAGTGTATGATTACTTAGTGGCGTGAGCTGTATGCTTTGTTCAGGTGCGCCGTAAAATGTATCGCTGATGATTAAGGTTTGAGTCTGCGTGCCATGATTCGACAGAATTAATTTAAGCACCGGACTCTGATCAGGCACTCGAGTATGACTATCCAAACTCAGCATTTGTGCCTCAACTTGATGTTGCTGCTGACCTTGAAATTCACGCATAAAACCGTTGGGGCCAAACACGCGCAATGCGTAGCGACGGCTGGCGAAATCGTCTAAAAGCCAGGTCTCAGAAAAATTCTTTTGACTACCTATTGTGTAGTACCACGGACCCGCATTGTGTCCGTTGGCGTAGACGGTAAATACGGCAGCCGCTGTTCCGACATTACTCAATTGTATCGAGAAATTATCGCTCTCTTTGTGGAATGTGCCATTCACTTCCAGCATATAGTAGAGCGCGCGAGCAGGGCGTGTGTTGGCAAATGGCGAGTCAGAAGCATCGCGTTCTTGCTGAGGCAAGCTGCTGGTATTGAGCGGTAAATTGCTTTTCACTGAGCTGCAACTGCGCTGCGCATTTTCTATGTACTGCTGATGCGGGATGTTGAATAACTGATCTGGACGTAGATTATCTTGCCTTTGGAAGTCAAACATCGAAGTCAAGTCACCGCAGACACTTCGTCGCCATGCTGAAATATTCGGCTCCATGACGCCGAAACGTTGTTCTAGAAAACGTAAAATCGAGGTGTGATCAAATACCTCCGAGCACACAAAGCCACCACGACTCCAAGGCGATATCGCCATAAACGGCAATCGTGCGCCCAGGCCAAAGGCCTCTCCGCCACTGATTTCGCCTTCAGTTGATACTGTGCTGTAACCCTGATCACGAGAGCTTGGCGCGACCGGGGGCGGCAAATGATCAAAGAATCCGCCTTCTTCGTCATAACATAAAATCAGTACCGTTTGCGACCAGACTTTGGGGTCTTCGGTCAGCACATCGAGGATGCGTGAGGTCAGAGATTCGCCATAACCAGGTGGGTTTTTTTCTGGGTGCTCACAGAATTTGGTGGGGGCAACAATCCATGACACCGCGGGTAAATTACCGGAGCGCACATCTTGTGCAAAATAATCGACCAGTGCCTGTGCATCGGGTGGATTGGTATTGAGCGGCAGGCCTTTAGCATCTAGCTGCGTGGTTTCACCCGCATAAGCTCTTCCACGTTGATACCTGTCCTTTTGTATAGGATCATCCAAGTTCAAATTACGGAATTGAGGGAAATAGGCGAGCGAGTTATCGCCGTAATTATCATATTCCTGATACACCTTCCAACTGATTTGATGTTGACTCAAGCGTTCTGCATACGAGGTCCAGAGATAGGGTGACTTCCATTCTTTTTTATCGCGAGACATACAAGAAGTTTCATTGCCGTCGTCGACATTTGATAAAGTATGACGGCCATCACGTCCGACTGACACCCCGCTAGTTCCAGAAAACAAAAACATGCGATTCGGATCAGTAGGACCAAATACTGAGGCGTAGTAGGCATCACCCACCGTGAAAGCATCTGCTAGCGCATAATAAAATGGTAGTTCTTTACGGCTTAAATAGCCCATGCACATAGTGCCTTTCTCGTGCACCCAGACATCGTAATGCGCCCACATTTTTTGACTGTATTTCCAATTGTGAGGTAGATCTTTAGGCAGGCATTGGCTGCGGTCGAAGGCAGAGTCATTGTCGCCAGCGTTTAATGGAAAGGGTAAATGGAAGCGACCATATTCCCCCGATTGTTGCCACACGGGCTTGCCTTGCCGTGTAAAGCTAGGGCGAGGATCACCAAAACCACGTACACCTTTCAGGCAACCAAAATAGTGATCAAAGGAGCGATTTTCTTGCATGAAGATGACGACATGTTTGACGTCTTGGATACTCTTGCTGGTACTGTCAGGTGCAATCGCGAGCGCTTTTGCAATGCTAGTGGGGAGTGCTGCAATACTCGTCGATACGACGCTGGTTTGTGCCATCCATTTGAGGAAAGTTCGTCTGGAATTTTTCTTGTTCGTTGTGTCCATATGAATTGCGATTTTTTCTTAAATTGTGAAGTGAGGTTGTCAGGTGAATTAATGCTGCTGCTTCTTACCGATTTCTAGCAAATCGACTTCAGCATAACTTAATGGATGTTTGTGACACAGATATTAAGATTGAAGGATGCCTTGAGATTTTTTTAATGAACTTCATTGGAGTATGCTTAAAGCCCTGTTCGAATCTTATTTCATATTTGAAAGGACTGTGGCTTGGCAAATATCGCTACATTCTCTGATTCGCATTGTAAGTCGATAGCGTAGTTGTATTTCTGTGGCGAATTCACAACTTCGAATACCTGTATGGCGTTTTTTCTTCATGACTTTTTACTGATCTCATCAGAAAAAACTAAATGAGTAAATCAATCTTGCCTGAGCAATGTGCGCTTTCTATATTCCTAATTTCCTATGAATTAAGGACGATTTGTCTTGCCAACGACCTGGCAAGAAATCACGCAATCAACTTCATTAAGTAAATCTGAATGACGAGTTGAATTTATGTCGTTGGCGTCCTTGAGTCGACCTGATTAGACTTTTTTATGCCGACTCTGTCTTGCTCCCGATCTGATACAGATCTCCGCAATTTCATAAGAATTGTTTTCGCATGATTGCTGCTGGCGAATAAGAAATCACAGCTCATTGTTGGTGGAGAGCCGGATGAAAAACCGATTTCTCGACGCAAGGTGCGTCACCTAGTCAATGAAAACTTAATGCAAACTCAGTTCTAACCTATTTGAAACGATTATGTCCAAACCTACTAAACTCATACAACATTCTGTCATGGCGCGAGCACTTGCTTTGGCATTCGGCACAGCGCTATTCACTTTCGGCGTATCTGGTAGCAGTATGGCGCAGTCCAACGCTACAGGTACTATTTTCGGTCAGGTCACGGCACAGCCCGGCGTAACGGTAGTGCTTGAAAATGCTGCGACAGGCGTCAGCCGCGTGGTGACTCCTGACGCCAAAGGCAAGTATCAGGCGACCTCGATGCCACCCGGTCGTTATCAAGTCAAATTGATGCGTGACGGAAAAGTCGAAAAAACTTTAGATGTCGAATCGCTGATAGGTCAGGGGGTTGAAGCCTCGTTCAATAGCGAGATTCAGACAGTGACGGTACAAGCGAAAGTGAATCGCATTGACGTTTCCAACACGAATAACGGTACGGTGTTCACTTCTAAAGAATTGATCAAGTTGCCGATGTCGCAGAATGTGCAGGCGATTGTTGCCTTGGCACCAGGAACCATCAAGAACGTTTCGGGTTACTACGGCAATGTTTCTAGTTTCGGTGGCGCTAGCGTCTCTGAAAATGCCTACTACATTAACGGTTTTCCGGTAACGAATATCTTGACGCAAGTCGGTGCATCGGAATTGCCTTTTGGCGCAATCGCCAACGCCCAGGTTTTATCGGGTGGTTATAGCTCGGAGTTTGGCCGCGCGACTGGCGGTGTGGTAAATATCACGACTAAGAGCGGTACCAATAATTGGGAGGTAGGTGCGCGCTTATCAATTGCGCCGTCGAGTTTAAGTGCACGTCAATTAAATACCTATTTCCCCAACACGGGCGACAACCCTAAGACCGATGGTAAGTTGCAGTACTACGCACGTGACAACGCATCAACCAGTAAGACTTTGGGTATCTATGCAGGTGGACCACTGATCAAAAATAAGTTATTTATTTTTACGGCGCTCGAACAAACACGTTCAAACAGTGAATCGGTAGGGGCTAGTTCCGATACTAATTACAACGCCAGCGGCTGGTCGGTTAATAAGGGTGAAGTTGGACGTTATTTGGCGAAGATCGATTACAACTTAACTGACGACCACCATTTTGAATACACCTACATTTTAGATCAATCAAAAAATACTTCATCCAGCTACGGCTTTAATTACACCACACTGACACACGACAATGTGAAACGTAATGGAACGACAGTCTGGAATGCTGGTAATACCCGTGGCGGGAGCGGTGGTAGCAGCCCAGGTAGCACAGATCATATTTTTAAATACACTGGCTATCTTACAGATGATCTGACAATAACTGCTTTGTACGGCAAATCGAATACAACGCCACGTGTGATTCCTTATGGTTATAACCCAGCCATCAGTTCAGTGAGCAGCTCAGTAACCTCCCGTGCTCCTGGTTTGACTTATCCATCAAGTAACCCGCAACCATTTGGTGATCAAGTACGCCCCGATGCGCGCGATGAGCAGCAAACTTTGCGTCTGGATTTGGAATACAAGCTGGGCAATCATGCTTTGCGTGCTGGTATCGATTACAACAAAGCGGCATCATGGGTCGGTGCGACGCGTCCTGGCGGTAAGAGCTATAGCTATCAGTATCATAATAATCCGACGACCTGGATGCCGGGCGGTGCGAATTTGACATTGGCGCAAGGTGGTGGATTTGGTACACAAGGGTATTACGTGTCTGAAGGCACTTATTTCAAATCCGGTGCTCCCACGACCAATCAGTCTGCACAATACATACAAGATCGCTATCAAGTCACGGACAATGTTTTATTGGATTTGGGTTTGCGTAACGAGCAATTTCACAACTACAACAATAAGCAGGAGTTAGTTATTTCGCAGACTCGGCAAATCGCACCGCGCTTAGGTGTGACATGGGATGTAAATCGCGATGGTAGTTTCAAAGCGTTCGCGAATGCTGGACGTTACTTTATGCCAGTACCCACTAATTTGGTAGGTAATATGGGCTCGGAGTTAAAGACGACCACACGCTATTACACTTACACTGGCGTTGATGCGGTAACGGGTTTGCCACAAGGGATGAAGCCTATCAGTGATGTGATTGTGAATATCAATACCTCACCTGATGCTCGCTCGGTGGCAGCAGAAAATATTAAACCATTCTATCAAGATGAAATGTCTATCGGTTTTGAAAAGGCGATTTCTGCGAAATTCAACTTTGGCTTGATGGGAACGTATCGTACATTGCGTACCAGCTACGATGATACTTGCGATCCACGTCCGATTTTTGCCTGGGGTAAGCGTAATGGTTATCCTGATTTAGAAGCTGATACTGGTGGAACGGACAATAGCTTGTACCCATCCTGGTGTATGGTAATCAATACCGGGGAAGCGAATACAGTTTGGTTTGATCCGCATGGTTCTGGTAGCGGCAGTGCCTTAGTAAAAGCGAATTTGACAGCGGAAGATATTGGTCTGCCAAAAGTGAAGCGCACCTATACAGCTTTGAATTTCTTCCTAGAACATCCTTTCCGTGATGGCTGGTACGGTAAGCTCAATTACACCTGGTCGCGCAGTGTTGGTAATACGGAAGGCCAGACTGATTCCGGTGTCGCGGGTGGTGATGTGGGTTTGAGTGCTGGTTCGGATTACAAAGAATTAGCCTACAACGCTTACGGTCCTTTATCCGGTGATCGTACGCATGTGATTAAAGCTTACGGCTTCTATCAAGTTGCGACTGAATGGATGATTGGTGCCAATCTGCAGGTGGCCTCAGGTCGTCCACGCAATTGTCTTGGTCAATTGCCAGAATCTGCAGGGCAAGATGTCGGCCATTATGCGGGCAATTATTTCTTCTTCTGCGATGCTGATGGTGGCAAGCCATCACCACGTGGAAGTCGTGGTCGTTTGCCTTGGACCACGCAATTGGATATGAATTTATCGTATCAACCATTGGCGATCAAAGGGCTGAATTTGAAAGTGGATGTGTTTAATGTATTTGATAGCCGTACCTTCAACTCTGAAAACAGCGGCTCGAATAGTGGTAGCGGTAATATTAGTCCAACTTACTTACAAGGTGGTAATCGCATAGGTCCACGCTCTGCACGTTTGACGGCTGAATACAATTACAAATTCTAATCTTGATTCGGGGGAATCGTATCGTCTGTTAATCCTCAGTGACTATAGGCGATACTTGTATCTGCGCTCTCAGCATGTTACCTTGGCTGAGAGCGCTTTTTTTCTTTGTTTGCTAAAAAATTTCTATGAACATCAGCCTATCTACCTACCTCTCTCCCATTCCCTTGATTGCAATTTTGCGCGGTATACAAAGTAGTGAATGCGTTGATATTGCACGAGCGATTTATGCTGCTGGTTTTCGTTGTATAGAAATTCCGTTGAACTCGCCAGATGCCATTACCAGCATCGCGTTGCTGGTACAACATTTACCTAAAGATTGCCTGATAGGGGCAGGTACCGTGATGACGCCTGATCAAGTCGCTGCGGTACATCAGACAGGTGCCCGATTGATTGTGATGCCACATGCAGACACGGAAGTGATTCGTGCAGCCAAAGGACTGGACATGCTATGCACACCTGGCGTGGCTACATTAACGGAAGCGTTCGCCGCCTTGCATGCTGGTGCTGACGCTTTGAAATTATTTCCCTCCGAAAGCGTACCGCCCTCAGTCTTGAAAGCTTGGCGTTCTGTCTTGCCAGCGCAGACTATTTGTTTGCCAGTTGGTGGTGTAAAACCGGACGGTATACAAGCGTATGTCGATGCTGGCGCGCAGGGATTTGGCTTGGGTTCGAATTTGTATAAAGCATCTTGGAATGCGATGCAGGTAAAGGCGAATGCGGAGGCCTACGTTCTTGCATGGCAAG
The DNA here is from genome assembly GCF_058808015.1 of Undibacterium sp. GW821-FHT11H02. Lineage (NCBI taxonomy): Bacteria > Pseudomonadati > Pseudomonadota > Betaproteobacteria > Burkholderiales > Oxalobacteraceae > Undibacterium > Undibacterium sp. GW821-FHT11H02. The sequence continues at coordinate 12,906 of NZ_JBXARG010000016.1, read as the reverse complement.
CTTTATCTACCGCTTAACTCCTTATAGTCTGACGGCATTCTATTTGAAAAGAAGAGCGCATTTTATGTCGAAATGCGCTCTTTTTTCTTTGATTTTTTCTTTCGCTAAATCGCAATTTTATTCAGTTAATTCATCATCTAATTTTTCTTGATGAACGCTTAAACATTCCTCGCTGTTGCGCTTTTTATTTTTCCTTTATCTTTCATCAGTACGACACACTTTGTATGCCTGCGCGAATTTTTTTTGCGAGTCTTTCTGATGGTGTCCCTACATACGCATCGATATTCAAAAAAAGGAGATAGGAATGAAACTGAAGAAAATAGTGATCGCGCTCACCGCTGTTGGTTATGCCTCAATCGCTTGTGCTTATGCTCAAGAGGTACAAGAAAAACTTGAGAAAAAAGAAGAGAAAGTACAAAGAGTTGAAGTGACAGGCTCCAGCATTAAACGCGTGAATGCCGAAACTGCATCACCAGTGCAAATCATAGATGCAAAACAAATCGAACATATGGGCGCCCGTACTCTGTTGCAAGTACTTGACAATCTGCCTGCCGCCCGGCCAGCACAACAAGATTTTCGTTCCATGTTCACAGGTTCCGATGGTGCCTCGCAAGCGAACTTGCGTGGGCTAGGCGCGCAAGGTACTTTGATTTTATTGAATGGCCGCCGCCTGTCTTTTTACGGTGCGCCAGAAGGCTTTCAAACGCAATTCGTGAACATAGATGCGATCCCCGCTGCGGCAATTGAACGCATGGAAGTACTGACCGATGGCGCTTCCGCTGTGTATGGATCTGATGCGGTGGCAGGTGTGATCAATATCATTACCAAAAAATCTTATAATGGTTTGCAGGCCAGTGCGACTTTCGACAGTTCACGCGATGTGAAATCCTATGGTGAACGTCAGGCTAGTGCTCTGTTTGGTTTCGGTGATTTAAGTCAGGATAAATACAATATTTATGGTTCGGTGAATTTGTATAAGCGCGACCGCATCGCATTAGAAGACACTTACCTGAAACGTCCGGAACAATTTTATATTAACAATCCCAGCTATATCACTAACTTCCGCCTCACTGAAGGTAGTCAGCCGGGGCAATTAAATCCCGGTACGCTGTTTGTGTTTGATAAAAATGCGAATAATAAACGCTACCAACAAGCCGCTGCAGGTTGTTCCACTTTTATTACTGAAGGCTCAGGCACCCGATGTGTTTGGAATACACTGCCTTACGCTTTAGATACGGGGCCAAAGTCAGATCGAGCCACTGTTTTTGTCAGCGGACGTTTACAACTGGCAAACGATTGGGAAGGCTTTGGTGAGCTTGCCTTTACCGATATTGATATGCGCGGAGCGAATGGCCCTCGTTCATTTAATAGTGGCGGCGGCACGGCGAATTGGTATTCACGTAACACGGGGACGACACTTAACACGTTTACTTATCCTTACTTAGGGCCGAATAATGTGTACTTGAAAAACATGAGTGCCGATCTCAAAGATAAAATGGGCGGTGCAGCTGGCTTAACGTATCTGATGCAAGATGCTAAAGGTCATTTCGGTCAACAAAATACTGATAAAACCTATCGCGCCATGGCAGGTGTTCGTGGATCATTAGGTCAATGGGACTTTGAATCGGCATTGGCGGTCGCCGGCAGTCATTCCACTCTGTATCAAACTATTAATGTGAACAAAGATGGCTTTGAAAAAGCCTTCGGCCCATTCACTGTGGATCCGGTGACCAAGCGTACTTACATCGCAGATAATCCCGCCTATCAATTTGGTGTTATCAGCGAAAAAAATGCAGAGCTCTTACGCCAAGCCTACCCCACGTTTGACATTCAATCCTGGACTAAATTAGTGACCTGGGACGCAAAACTCGAAGGTAGTTTGTTTAAAATGCCGGCGGGAGATGCGCGTGCGGCTTTCGGTGTTAACTTGATGCGCGAAGAATTTGAAACGCCAGGCAATAAAGATGCTGCCGACGGCAAGATCACGCAACAAGGTGGCTCCTGGTTTGATGGTTCTCGTACGATAGCTGCGGTATTTGGGGAAGCAATTTTCCCCTTGGCGAAAAATTTGGAAGTGAACACGGCAGCCCGGATTGATAAATATCCAAATTTCGCAGCGAACCTGGCGCCAAAAATTGGTGTCAGCTATCGACCCATTACAGATCTGCTGATACGCAGCACTTATTCTCAAGGATTCCGTGCACCGAATTTGGCGGAATCTGGTGTTGGTGGGGTTTACGCTCAACGAGGAGGTATGCGTGACACCGTGCGTTGCGATGAGACGAATGCCATTGCAAAAACTTTGATGAAATCGGTTAGCACCACTGATCAGGATTTGGGCAAGTCTTTATTGAATTCAAACTGCAGTATTAACATCGGTGGATTGACACCGCCGAATCCTAACCTGCAACCGGAAAAAGCCAAAATCAGCACCTTAGGTTTGGTCTATCAAGCAAGCAAACAGTTTGATATTTCGGCTGACTATTGGTTCGTGTATCGCCGCAATGAAATCGTTCGTCAGGATTTTACTGAAGTGTACGATCAGGCAGTTGAAAAATATGGACCTGCATTGATCGGCGCGCCGAATGCGGTACGTGCACCGATTACGGATTTCGACAAAGCGAATATGGCAGCGGTCGCGGGTATGTGTGCGAATCCAGCCAATGCCGCGGCGTGCGCGGGTGGTGTGCCTAAATATTCCGTCGGTATTTTGGCGGGCTTAACGAATAAGTATATGAATCGCGGCCGCACCATGATAGATGGTTTTGATATTGACGCGCATGCACGTTTTGATCTTGGGACTTACGGTAAATTGAGTTTCGGTTCGTCCGCGACCATCATGAATCGCAATGCGTATAACGGCGATGATGGTTACGGATTTTCACAAAACTATGTTGGCTATTATGGCAATCCAAAATTGCGGGCAAACCTCAATGTTGATTGGCAGTATGGCGACTTCAGCAGCAGCGTGTTCGTGAATTACACCGGCGGATCAAAGTGGGCCTATGACAAGAATGATGAGGAAAACAATAATCCTCAATCGTGTACAGCAGCCGATGTTCCAGTCGCACCGAATAATTGTGGCGGCGCACCTGCATTTAAAACTGTGAACTTGAATTTCGCTTGGACACCAGTGAAAGATCTGCGTTTAGGTTTGAATATCAAGAATGTCTTGAATACCAAACCTTTCTATGATCCTTACGGTTGGGAAGGCTACAACCACGGTTTGAATTTGTTTGGTCGTGTGATTAGCGTGTCGGCGAGTTACAAGTTTATGTAATTTTGTAATCGTATTGTTGCGCCCTGTTGGGCTTCGCTTCACTTAGTGGCAATCTACAGTCGATGTAGCTTGGTGCTAAGTAGAGCGAAGCCCAATAATTTACAGAGATTCCCAAAATACTTTTAAGCACCAAGCCAGGGCAAATCTGCCGCGCACCAGCCTCCCACCGTTTTGCGGTGGCCATGCGCATCCTTATCACCCTCAAAACCTTGCAAAATATCAAAGCAGGCCGTGTAGCCATTTTCAGTCGCCAACTTTGCACCATGTCGTGATCGCACACCTGAACGACATAGAAATAATATTGCAATATTTTTGTCGCTCACGGCAGCTTCAAGTTGCGCTATGAAGTCGGGATTTGGCGTGCCACCAGGATAGAGACTCCATTGCACTGCTTTGTGTTGGTCTTCATTGATATTGACGCGGCCTACCCAGTCTCGTTCAGCGTTAGTGCGCACGTCGACTAGTACTACCGGCTGACTTCCTCGTAAAAGTTGGTAGGCCTCCTCAGGTGTTACAGCGCCGGCGTAAGGCAGGTTTTGTTCTTGTCCGCGTTGTTTTGCCTTGTCGATGATCTCGTTCATCTATTCCTCCGTCTTATCGTAAATTTATATTAAGAAAGTGATTTCTTTCGCCTGAATGTCTGATGCGATAGGTCCACCCGTAGCCGGTATTTGATTTATATGCCAACAGGCTCTGGTCAATCTTGAGAATCTTACCAAAAGCCTAGGGCCTGTTGACATAAATTTTAGTTAAGCGTTTCAATCAAAACGCAGGATGGCAAGGGTGTAGCAGGGGTTTCGCATAGCGTAGCGATGTGCCTGCGAAACAGTCATCGCATACTTGCGATGATGCGCCTTGCAAAGGCATCTCGCCGCTGCGGCTGGGCGCCCCAGCAAGAGATGCAACGCTGTCCATCGTGCGTTTTGATTGAAACCCTCCGGGAATGGCTCAAATGAGTACATGGCGTTGTTGCAATCTGCTTATAGTGCTCACACTACGGCGCAGCTTGCGGTGCAGTCAGGGCTTCGAGCAGCATGCGGCTCGCTGACGCAACGAAGCATCCTTGCAAGGATGCTTTCCCACAAGCGATAGCCTAGCCCTGTGCTCATTTGCGCACATTCGCTTACCTAAAATATATGTCAACAGGCCCTTGGGCCAGCGTTGCTCATTTCTTTCAAGGCTTAGTCCCAGCTTTCTAGAGGGAGATCGGAATAGGCACTTTCACTTTGTAGGTAATGGTAACTTTGCAATATTTTGAATCAGTACGCGCACTATTTTAAAGCATTATTTTTGCACTGAAATGGTGCTTTCTGGATTGTTAGCCCCGATTTGGTGCGTGATATATTTTATTAAATTATTAATTTGTCGAGTAGAATTTGATTTTCCCATATAAAACAAAGACTTAATATTGCTGATTTTATTGCCTTCTTTGACTTGTACGTGGCACGCTTTCTGCTAATATCCTCGACGTATTCTCGTTTCCTGTTTGCATTGTGATGGTGCGTTTTTGAAATGCCAGTGTCATATAGTGAGCAGAGAATTGAGATTAGTTGCAGTAATTTTGCGTTTTTACGCATACTTTGTATCGGTGCGGTAGTTCTTACACTTATTTTTGAACGATTATTTTGAACGATTGAAGGAGTTTCAAATGGCAATGACCCCAGCAGAAGTGTTGAAGATGGCGAAAGACAACGAAGTAAAATTTGTTGATTTCCGTTTCGCTGACACACGCGGTAAAGAACAGCACGTGACAGTGCCTATTTCTCACTTCGATATCGATAAATTCGAATCAGGTCATGCATTTGACGGCTCTTCTATCGCAGGTTGGAAAGGTATTGAAGCGTCTGACATGTTGTTGATGCCAGATCCAAACACAGCCAACATCGATCCATTCATGGAAGAGACAACCTTGTTTATGCAATGTGACGTGATCGAACCAGCCGACGGCAAAGGTTACGACCGCGATCCACGTTCTATCGCAAAACGCGCTGAAGCGTATTTAAAATCATCCGGTATCGGTGATACGGCTTACTTCGGCCCAGAACCAGAATTCTTCATTTTTGACAGCGTACGTTGGAAAATTGATATGTCTGGCTGTTTCGTGAAGATTGATTCTGATGAAGCATCATGGACAACTGGCGAAAAACTCGAAGGCGGTAACACAGGTCACCGTCCAACCGTCAAAGGCGGCTATTTCCCAGTGCCACCAGTCGACAGCTTTCAAGATATGCGTTCTGAAATGTGCCTGATCTTGGAATCCTTGGGTATCCCGGTCGAAGTACATCACCATGAAGTAGCTGGGGCAGGCCAAAACGAAATCGGTACTAAGTTTTCTACTTTGGTAGAACGCGCAGACTGGACACAGAACTTGAAATATGTTGTATGGAACGTAGCGCATACTTACGGTAAAACAGCGACCTTCATGCCTAAGCCTATCGTTGGCGACAATGGTTCTGGTATGCATGTACATCAATCTATTTGGAAAGATGGCAAAAACCTGTTCGCAGGCGATGGCTATGCTGGTTTGTCCGAATTCGCCTTGTTCTACATCGGCGGTATCATCAAACATGCGAAAGCATTGAACGCGATCACCAATCCTGGCACTAACTCTTACAAGCGTTTGGTTCCTGGCTATGAGGCACCGGTGAAATTGGCTTATTCTGCGAAAAATCGTTCTGCCTCTATCCGTATTCCTTACGTGGCAAATCCAAAAGGCCGCCGCGTTGAAGCGCGTTTCCCAGATCCATTGGCGAATCCATATTTGTGTTTCGCGGCCTTGATGATGGCTGGTTTAGATGGCGTGCAAAACAAAATTCATCCTGGTGAAGCGGCTTCTAAAGATTTGTACCATTTGCCACCAGAAGAAGACGCATTGATCCCAACAGTCTGTGCGTCTTTGGAAGAAGCTTTGGATGCATTGAACAAAGATCGCGAATTCTTGACACGCGGTGGTGTGTTCAGCGAAAGCATGATTGATGCTTATATCGAATTGAAGATGCAAGATGTGCAGCGTATGCGTATGACCACGCATCCAGCTGAGTTTGATATGTATTACTCTCTGTAATTTGTGGATTAAAAGAAGCGGGGCATGCCCCGCTTTTTTATTTCAATATTAGGTTTTTGTAGGCCTGTATGTTTGAGTTCTGGTTGAAATGAGCTTGGTAATTGTGCAAAATCGTCGCTTGGCATACACTAAGCCTGTTATTCACCACAAAGCGACACACTATGAAGCAATATTTGATCGGACTAGGTTTCTTGTTTGCCTTCTGCTCTTCTGCATATGCTCAGATCTATGTCTGCACAGATGCAAATGGTAAGAAAGACTATCGTAATACTGGTGTGACTAAGGGCTGTAAGCTATTGGATTTGCCTAGCAATGCGGTGCCAGCTCCGGCTAGCGCGAATAAAAAATCTGCTGCGGTTAAAGCAAGCTCAAGTCCTGCAAATTTTCCTAAGGTCGATAGTGGTACTCAGAAAGCGCGTGATTCTGACCGTAAGTTGATTTTGAACGAAGAGTTGAAAGTTGAAGAGCAAAAATTAGAGGCTCTGAAGAAGGAATATAACGGTGGTGAAGTAGAACGTCGTGCCGATGAGCGCATGCCAGCAAAGTACGTAGAGCGCGTCAATAATCTGAAAAATGATATCGCACGGACAGAAAAAAATATTGAGGCATTAAAACGTGAGATCAGCAATCTTAAGTAAGAACTTGACCTGCACTACCCTCAAAAAAGGTCGCAATCGCGACCTTTTTTATTTTGAAAATGTTTAATTTTAGTAATGTCTGAGTCCATGAATCAATTTGCCGGATTAGAGTTGCTTGCTTCTGCGGTGCTGGTGTTAAATCCCCAGGGATGCATTGTGCATGCCAATCCCGCTGCAGAGAACTTATTAGAGCGCCCCTCTAAATTACTGCTGAATACCCAACTCAGTGATTTATTTCTGAATGGTGATGAGCTACTTGATGGATTTCAACAAGCCATAGAACATCAATTTGCCGACAAAAGGCAGGATCTTATTTTAGAGCGCAATGGCCGTGAACCACTCCATGTGTATAGCATCGTAACAGCCCTGGATCTCCCTGATACCCCGGTCTTGATTGAGTTGCGCGAAAATGTGCAACAACTGAAGCTCGACCGTGAAGAGCGTATGCAGGATCAAAATAAAGAGAATAAAGAATTGATTCGCAATCTGGCACATGAGATTAAAAATCCTCTCGGGGGTATTCGTGGCGCGGCACAGTTATTAGAACTGGAATTGCCGGAACGTGATGCCAAAGAGTTGCGTGAATACACGCAGGTAATTATTAAAGAAGCCGATCGCTTGCAAGTCTTGGTTGACCGTTTGTTGGCACCGAACCGTTTGCCGCAAGTGATTGCTGACGTGAATATTCACGAAGTCTGTGAGCGTGTCCGTAGCTTAATCGTGGCGGAATTTTCAAAAGGCTTAGTGATTAAGCGTGACTATGATTTGTCTATCCCTGAGTTTCGGGGTGATCAACAGCAGTTGATTCAGGCGGTGCTCAATATCGCGCATAACGCGGCGCAAGCCTTGGTCATGCGCATGGCAGACGGTGATGCGGAGATTATTTTTAAGACTCGAGTGGTACGTCAGGTGACACTAGCCAAGGTGCGTTACAGGCTGGCATTAGATTTGCATATCATTGATAACGGCCCTGGTATTCCACCCGCGATTCGTGACCGGATTTTTTACCCTCTGGTGTCGGGACGTGATGGTGGAAGTGGTTTGGGTCTGACCTTGGCGCAAGCTTTTATTACGCAACATGCAGGTGTGATTGATTGTGAGAGTCGACCGGGCTGTACTGATTTCCGTATATTGATTCCTTTGCCTTGAGCGTTTTTTTTGCGTTTGCACCGCATTTGCAATGTGTTTGCACCGTGCTTGTGCAGCACTTGCGCTATAACTGAATTTATTCTTTGGAATGCTAAGCAATGATGAAAACCATTTGGATTGTGGACGACGATGATTCGATACGTTGGGTGTTGGAAAAAGCGTTGGCGCGTGAAGGCTTAGTGACGCGCAGCTTTACTAATCCAGACGATGTCCTGTCGGCGTTGGATGAAGAGCAGCCACAAGTTTTGGTATCCGACATACGTATGAATGGCGCTTCTGGGCTCGATCTTCTGCAAACGATTAAGCAACGCCTGCCTAGTTTGCCCGTGATTATCATGACCGCTTTTTCTGATCTGGACTCCGCTGTGGCGGCGTTCAAGGGCGGCGCATTTGAATACCTAGCGAAACCATTTGATCTGTCAAAAGCGGTTGAGTTGATTCGACGTGCGCTGGAGGAGAGTGCTCGCGAGACTACGGTAGAGCAAATTCACGATGTTGAAACTGAGATACTCGGCCACGCAGCTGCGATGCAAGAAGTATTTCGGGCGATAGGACGTTTGTCGCAATCGAGTGTGACGGTGTTGATTACCGGTGAATCAGGTAGTGGTAAGGAATTGGTGGCGCGTGCTTTACATAAGCATAGTCCGCGAGTGAATCAGCCTTTTATTGCATTGAATACGGCAGCGATTCCCAAAGATCTTTTGGAGTCTGAATTATTTGGTCATGAGCGCGGCGCGTTCACTGGCGCGCAGACAGCCCGGCGTGGTCGATTTGAGCAAGCCGAAGGCGGCACGCTGTTCTTGGACGAAATCGGTGATATGCCATTTGACTTGCAGACGCGATTATTGCGAGTTCTATCCGACGGACATTTCTATCGTGTTGGTGGGCATCAGCCATTAAAAGCGAATGTGCGTTTGATCGCAGCGACCCATCAAAATCTGGAAGCGCGCGTCAAAGAAGGTGTATTTCGCGAAGACTTATTTCATCGCCTGAATGTGATACGGCTGCGTGTACCTAGTTTGCGTGAGCGTCGTGAAGATATCCCTGTGCTGGCAAAACACTTTTTGATGCAAAGTGCAAAACAATTGGGCGTGGATGCAAAGCGCCTGTCCGATCATGCCTTAACATATATTTCGCATTTGGATTTTCCGGGTAATGTGCGCCAGTTAGAGAACTTGTGTAATTGGATTACGGTGATGGCGCCAGGTCAGGTGGTTGAGGTCTTGGATTTGCCAGGTGAGTTACTGCCCATAGATCAAGATCTGGGGGCGCACAAACAAGGTGCGAATTATGCACCTGAAGTTAGCGCAACAATGCAGAGTGCTTCGTCCTGGAGCGTTGCGTTAGAGCGCCAGGCAGGAGAACTTCTAAATCAAGATGTCGCAGAAGTGATGAATAAATTGAGCCGGGAATTTGAGACAGTTCTGATCAAGGCAGCGTTGAAACATACACATGGACGCAAGAATGACGCAGCGATTCGTTTGGGTATAGGTAGAAATACTATAAGCCGGAAAATTCAAGAGTTAGGAATTGAGGGTGTGAAAGATGAATAGCTGGTGAATGGGTTGTCGTTTTTTTGTAAAGATTAATTGATTGTAAATGTTCCCCTAAGGTATTTTACAGAGTATGATTTCTGTGTGCAGATGCTTATAAGCGGTTTCTGGAGAATGTCCACACTTCCCAGATTTTACGGGCTTAGTCTGCACTAAGTCTTCAATTCGCCTGAGACTTTTTTGTATTTGTTTAGCATTTGTTTGGCTCAGGGCATTTTTGATGGTGAAATAATTTGCTGTAATACTTAGGGGATTTTTATGAATTTCGACGCACTATTCCAGCAACAAAACGCATTGCCTACGATTCCAAAAGTAGTGCAAGAAGTCATTGATAGTTTTAATAATGAAGATGTCTCGATTGATGTGATCGCCAGTAAGCTGGCAGCCGATCAGGTGTTAAGTGCGAAGTTATTGCGACTGGCCAATTCTTCCTATTACCATGCTTCACGTAGTGTAGGGACGGTAGATGATGCGGTTCTGATGTTGGGATTTATGACGGTTCGGACTTTGGTCATCAGTAGTGGTTTAACGGGCGGGTTTAAAGCGATGCCTGGTGTAGACTTGAAGCAGTTTTGGCGCTATAGCATGCATACAGCGGTCATCGCAAAGTGGATCGCAAAAAAAGTACAAGGAAATTCAGATTTTGCTTTTACTGTCGGTTTAATGCATGCAATTGGCCAGTTAGTCATGCACGCTGCGATGCCAGAGCAAACGCTGCAAATTGATAAGATCGCCGGTCCTTTAGACTCACGTCGCCTGGACGTGGAAAAAACGTCTTTTGGCTATGATTATTCCGATGTTGGTGCCGAGTTGGCCAAGCGTTGGCGTTTCCCTGATAATTTTGCCAGCGTCATTAAAGCTTTCCCCGAACCTCTATCGCACGATACTTTTGAGCCTATGGCTGCGGTGATTCATTTGGCTGTCTGGTGCGCTCGCGCTGAAGAGAATAAGTATTCACGGGAAGAGCGGGAGGCAACCATCCCTTCTGAAGTGCTGGCTAAATTAGGCTTGAATGCATCAGTACTTTTGGATGATATGCCACCAGTGGCAGAATTGGCGGCTGGATTGGAAGATTTGGTGAATTAAATTTGATCGCTGATTGATTTCTGCGACGATCTCATTTTTGGGTGAGATCGTCGTGTTTGACATGTGTAGTAAGTGAGTGGCTGAGTTTTTTTTCAGACACTCTTTTTTATGCGTATTTCTTTTCCAAGCTAAGTGCCAGCGCTTCTGCTACTTTTATCCCATCAATTGCCGCAGAGAGTATCCCCCCGGCGTAGCCAGCACCTTCGCCTGCTGGGTAGAGTCCTTTGGTGTTGAGACTTTGAAGATCATTATCCTTTCGTTTAATCCGAATGGGGGAGGAGGTGCGTGTTTCAACGCCAGTGAGAATCGCATCTTTTAGCGAAAAACCCTTAATTTGTTTGTCGAATTCTGGAATGGCCTCGCGCATCGCTTCGATTGCGAATGCAGGTAGCGCGTCAGCCAAATTGCACAAGGTGATTCCCGGCTTGTATGAAGGAATGACATCGCCAAGCTCAGTTGAGGGGCGATTTGCTAAGAAGTCGCCTATCAATTGTCCCGGCGCATTATAAGTACTGCCCCCGAGAATAAATGCTTTGCTTTCGAGTTCACGCTGAAGCGCAATGCCTGCAAGTGGATCTCCTGGATAGTCGATTTCGGGAGAAATGCCGACGACGATAGCGCTATTTGCATTGCGTTCATTGCGTGAATATTGACTCATTCCATTTGTGACAACGCGCCCAGGTTCAGACGTGGCTGCAACTACAGTACCGCCCGGACACATACAGAAACTATATACAGAGCGACCATTTTTCGCGTGGTGGACTAATTTGTAGTCGGCCGCGCCAAGAATTTTATTTCCTGCGTTGGAGCCAAAGCGCGCCTTATCAATAATGGATTGCGGGTGCTCAATTCGAAAGCCGATAGAGAATGGTTTAGCTTCGACATAAATCCCTTTGGCATGAACTAGTTCAAAGGTGTCGCGTGCGCTATGCCCTACTGCAAGTACGACATGATCAGTTTGGATTTTTTCATGGTCGTTGACTGTCAGCCCACAAATCTCACCATTTTGTATGTCGAAATCGGTTACTTTTTGTTCGAAGCGAATTTCACCGCCTAATTCAATAATATTTGCACGCATTTCTTCTATCATCTTGACTAGGCGAAAGGTGCCGATATGTGGCTTGCTGACATACATAATTTCTTCGGGTGCTCCCGACTTGACGAACTCAGTCAATACTTTGCGCCCATAGTGCTTGGGGTCTTTAATTTGACTATAGAGTTTGCCGTCGGAGAACGTGCCAGCACCGCCTTCGCCGAATTGAACATTGGACTCGGGATTTAATTCGCGCTTGCGCCATAGTCCCCAAGTATCTTTAGTGCGCTCTCGCACAGCTTTGCCACGCTCTAATACTATGGGCTTAAATCCCATCTGGGCCAGTATCAATGCCGCAAATAATCCGCAGGGGCCAAACCCTATAACTACCGGTCGAGGATAACTGCCTGCTTTTGCATGCGTGACAAATTTATAGCTGGTGTCTGGCGTTTTGGAGATCTTATTTTGACCTTGCACACTCTTGAGTTTATGCAATAGAGCTTCGTCGTCAGCCACTTCTACGTCGATCGTATATATGAGAACGATAGCCGTCTTTTTGCGTGCGTCATAGCTGCGCTTAAATATAGTGAAGCTAATTAGTCCTTCGGCGCCGATTTTTAGGCGTGTGAGAATTGCCTCTTTTAAATCAGCTTCTTCATGGTCAAGTGGGAGTTGTATGTCGGTCAGGCGTAACATAATAAGCGTGCTCAATAAATCAAACGCGTATTTTAACTGTTACTGAATAAATGCCCCAAATAATCTAAGCTTGCTTAAATAGGTAAATCTTTGCTATAGTTCGCCTCCCGCAGAAATGCGGGGTTGAAATAAGAAGACATGCAAGTAGTAGTTCGTTGATTTCCTAAGGTTTAAATTGAAGTTGAAGAAACTAAAATTTAAACGATGTTAAAAACAGGGGGTTGACGGAAATTTAGAAGTGCTGCATAATCTCATTTCTCTGCTGCTGACGAACACAACGCTTCGTCGCAAAAAACAAAAACCTTCGGGTGAGTTTAGGTAGAAAAGAATAAGATCTTTAACAATTAACAGTCAATAAATGTGGGCACTTGATAATGAAGCGACTAGCTACTTCGGTAGTTAGGAAA
>NZ_JBXARG010000015.1:3518-136618 GCF_058808015.1 Undibacterium sp. GW821-FHT11H02 | reverse complement strand
AAAGGCACAAATGCTATCGCATCTTGCCCTCATCAACCGGTACCGTTCATAAATTGCACTTCATCCTAGAATTCGCCGATTAAAAAATTCAGGCTAGTTCTGCAAATTCAATTCAGCAGACCTAGCCAGTTTCACCACACTCTCCTGCTGCATGCCTTTTAACATCTGCACTGCTGCTTCCAATCCCGCATCTTTATTCAACAATACATCTGCCCGAGTAACGCTGACGATTTGATCTGGTATCACGCCCACGCCTTCTATGCGTTTGCCATTTACAGGGGCGAAATCTAATTCGCTGTAGGCTAATGCGCCACCGCCCGGCACATTGGCGTAGCCCAGATAGCCGAGCAAGCAGCCGCAACTGGTTTCACCGATGACTTTTGCGCGACCTATATTTTGCAAGCTTCCTGCAAAAAATTCGCTGGCACTGGCGCTGTCGCTGTCGACCAAAACTACCACTGGTCCCAAGTAAGGATTCTTCACGCCTTGTAGTTCTAGCTCTAATTTTCCGGTACTAATTAAGCCAAAAAATAGAGTGGCTGGTTTGCCTGTGCGAGTAATGCGCTTACCGATCGCAATTTTTCCTTGCACCAGTTGATTCATCATCGCAATCGATAAATTGAGCGCGCCGCCGCCATTGCCGCGCAGATCAATCACGAGCCCTTGCGCAGCTCTGACTTTGTCATAAGTCGCTTCCAGTTCTTTGGCAAGCGCGGCATCAAAGCCTGTCAATCGCAAATAGCCTAGGTCATCGCCGAGCATTTTGCTAGTCAAGCTATCTTTGCGTGGTAAATCTGTACGCAATAAAGTGAGGTCGAACTGGGTGCCATCATTGCGTTCAACTTGTAAAGCGATACTGTCTGAAGGCGCATCCAGATCACCACTATTAAGAATACGTTTTACGGTTTTGAAACGTGCGCGTTCAGTGGAATTTTTGCGTGCCTTGCTCAATTGTAGCTGCCACCAATCGTTCGCTGTGACACCTTCTATACTTAAAATTTTATTACCTTTGACGATGCCTGCTTTTTCTGCTGGAGACTCCTTTGCAACGCCAGTTACGATTAATTCACCGCCTAAGTCGGCGACGCCCAAGCCTAAGGTATAACTGCGTTTGTCTTTATCATAGGCATACTGTTTCGCCGATAACACACGCGTATGAGCATCGCCCAGTTCACCCACCATGTTGTCCAAATTTTTCCAAAACGCGTCGTCCGTCGGCGCGCTCAAGACTTTGGCTTGATACTCTTGTCCGACTTTTTTCCAATCGACGCCATTTAGATTAGGATCAACATAGGCTTCATTTACACGAGTCCACACAAAATCATAAGCACGCTGCCGCGTATCAGTATCAAGCGCGACACCAGCAGGAGGTGCATCATTACCGATGTGGCGCGTCAAAATATAATTTGGGTCTATGGCTGCACAGGCAAGCAAAAGCTGCAGCAGGCCCAACGACAAGCCACGTTTCAACCACAATTGAAGGTTCATTTTATGCGGAGGCGAATTCAATTTCATGAATGGTTTCTTTCGAGCAGATTAGACAATCAAGATAGTCAGGACAATCGTCACACAAGACTGCATTCTACCCTCGTCATTTACCACGGCAAGCGCTCGCCCTTGTAACTAATAAAACTCGCACTGTCTTCGGCTTGCAAACTATCGATGACTTCTAACATTTCAACCGCTGCCTGCGCGGGCGGTCTACCAATTTGCTCACCACGAAACGGTCGCGACAATGCCGAATTGACGGTACCCGGATGCATAGCGATCACCACAGCATTTGGCTGCGTGCGTTTGATCTCTATCGCTGCAGTCTTGATCATCATGTTCAACGCCGCTTTCGATGCGCGATAGCTGTACCAGCCACCTAAACGATTGTCTTCTATGCTGCCGACTTTGGCTGATAACAAGGCAAACACGCTGCGCTGTTTATCGAGTAAGTGTGAAAAATGGCGTAACACCATGGCGGGGCCAAAAGTATTGACCATGAAGGTGGATTGCATTTGCGCGATATTCAGATCGCCTAATTTCTTCTCGGGCATGAAGTCTTGCTGATGCAAAATACCTGCTGCGTGAATGATGAGATGAAATGGGCCTATTGATTTAATTTGCTGTGCCGCTGCTTCGATACTACGCTCGTCGGTTAAGTCGATTGCGGGAACTGAGTTTCTATGTAACGCGACCACACGCGCACAATGAGGATCATTTTGTAGGGCTTGGACAAACGCTGCACCAATGGCACCGCTTGCACCTATGACGCATGCGCGGAAGCCTTTTGGGAAAGTGTGTAGTTGCATGAGGTGAACCTTTACTAAAGTGGCACAAAACGAATGATCAAATTTATTGGTTAACTTGGGCATGCAGGAATGGCAGCGATGCGATTTCAACTCTGATATCCCCTACCCCGTACGCAGGTAAGGGTTAGGCTGACGGTGGTTTAGCGTTCAACGCAGTTACTTGATATTGTTAGCAGCTGCTGATGCCCCCTCATCCCCGCCCCTTCTCCCGCTTGCGGGAGAAGGGAGTAGCCCAGCATCAATCCAATAGGCCAATCTCACTTGCACGACGGCCTAGCGGCGCGGGTTGCACCCGCCCTGCGGAATTTCATGCATCACACCCAACTCTGTTTCCAGCGCGAGCTATCCTGCAATTCTCGCCATAAAATGACTCGCTTCTTTCCCGAATAAACCGCTTCAATCTCTATCTCGGTGACTTGTGCATTCAGTTCGTCTGGTTGCACTACGCGACTCACCAAAAAA
This sequence comes from Undibacterium sp. GW821-FHT11H02, assembly GCF_058808015.1. Classification (NCBI taxonomy): domain Bacteria; kingdom Pseudomonadati; phylum Pseudomonadota; class Betaproteobacteria; order Burkholderiales; family Oxalobacteraceae; genus Undibacterium; species Undibacterium sp. GW821-FHT11H02. The sequence goes on along the minus strand of NZ_JBXARG010000015.1, from coordinate 133,859 downwards.
TGCTTTTGCTTAGCGACGACCTCTACCGCAGTCCATTTGGTCAGCAGAAGTTTTTTCGGATTTAACTTAATCAGCTTACCAACTTCTGGCGAGTGGTCTTGATTTTGTCGAATCATATTCCCTCACAATTCATTCAAATTCTCTCGCAAAAAAATCGCACGTGCCGATAAATCATTGCGTGCCTCCACACTCATCTTACGCAACTGCGGATACACCATTCCGATCCGGGGATTACTCGATAATTGTTTTTCATTACGCGAAAAGAAGTCCCAATACAGCGCATTGAATGGACAGGCATTCTCTGTCGTACGTTGCTTTTTATCGTAGTGACAGCCCTTGCAGTAATCACTCATCCTATCTATGTAAGCGGCACTCGATACATAAGGCTTAGTCGCTAACACGCCGCCATCGGCATATTGACTCATGCCTAAAGTATTTGGCAATTCCACCCATTCAAACGCGTCGATATACACGCCGAGATACCATTCATGCACACGTTGTGGATGCAGACCCGCCAGCAGTGAGAAATTACCAATCACCATCAAGCGCTGGATATGGTGTGCATGGGCTTGTTCTAAAGATTGACCGAGGGCATGCGATAAACATCGCATCTTGGTCTTGCCTGTCCAAAACCAAGCGGGCAATTCGGTTTGATGATCGAACACATTTTCTTGCGCATAATCGGGCATAAAATGCCAATACACGCCACGCACATATTCACGCCAACCTAAGATCTGTCGGATGTAGCCCTCTGCTGCGGCAATCGGCACATCAGCGCGAGCCCAGGCAGCTTCGACCGCATCAATCACTTCGCGTGGACTAATCATCTTGACGTTTAAGGCGAACGACAATAGAGAATGAAACAAACGCCACGCCTTGCTGCTCATCGCATCTTGAAAATCACCAAAGTGCGGTAAAGCTAAACGGACGAAAGCCTGCAATTGCTGGAGTGCTTCGTCCCTGTGCAAAGGCCAGGCAAATTGCTTTGCGTTTGGCTCGCCGAAACTCTTCACACCAGCAATTTGTATTGTCGCCCATAAGGTGCTGTGATCATGGCGAGGCCGAAAATCTTCTGGCTCCCACGGTAATCCTGGCCAGGCTTTGCGATTGTCATGGTCAAAATTCCAGGCACCACCCGCAGGCGCTTGATCAGCCATTAAGACACGATGTTTCAACCGCATTTGTCGATAAAAATGCTCCATCAACCACTTTTTACGTCCATCAAAAATCTTGCTCGCCTCGTCTCGATCGGTAAAAAAATGTTCACTATCGAACATGTGAGTGCGCAACGCTGTACTTTGGGTAAATGCTTGTAATTGCTGATCTAAACGATATTCATCCGGCGCCTGATATTGAAATTCTTGCGCATCATAAATTGCGGCCAATTTCTCCATATTCGCGGGAATCGCATGCAGGTTTTCAGGGTCATCGATCATCAAATAATGCACACGATGTCCTGCCATTTCCAAACGCCGTGCAAACTCGCGCATCGCCGCGAAGATGGCAATGATCTTCTGTGCGTGATGCAAGACGTAATCAGTTTCTTGTCTTACCTCCATCATCACGTACAACACATCGTCTTGCTGATGCGCAAACCAGCTATGTTGTGAATTAAGCTGATCGCCCAAAATCAGACGCAAGGTCTGCGCTGTTTTCTTAGAATTTTTCATAGTGTTCTTAAAATGCATTCCACAACCGGCGATATTCACCGTCAGGGTCATGTTGTTTCGCCTGCTTTTTGGGATCGAACCAGCGTCCACCCAAATAGCCACGCGGGTCAGTACCTAAACCCGCCAAGTACAGACAATTCCCCTGATTGCTATAAACATCGTAGTCCAGCAATTGCGATTCGAACCAAGCTGCCGCAACACGCCAATCACCGCCAAGCTCATGTAGCCAATAACTGACTACTTGCTGACGTAAGCGATTTGATAAATAGCCGGTAACCGCAAGTTCACGCATTGCGGCATCGATCAAAGGCTCCCCAGTACCCGATTGAGTCCATGCCTGAAATTTTAGTGCATCGAATGCAGGCAAACTCACAGGTGATTTTGATAAACCACTGGCGCGATAAAGCTGTACACCGTATTTGCCATGCAAGAAACGGAAGTAATCGCGCCATAGCAATTCAAACCAAATCCAGTAACTGCTATCGCTCCTGCCTTTTGCGTCTTCGAATTGATGCAAAGCCGCCATAATTTGCGGTGCAGATACCGCGCCGCTTGCCAGCCATGGAGAAAATTTGGTGGAAAATTCTGTACCGTGCAACTGATTGCGAGTTTGCTTATAGCTGTGTGCTAAATCTGTGGAAAAGTAGTGCTCTAGATGTTGTAAAGCTGCCTGACTTCCACCGCAAAATTCGGCAGTCCCATAGGGGAAAGAGGAACGAACATCTTGCTCAGGGTGTTGGAAAATTCCGTCTTGATTGCCTTGTATGGATACTGAAAACGCTAGCAAGTTCGGATCTGATAACAGGCAATTTTTCGACAATGCACACGACACAGGCTGACGAACAGAATAAGCGCCCCGCTCTAGCTTTTGTCTGAATGCCGTAAATTGATCAGGCATCTGCGTCACATCAAAATCAAAATCTTCTGGCGCGTACATCGTTGACTGCCAGATGGTGTGCACCGGCAGTTTTAATGCTTGCAAAGACTGTACCTGCGTCAATTCTTCCGGCGCAGCTATCTCTTCACAGACGATAGTTTGCAATTCATAAGCTTGCAACAAATACGCCCATAAATCGGTTTGCGCACTCAATTCTCCCTCCAATTCGAGTAAAGAAAATTCGTGCCGATGTAATTGACGACCTAAATCGTCCAGGCTGTCACGCAAAAATCGCTGCCTGTGCGCTGAAATGCGAGCGAATCTCCATTGAGTTTGGCTAGACCGCAATGCACCGTAGGCAGAAGTATGACAAAACACCATCAACAAGGCAGCGCCACTTCGTTCTGCTAATGTGCAGGCATGATTCAATGCGGGGTTATCCTCTAACCGAAGATCATTCCGAAACCAATAAATAATCAAGTTTTTCATAGCGATTTTGCCGATGCGGAAACCGGTGAACGACGACAACGCTCAGAACAATATTTAACTGACTCCCAATCCTTCTCCCATTTTTTGCGCCAACTAAACGGCAAGCGGCACGCGACGCATAACTTACTTGGCAGCTCAGATTTTTTACGCATTTTCATGGCCTTGCTTTCAGAGAAGATGCTATCTCAATATTGTATGCCTTCAGCCTGCGCCACTCGCACTAGCGCCTGCTCCAAGGCCGAACGCGCATGCGCAGCGGTGTAGTGCAAATCTCGATGCAAACTCGCATCATCTTCATTCCGATTTTCGCATTGCGCACTGTAGCGCTCGAAACTGGTGAGCATCTGTAATAAGTCGACCAAGTGTCTTGGGCATTCACAGTGGATGCTGGTCGCTGACTTTGCGATATACATCAAACTTTCATCATCAATCAAACGTGCCGGAATGCCGCCACGTCGATTATTGCGAGCACTCTCTTGCGTCTTGATGCTCACTTTCCTGATACGTCCATGACGACTTTGTTGCTCGGCCAAGGTCAAGGCCCTTGCCAGGGCGACACGGCATAAGTGATCAATCTCCAACATATCACTAGGAATGCGCGCCACGTGAAATCCCGCCACTCGCAGTTGGCGAATAGCATCACTAGAGGCAAAGCGATACAGTATCAACACTGCGCTAGCCTGGCATGCTTGCTGCGCAGCTCTCAACAGAGGAATTTGTTCTTCGGGTGCAGTCAGTTCACCTTGCTCAACCACGACCACATCAACTCTGACATCCTTTAATTGCAGCTCGGCCTGTTTCAAATTCAATGCGGTTTGCACCAAACTTAATTTACTCAATTCTGGATCGAGATTAATCAAGGACTGACGCAACATCACGCCCACCAAAGCGATACGGAGCAGCCCATTGCTCACCTGCATCTGCGATTGTGCTGCAGGAAGATTAGCAACGGCACCTAACATAGCAAGTAGCTGTTGCAAATCAAGTTGAGCAACCGCACCAATGGAATTACCCGCATCCACCAGTTGTTTAATCAAGCCTAAACGTCTGACATCTTCGAATGAATATTGACGCTGACCACGCTCGGAACGATTCGGATCGGTCACGCTGTAACGACGTTCCCACACCCGCAAAGTTTCTACTGGAACCCCAGACAAACGAGCAGCGGCACCGCTACGGTAAGTTGCATTTGGATCCGTGGCTGAAGATTTTTTTGAATCATTATTCATAGTACGCTCACAATCAAACAAGAGAAATTACCAAAAGAACCGAAATTGAACCGACAAATTGAATAGTATCACGTTTTATTACGGTTCATTTATTGGACAAGGAAACACTGATCGACTAAGCTATCAGGGTTGAAGTAGTAAGCGAGATTGAGCTATTAAGCTACCGAAGGCCTCCTACCACCATATGAAAAGCTAAATAAAATGAACACACGCCGTCAATTTCTGATCCAAACTATCCCCGCCGCTCTGAGTATGGGTGTCGCCTTGAAAGCCAGCGCGCAAACAAACCATATCGATGAAAACGCAGCAGCAGCGACAGCACTTGGCTACAAGCACGATGCGAGCAAAGTCGACAGCAAAAAATATCCGGCCTATACGGCAGGTAAAAACTGCGCAAATTGCATGCTCTACCAAGGCAAACCAACCGAGGCTTGGGCGAACTGCGCCGCATTAGGTGGCAAACAAGTAAATGGCAAAGGCTGGTGCATGGCCTGGGCGAAAAAAGCCTAAATGACGATGCCGCAAATCGATCAAGCTATCATCGATAGAGTCATACAAATGGCGTGGGAAGACCGAACCACCTTCGACGCCATTCAAGCTCAATTCGGCTTAAATGACAGCGCTGTCATCCGGCTCATGCGCAGCACCATGAAAGCATCGAGCTTCAGAATGTGGCGGGCCAGAGTATCTGGTCGCAAGACTAAACACCAGGCCTTGCGTCATAATGAAGCGATGCGGTTCAAATCTAGTGATCAGAAGAATCGGGATTTTTAAAAAACGGCATCAACGGGACGGCTCAAATGTTACTTTTTATCAATTTTGTTTCTTGACGGATTGAGATCAATCATCAGTGGAATTTGAAGTGAAAAGTGTTTTTTCTTTCTGACTCAGACAAAGATTCAAATCACGCCGTAACGCGCCCTCGCGAAGGTAAAAACCACAACAAACACATCGACTCGGAAATGGATTGACTCCTTTTGTGTACGAAATTCCACCAGTTAAACTGATATGCCGGGCATAGGGAATTGCTCTGCATTTTGGACATCGAAGTCGAAGCATCAAAATGATAATCAAGATGCCGAAAAAAAAGAAAACCGCTATTTGAAAAGTTATATGCGCCCCTGCCTTGTGGGATAAATCAAAATAGTTAACAAACAATTCGAAAAGAAATATCTCCAGAATCAGAAAAGCTATGGAAAAATTGAGAGCATTACGTCTCGGCGCAAATTTTCTAACATTTTCAAATTGCGACTTCACAACATTCTTGTTCTTCAAATTAATCTTTGGATAATTCGAATAGTCTAAAGTGATCAACTTAATAAAATTTTCAAGAATCGACATTGTCAAAATTTTTTTAAAGAAAGAGCTAGTTTACAACAATAATTTCACTTTCAAAAAACATATCAAATTTTTCGATCATTCAAATTTGTATTCAATTTAGAAATCAAAACCCAACTGCTTTGCTCCAACCCGCTCCGTCTTGGAGTCAAACTCAATCGATGTAGCGTCGTTTGCATCGCACTTAAAGTGCTTCCTGTTTCCCACACTCCTTGACCCATGTTTCTTCACCACAGCCGATTTACCGGCTCTAACTTCCGCCTGACCACGAATAGCGAAAAGTCTAGCTTTCGCCTCACGAGTCGCGAGTTCAAGATCGACTAGCGGCATTAGGATATCGCGCCCCAATGTTATTCCGCATGCGAGCTGAACATCTGTCGGCATCGTCCACGGTTCAAATAAAAACAAATCGGGCACTTTACGCATCGCGGGCAACCAACGACGCACAAATACGCCTTTCGGATCATGATCATGCGCCTGCTTAATCGGATTATAGACACGTGGCACGTTGATGCCTGTCGTGCCTGATTGCATTTGCATCTGGCTCCAATGGATGCCGGGTTCATAGTCTAAAAACTGCGTTGCTAGCCACGCACCGACTCGACGCCAATCCAGCCATAAGGGATAGGCCGCCACCGACACCAACATCGCACGCATACGAAAATTAATCCAACCCGTCTCACGCAACATTGCGATACAGGCGTCAACCATAGGCCAGCCAGTACGTCCCTGTATGAAAGCCTGAAAATGCGCTTCATTCCAATCATGCTCACGCAAACCATCGTAGCCGCGATGCATATTGTGAATTTCAATTGCAGGTTCGGATTCCAGCTTTTGTATGAAGTGACAATGCCAATAGAGGCGACTGACAAAAGCGCTTAAACCTTGCTTCATCCGTGTAGCCAACGGGTGTTGGGAGATTAAAGGATCATCATGCAGTTGCTCCATGCGCTGCACCGTGGCATGTACGATTTCGCGCAAACTCAAACAACCAAATGTCAGATAAGGTGAGAGCCTAGAACAAGCATCGGGTGCGGACAGCGGCGACGAAATTCCTCCGCGATAATAAGCGCTGCGTTCGTGTAAAAAAGACGATAAAACGGCTAGGCCAGCCTGTCTTCCACCGCGTTGTCTCTGTGGTGGATCAGCTTGAATTAACTGTAGTCGTTCGGCCGAAGGTGGCAAGGCATATCGACAAATTGCATCTGCTTTGGGATGTCCAAACAAACTTGTTCCACATGTGCATCCCAACTTGCCTTCCAATGATCGCGATCAGCCAGTCTGCGCACTACACCGAACTGTCGATACTCCAGGAAATTGACTTGATGCGCACGACACCAGCGCCCTACGGCCAAGTCGCGTTGATAAGTCCATGCATTTCCCGTTTCTTCATGCGCACAGAGATTTTGAAAAGGCGCTTGAGTATGCAAAGCCGTGAGCACGTCAAAGATATCGCCAGTCACCACATGCAAACGTCCACCACGTTGTCGCAATGCGAGGTACAGATCACGCAAACTTTCTAAGATGAATTCAAAGTGCTGACGCGCGGCATCGGGCTGAGCCCACAAACCCGGTTCGACCACATACAAGCATAAAATAGGACCGCGTGAGGCGGCCTCAATCAAGGCCGCATGATCATGCAAGCGTAAGTCGCGCTTGAACCAGACAAGGCTATAGGACATACCGAAACATGAGAGATGATTAAGTGCTCTAGTATTCCAGATCACTACCAAGTTCTTGTCAGGCAATTCGGGTCAGACCGACAAGCTAAGCGTGACAAATTCACCTTTATTTGTAGGAAAAATAGCGATCACGCAATCGCATGAAGGGTGTTTCTACCACCACATACAAGACATAGGTCGCCATTAAACTGAGGGCAAACATGCAACTAATACCTGCCCAGGATTTGACTGATATACCCACAGCGTCAAATGGACGGATCAAAGCATTCATGAGCGGCTTATGTACCAAATACAGCGCGTACGACCACAAGGCTAAGGCAGATGCACCGGGGATACGGCAACGATATAAATACGAATTGGGGCTAAGTCCTGCCAAGGTCAACAAAGCAAATCCGCCAGCTAGTAAGCTATAGCCAAAAGTCGTCGTAAACCACAAAAAACCCTGTCCATCCACATAGCTATAGTAGGTGAATAAGTACATCGCGCTTGCAGTCAAGATCGCGCCGCCCAACAAGCTCATGTGGCCATATTTGAGCGAACGTGTCCACAATTGCGGATGAAAATTTTTCAGTAAAGCGAGCGCAACACCAGGCAACAATTCATCAAAGCGGCACCAGGTTGAATAGTAGATGTGCACGTAATACTGGGTAAAGTCGGCACCGACTTGTTGCCACATCAGGTAGCGCATACACGCAGCAGCGGCCATCGCACCAAACAATACCAAGCACATTGCACGTGCTGACTTTAAATAGCTAATAGTCGCGATGGCAACTAAGGGTAAAGCGACATAAAACTGTTCTTCAATACTAAGTGACCAAGCATGTGAAAACGCCGAACCCGGCTTTAGGTCAAAGTTCTGAGTAAAAGTTAAAAATTTCCAGAGCGGCGTCACCGCTTTCCCGCCCGCCTCGATCGGAAATAAAAAATAAATAGCGAGCACCACATAAAAATTCGGCAGTGTACGCAGTGCACGTCGAATATAAAAAGTCTTGAGTGAAAACCCGTGCTCACTTTTTAATCCAGCAAAAATCTGATTACCAATCAGATAGCCACTTAAGACAAAAAATAGATCGACACCGACCCAACCGATTTCACTAAGAAACCCGAAACTCGGTTCGTGACTGACGAAGACCATATAGTGATACATCAAGACCAGCAAGATAGCGCAGGCGCGTAAGGTATCAAGACCGTTGAGGCGTAAAGAATTTGAATCAGATTTCATGACATAGAGGACAAATGCGAAGTGTGCAATTGTCCTCTATTTGTGGATTTTTTTTGGGCTTATTCAGCGCTATTCGTCACAGGGTTTGCACGATTCAACACACGCTTTAAATACGCAATCACAAACGTATTTTATCCCGACTTTTGAGCTTACTGATAGCGCGCCAAGCTACGTTCCAAATGCGGTGCCAGCATTTGTGGCGAGTTGATAGACATGCCTAATTCATTCAGTAGACCATCTTGAATGCCGTACACCCAGCCATGCACTTCGACCGACTGACCACGTTCCCAAGCATCTTGGATGATGGTGGTTTGGCATACATTCACGACTTGCTCGATTACATTCAGCTCACACAATCGATCGACACGTTCCTTTTCTGGTAAAACTTCGCCCAGATATTTTTCATGTTTTTGATGTACGTCCTGAACATGACGTAGCCAATTATCGGCTAAGCCAACCCGGCGACCTGTCAGCGCAGCGTGCACGCCGCCGCAGCCGTAATGTCCGCAAACAATGACGTGTTTCACTTTTAAAACATCAACCGCAAATTGCAACACTGACAGGCAATTCAAATCGGAATGCACGACTAAATTAGCGATATTGCGATGGACAAACAACTCGCCCGGCAACAATCCCAATAATTCGTTGGCAGGTACTCGACTATCAGCACAGCCTATCCAGAGATATTCCGGGCTTTGTTGTTCAGCGAGCTTTTTGAAGAAATTAGCGTCGCGACTACGAATCTCGGCAGCCCAACTACGATTATTCTCAAATAACTGATCAGGGGTAACACTGCCACGTATGACTTCTCTCATATTGCTCCTTTGCTATTTTCACTTTCAACATTTTACCTTTTTTAGAATGCGCTATCGAATTTAGCCCTACTAAAACAAGGCCTTAAGTTTTTACTCACGAAAAAAAAGCGCGGATAAGAATCTATCTGCGCTTTTTTTCATTCATCAAAGTTCATCTTATTCAAAGAACTTCTTCACTTTTTCCATCCACGATTTGCTTTGCGGACTATGTTTAGAACCACCTTCTGTTGTCAGTTGTTCAAAACTACGCAACAAGTCTTTTTGCTTCTCCGTCAGTTTCACCGGTGTTTCTATCACCACGTGACAGAACAAGTCGCCAGCATAACCAGAGCGCACACCCTTCACACCTTTGCTACGCAGTCGGAAAGTCTTACCCGATTGCGTACCTTCAGGAATCGTGAAACTAGCTTTACCGCTCAAGGTCGGTACTTCAATATCACCGCCTAAAGCTGCTTTAACAAAGGAAATCGGAATTTCGCAATGTAAATCATCACCTTCGCGTTGGAACACCTGATGTGGTTTGATATGAATTTCCACATACAAATCACCCGGAGGACCACCATTAATACCAGGTTCACCGTTGCCCGAAGAACGAATCCGCATGCCGTTATCAATACCAGCTGGAATCTTCACTTCCAGCGTTTTATTACGCTTGATACGACCCGTTCCATTACATGGATTACATGGATCGGTAATCATCTTGCCCGTACCATGGCACTTAGGACAAGTTTGCTGAATACTGAACAAACCTTGCTGCATACGTACCTGACCATGTCCACCGCAAGTGGTACAAGTAACAGGTGAAGTACCTGGCTTGGCACCAGAACCATGACAGGTATCGCAACCATCATAGCTAGGAACACGTATTGTGGTATCAAAACCGTTGGCGGCCTGTTCCAACGAGATTTCCAAGTTATAACGCAAATCAGCACCGCGATACACTTGAGGACCTGAACTGCGACCTCGCCCACCACCAAAAATATCACCAAAAATATCGCCAAAGGCATCGGCAAAACCTGCACCGCCACCACCGCCTCCGCCACCCATATTCGGGTCAACACCGGCATGACCGTAGCGATCATAAGCTTCGCGCTTTTGCGGGTCAGACAGCATTTCGTAGGCTTCTTTGCCTTCTTTAAATTTTTCTTCCGCAGTCTTACTGTCCGGATTACGATCCGGATGATATTTCATCGCCAGCTTGCGATAAGCCTTTTTGATTTCATCTTCTGAGGCGTTTTTTGCAACACCCAGAATTTCGTAAAAATCACGCTTCGCCATCTCGATTACACCTTGTTTTAATTAGAGTCTTGCGTTTATCAAGCTTTTAAACCTCTCAACACAGAGACACAGAGGCACAGAGAAAAACAAAAATCTATCCCGTTTTTCTCCGTGTACCTCTGTGTCTCTGAGCCTCTGTGTTGAGAGGTTTTTACTTATTTATCACCCAACTAGATTACTTAGCATCTTTCACTTCTTTGAAGTCAGCATCCACCACGTCGTCATCTTGTGGTTTTGCATCTGCACCAGGAGCTGCACCTGCGGCACCGCCCGCTGCGGCTTGTTGTGCTTGCATGTCTGCGTACACTTTTTCACCTAACTTTTGGGACGCTGTCGACAAATTGCCGAGCTTGGTGTCGATCTCTGCTTTGTCGCCAGTTTTCAAGACCTCTTCCAACTCTTTGATCGCGGCTTCGATTTTCTCTTTTTCGCCAGCATCTAACTTGTCGCCGTGCTCAGCCAAAGCTTTCTTAGTTGAGTGAACTAAGGCATCGCCTTGATTGCGGGACTCAGCTAATTCTTTGACTTTATGATCTTCTTCCGCATTCAATTCGGCGTCTTTCACCATTTTTTGAATTTCTTCTTCAGTCAAACCAGAGTTTGCCTTAATGGTGATTTTGTTTTCTTTACCGGTTGCTTTGTCTTTTGCGCCTACATGCAAAATACCATTGGCATCGATATCGAAAGTCACTTCAATTTGTGGTGTACCGCGCGATGCTGGTGGAATACCTTCCAAATTGAATTCGCCCAAACCTTTATTACGCGCTGCGATTTCACGTTCACCTTGGTAAACCTTGATCGTTACCGCTGGTTGATTGTCATCCGCAGTTGAGAACACTTGGCTGAACTTGGTTGGAATCGTGGTGTTCTTTTGAATCATCTTCGTCATCACGCCACCCAAAGTCTCGATACCCAAAGACAAAGGTGTTACGTCTAACAACAAGACGTCTTTACGATCACCGGACAATACAGAACCTTGAATCGCTGCACCCACTGCAACCGCTTCATCAGGATTCACGTCTTTACGTGGTTCTTTGCCGAAGAATTCCTTGACCAACTCTTGAACCTTAGGCATACGTGTCATACCACCCACCAGGATGATGTCATCGATGTCTGAGGTTTTCACGCCCGCATCTTTGATCGCCATGCGGCATGGTTCCATGGTCTTCTGAATTAATTCTTCTACCAATGCTTCCAATTTGGCACGTGTAATTTTCAAATTCAAGTGCGTTGGTGCGCCATTTGCCATGGCGATGTAAGGCTCGTTAATCTCTGTTTGCTGTGAGCTAGACAATTCGATCTTGGCGCGTTCTGCAGACGCTTTAATACGTTGCAGAGCGATAGGATCTTTAGACAAATCCAAGCCATTGATCTTTTTGAATTCATCAATGATGTAGTCGATGATGCGTTGATCGAAATCTTCACCACCTAAGAAAGTATCGCCGTTCGTCGACAATACTTCAAATTGCATCTCGCCATCAACGTCAGCGATTTCGATAATAGATACGTCGAACGTACCACCACCCAAATCGTAGACAGCAATCTTACGATCGCCTTTTTCTTTTTTATCTAAACCGAAAGCCAATGCCGCAGCAGTTGGTTCGTTAATGATACGTTTGACGTCCAAACCAGCGATACGACCTGCATCTTTCGTCGCTTGACGTTGTGCATCGTTGAAATAAGCAGGAACCGTAATAACCGCTTCTGTCACTTCTTCACCGAGGTAATCCTCAGCGGTTTTTTTCATTTTGCGCAAAACTTCAGCAGAAATTTGTGGTGGCGCCAATTTCTTGTCGCGTACAGAAACCCATGCATCGCCATTGTCAGCTTTAGAAATGGTGTAAGGCATCAAAGAAATATCTTTTTGCACTTCTTTTTCGTCGAACTTACGACCGATCAAACGCTTGACCGCGTACAAAGTGTTTTTTGGATTGGTGACGGCTTGGCGTTTAGCAGAAGCACCGACGAGGATCTCGCCATCTTCTTGATAAGCGATGATCGACGGCGTGGTACGCGCGCCTTCTACGTTTTCGATCACTTTTGGTTGGCCATTCTCCATCACTGCGACGCAAGAGTTGGTTGTACCTAAATCAATACCGATCATTTTTCCCATGATATTTTCCCTATCCTAAAGAATTTATATATTTAATTAATTTCAAATGAATCTAAAACCAAGTTAAAACTTACTGAGCTCGTCGAATTATCGTTATCGCGCCCTTCTGTTTCTGATATTTGGCAAAAAACCGCATTTTCAAGGCGCTTTTTATGCTTTTTTGCGGTCTATTTGCCGATTTTTTGATTCTTGCCTTAGTTTTTCCTCATCTCGAGCCGTTTGAGCCCATTTTTTACTTACTTCGCTTGTGCGACAGTTACTAAAGCAGGACGCAGCAAACGATCGGCGATGGTGTAACCTTTTTGCAATACCGCAACGATAGTATTCGCTTCTTGCTCTGCTGGCACCATAGAAACGGCTTGATGCTTAGTCGGATCAAGTTTGTCGCCTTGTTGCGGATTAATTTCTAACAAACGATTCTTTTCGAATGCAGAATTCAATTGCTTCAGCGTCATTTCTACGCCTTCTTTGATGGACTCCACCGTTTGCGTTTCTACCTTTAAGCCCATCTCTAAACTATCTTTGACAGGTACCAAAGATTCAGCGAAACTTTCAATCGCAAATTTATGTGCTTTTGAAATGTCTTCTTGTGCACGACGACGAATGTTTTCGCCCTCGGCTTTAGCGCGCATGAAGGCATCTTGCAGTTCCAACACTTTGGCTTCCAATTGCGCCAAGGTCTCAACTGACACACCAGGCTCAATCACTACTTCAGGTTCGACCTGATTTTGTGCAGCAGCAGCTTGTACGGCTTCAAGGTCAATTGAAGTTGCTATTGTTTCAGTATTTTCTACTGGTTTATCTTGCTCTTGCATTAACAATCTCCATAAAAATCAAGCATTGCCCATACAAATGAGGTGGGTATTCCACAATTCAAGAGTCAAAGTGCATTTTTTAACTAAAAAAAATGGGAAGCCTCATAGGAAGCGCAAAACCAACTGACAAAAATTTACCATTCAACAACACATTTAATTACTTTTAGGACAAAAAAGCCTGACTATCGCACCGAATTTCAGGTCAAGTGGCGTAAAATTGCGGACTTTCATGAATAACATTAGGACTTACGCAAAATTGCGCTAGCCAGTGCCTGCCCTCGAATGCCTTAACCGGGTGCGTCGCCGCAGCCAGTACAAAGGCATAGCCTGCCTCTGCGAAGTCAGGGCACGAGGCGACTGCAAGTGCGCTAGCGTCTGTTTTGCGCCAGTCCTAACATCAACAAGAACAGGTATCCCCATGATTTTAGTCACTGGTGGCGCTGGTTTTATAGGCGCAAATTTTGTTTTGGATTGGCTGGCACAAAACGATGAAGCCCTTATTAACCTGGATAAGTTGACTTATGCTGGCAATTTAAACAATCTTCTTGGTTTAAAAAATGATCATCGCCATATTTTTGTCCGTGCTGACATTAGCGATCGCGATACGCTCAATCAATTATTGCAAGAACATCAACCAAGAGCCATCGTCCATTTTGCCGCGGAAAGTCATGTTGATCGATCGATTCATGGTCCTGCGGCATTTATAGAAACCAATGTCAACGGTACATTTAGTCTATTAGAGTCGGTCCGTGCCTACTGGCAAGCGCTGCCTGAACAAGAAAAAAATGCATTCCGATTTTTGCATGTCTCAACCGACGAAGTCTATGGCAGCTTGGAAGCAAACGATCCCCCCTTCACCGAGACTACCGCTTACGCACCGAACAGCCCGTATTCTGCATCAAAAGCAGCCTCAGACCACTTGGTACGCGCTTATCACCATACTTACGGTTTGCCAACACTAACCACAAATTGTTCCAACAATTATGGCCCTTTGCACTTTCCGGAAAAATTAATCCCATTGGTGATTACCAATGCACGTGCAGGCAAGGATTTGCCTATCTATGGCGATGGTAGTCAGGTGCGCGACTGGCTGTACGTCAGTGATCATTGCGCCGCGATTCGCCGCGTCTTAGAAGCAGGTCGCCCTGGAGAAACCTATAATATTGGTGGCTGGAATGAGAAAACCAATTTAAATGTGGTACACAGTATTTGCGATCTGCTCGACGAACTACAGCCCAAAACAGTCGGCAGCTATCGCGATCAAATACGCCACGTCAAAGACCGACCAGGCCACGACAAACGTTATGCAATCGATGCCCGCAAAATCGAACGCGAACTGGGCTGGAAACCTGCCGAGTCATTTGAAACAGGTCTGCGTAAAACCGTCAGCTGGTATTTAGCTAATGACGCATGGACTGAACAAGTTTTATCTGGCGAATATAAAAACTGGATCAACTTGCAATACCAAGAAAAAAACTGATTAGTACCCAATTAGCACCAACATAAAGTACAAAACACAAGAGATAACAATGGCACAACGCAAAGGCATTATTCTGGCAGGCGGTTCCGGTACACGCTTATATCCAGTCACCAAATCAGTATCAAAACAATTATTGCCGATCTACGACAAACCTATGATTTACTATCCGCTGACATCACTGATGTTAGCTGGTATGCGTGATATCTTAATTATTTCGACACCACAAGATACACCACGCTTTCAAGAATTACTCGGTGACGGTTCACAGTGGGGCATCAACCTCAGTTATGCGGTACAGCCGTCACCGGATGGTTTGGCACAAGCTTTCATTATTGGTAAAGAATTTGTTGCTAACTCACCCTCTGCCCTGATTTTGGGCGATAACATCTACTATGGACATGAATTCGAAGCCATGCTGCGTAGCGCTGACAATAATCAAGATGGCGCAACCGTGTTTGCGTATCACGTCCATGATCCTGAGCGCTATGGTGTGGTGGATTTTGACGATCAACGCAATGCACTCAGCATAGAAGAAAAACCACTCAAACCAAAATCAAACTATGCCGTGACTGGCCTGTATTTTTACGACCAGCAGATTTGCGATATTGCTGCGAATATCAAACCATCGGCTCGCGGTGAATTGGAAATCACTGACGTGAATAATGTCTATCTGCAGCAAGGGCAGCTCAAAGTCGAATTAATGGGTCGCGGCATGGCGTGGTTGGATACAGGCACACACGACTCATTATTGGAAGCGGGCCAATTCATTGCTACGATAGAAAAACGTCAGGGCTTGAAAGTCGCCTGTCCCGAAGAAATCGCCTTCCGCAAGGGCTATATCAGCCCGGCTCAATTAGAAGACTTGGCACAGCCTTTGAAGAAAAATGAATACGGCCAATATCTATTGCGCCTGCTGAATCACAAAAGTTTTTAAGCTCCCCCCATGAATATCATTCAAACGGATTTACCTGAAGTCTTGATTTTAGAACCCAAAGTATTTGGCGATGAACGCGGCTTTTTTTACGAGAGTTTTAATGCAAAAACCTTCGCCGCTTGTACCGGTGTGAACACTGAGTTTGTACAAGACAATCATTCACGTTCAGCCAAGGGCGTACTACGTGGCTTGCACTATCAAATTCAACAAGCACAGGGCAAATTAGTGCGCGTAATTGCTGGTGAAGTATTCGATGTCGCCGTTGATGTACGTCGCAGCTCGCCCAATTTTGGCAAATGGACAGCGGCAATTTTATCCGCCAGTAATTCCCGCCAGATGTGGATACCACCTGGTTTTGCACATGGCTTTATCGTGACCAGCGAGTATGCAGAATTTCTCTATAAGACGACCGATTATTGGGCACCAGAGCATGAGCGCTGTTTGCTTTGGAATGACCCTGCATTGGCCATCAATTGGCCGCTTGAAGGGATAGTCAATGGAAGGCCATCTTTGTCGGGTAAAGATCAGCTAGGAAAATTATTGGCCGACGCTGAGGTTTTCGCATGAGAATTTTGTTGACGGGTACCAGCGGTCAACTTGGTCGTAGTTTAGCGAAAGCGCTGCAAGATGTAGCTGAAATCATTACACCGCAACGTGCTGAGCTAGACCTGTCGAATATTGCGTCCATCGCACCCTATATTCAAGAATGCAAACCCGATTTGATCATCAATCCGGCTGCGTATACAGCGGTCGATCTGGCAGAAAAAGAAAGTGAACTAGCCTTTCGTGTCAATGCGGAAGCACCGGCTATTCTCGCTCAGGAAGCAAACAAACTAGGCATAGGCTTGATCCATTTTTCCACCGATTATGTATTTGATGGTCACAAGTCAGATACCGATGGTAATCGTACAGCTTACATAGAACAAGATATTTGTGCGCCGCTAAATGTTTATGGTGCGAGTAAGCTGGCAGGTGAACAAGCGATTGTAAAAAGCGGATGCGCGCATTTAATTTTTCGTACCAGCTGGGTGTATTCCGATTTTGGCAAGAATTTTTTGCTAACGATTTTGCGCTTAGCAAAAGAAAAAACCGAACTCAATATCGTCAACGATCAATGGGGCACCCCAAGCTCTACTTTGTTTTTAAGCGATGCAGTCAAACAAGTTATTCTGCAATTGCAAAATGCTGAAGCACGAACACCAGCAGCATGGTGGCAGGCACATCAAGGTATTTATCACTTAACGCCAAACGGTTATACCAATTGGTGTGAGTTTAGCCAGCGTATTGTCGAATACGCGGCCCAATTCGGTTTACTGAACGCTACGCTACCCAAAATACTAGGCATTCCGAGTTCAGATTACCCAACACCGGCGCAAAGACCCCCAAATTCCTGCCTCGACAAAAGCAAATTTAGCCTACATTTTGGAATTGAAATACAGGACTGGGATCTAGCTTTGCAAAACTGCCTGCGAGCTATCGCATCGTCAGTGAAATCGGCGGGCGCAGCTAACTAATATGTCACTCAAAAAAAACACCATCTGGAATCTGATTGGTAGCGGCTCTCCTTTATTGGCAGCCGGCGCCTGCATTCCTTACACCTTGCAGCAATTAGGTGCTGAAGGTTTTGGTGTCTTGACATTAATTTGGGCACTGATAGGTTATTTCAATTTTTTTGATTTCGGTGCTGGACGTGCCCTCACCTATGAAGTGAGCCGCTTGCAGACAGCGATGCAAGATGCTTTGCCAGAAACTCGCCGATTCGCGATTCACCATATTCTAAAAGCAGGATTACTGCTCACGGCAGTGACCGGGGTTCTGGGATTTTTATTGATCATGGGTTTCGCTTATCCGCTGGCACACGATTGGCTAAAAATTACGCCCGCATGGCAGCACGATACAAAAATCGCTTTACAGATAACAGCGTTGGGTGTGATTCCTGCCACACTCACCAGCGGTATGCGCGGTGCGCTCGAAGGTTTAGGGCAATTTAAAGAATCCAACATTAATAAAATCTTCTTAGGATTTTGTATGTTTATTCTGCCTGCGCTGTCCATCATGCTACATGGCTCAAGCTTGTGGATGATTACGGTATATCTGGTATTGGCAAGATTAGTCACCGTGCTGTATGGATGTTTTCAGCTCAAGCATTACTTATTCATTCGCGATAAATTGGCCACGATCAAACAGGATTTTGGCGGCATCAAACTACAAATTCGACAGCTGGTCTCCTATGGTTTTTGGGTTACCGTAACTGGCATCGTCAGCCCGCTGATGGTGTATGGCGACCGTTTCTTTGTCAGTGCCCTAGTCGGTGCCGATAAATTGTCGGAGTACGCGATCCCACAAGAAGGCTTGATGCGCTTACTGATGATACCGATTGCAATTTGTGGAGCCTTAATGCCCGTATTTGCGACGATCGCTTCGCGCAGCGACTTGCATCAGTCTTATTCAGCCAATCTGCGCCGCATGGCTAAGATCATGGCGGGTTTGTGTTTATTGACCCTACTTGTCGCCTATCCCGGCTTTGCCTGGTGGATTTCACCGGAATTCGCACAAAAAGCCTTTCCTATCACTGTCGTATTAGTGTTTGGTACCTTTATTAATGGCATCGCTGTAGTACCATATACCCTGCTGCATGCGACCGGAAATACCAAGACGACCGCACTCTTTCATGTCTTTGAATTATTCTTCTACATGGCTTTGTTGGTCGTACTGACCAAACAATTTGGCTTAATCGGCGCAGCCTTTGCTTGGGTATGTCGCGTCTCTGTGGATTGGGTGCTTTTGCATTTTGCGGCGCAGCGTCTGTTCAAACAAACTATGCAGGATAAAGAATGCGCATCATGATGCAATCGCCATTAGCAACAATGAAACCGACGAGATCACTCGTATGATTCATGTTGCCATTATCAGCCATGGTCATGAAGACTTATTAATCGACAGCAAACTAGGTGGTTTGTTGGATGAGCGCGTGCGCTTGACTATCTGGCTTAAAGACAATAAGCCGGCCGCTAGTTTGAAAGCCTATTGCGCACAACATCAGATTTTTTATACCGATGACCATGCCGGCTTGGGTTTTGGCGAGAACAATAATTATCTATTCGACCTGATACAAAAGAAAACCGGATTCCAAACTGATGATATTTTTTTGGTGATGAATCCAGACATTAGCGTTACCGCGGAAACCGTATTTTTACTCACAGAAAAAATGCAGCAATCTGGTCACGCCATCGCCACCCTGAACTTGTATCGTGATCAGGCTATGCGCGTAGCCGATAAAAACATCCGCCACTTTCCTGGCATGTTATCCATAGTCAAGATGCCCTTAGTAAATACCTTCAGCGAAACTTACGATAAAGACCGGATAGCTGCGGCGGTGAACGATATACCTGTGGAGTGGGCATCCGGTGCTTTTCTGGCATTTAGGCCAGAACTGTATCAGGCACTGGGCGGTTTTGATCCCAGTTACTTCATGTACTTTGAAGACGTCGACATCTGCTATCGTGCTCGCCGCTATCATCAACAAGCTGTACATTATTATCCGCACTTAAAAGCGATTCATACCGCAGCACATAAGAACCGGAATATTTTCTCCCGGCACGCGCTCTGGTTCTTCCATAGCTTTTCCAAGTTTCTGCTACGTCGCTATCTACGTCTGAACGCGGTCTACTCAGGTAAGAGCGCGCGACGTTCGCCAAGCTAGTTATCCACCATGAAAAATAAAATACTCATCACTGGTGCAACGGGCTTTGTCGGATCTCACTTATTGCAAATGGCCTTGGCGCAAAATCGCGAAGTTGTTTGCCCGGTACGAAGTGGCGGTCCATCATCGGACTTAAATACACCTGTTATTGGTACCATCGACCGCAATACGGATTGGCAAGCGCATCTGACTGAGGTGCACACCGTCATCCATTGCGCCGCACGGGTGCACGTAATGAACGATACTGAGACTGATCCACTGGCTGCTTTTCGTGAGGTCAACTTGTATGGAACGCTACGCTTGGCAGAACAAGCGGCGGCGAATGGTGTCAATCAATTCATCTACCTTAGCTCTATCAAAGTAAATGGTGAGATGACTGCAATGGGAAAAGCATTTTCCGAAAATGATGAACCGCAAGCAAGTGATCCTTACGGCATTTCCAAGCAAGAAGCGGAAATAGCTTTAATGGAACTGGGGCAGCGTACTGGTATGGCGATCACGATAATTCGCCCACCTTTAGTGTATGGCAAAGGGGTTGCCGCCAACTTTTTAAGTTTATTAATTTGGGTCAAGAAACAAATTCCCCTCCCCTTAGGCAGTATCCACAATCAACGTAGCTTTGTGTTTGTCAAAAATCTGACTGATTTCATTTTGCATTGTGTGCAAAATCCGCGGGCTTACAATCAGGTCTTTTTAATTTCTGACGGTGACGATTTATCGACCACGGAACTCTTGCGTGAAGCTGCAAAGGCATTAGAAGTACCGTCACGTTTGCTGCCCTTCCCTGCCGCTTTAATTAATTTTGCTGCCACGATAATCGGCAAAAAAAATATCGCCGATCGTCTATGTCAGTCCTTAAGCGTCGATAGCAGTAAAGCACGCGACCATATGCAGTGGGCGCCGCCGTATTCCGTGCAGCAAGGCTTACGCGAAAGTGCTGCCAGCTTAGTATCAACCAACCACGAATAAAAATAGAAACCGAAAGTTCGTATTTATGAAACGATTTGCCGATTTACTCCTCGCCTTCATTGCTGCCCTTATTCTACTAGTGCCATTCATCATCGTTGCATTGATGGTGCGATTGACATCAAGTGGCCCCATCATCTATTGGTCAGATCGCGTCGGTCGCTACAATCAGATTTTTAAAATGCCAAAGTTTCGCTCTATGTTGATCGATACGCCAGCGGTAGCAACACATTTACTGACAAATCCCGATCAATACTTAACACCGGTCGGCTCTTTTCTACGTAAATCCAGCCTTGATGAGTTACCACAATTGTGGAGCATTATTAAAGGCGATATGAGCTTCGTCGGTCCACGTCCAGCGCTCTACAACCAAGCAGATTTGATTGCACTGCGCACCGAGAAACAAGTTCACACCATCGTTCCCGGCTTAACAGGCTGGGCGCAAATCAACGGCCGGGATGAATTACCGATTCCGGAAAAAGTCGAATTAGACGCTTATTACTTGCAGCATCAATCATTGTTACTGGATATTAAAATATTGTTCCGCACTTTCTTTAAAGTGATTAAGCGTGATGGCGTCACCCATTAGTGTGTACACAAATTAAAACGACCATTCCAACATGATGCACACCTTAATCAATCTCCCAAGGCTACATAAGCAAATTATTGCTGGCGTGGTGGATGCTATTTTTTTACCGCTGGCATTTATTCTGGCGATATTGACGCGCTATGAAACGGTCAATCTTGAATTACTCAAACATTACGCTTGGTTGATCGCAGCAGTACCTATGTTCGCAATTCCTATTTTTATCAAGATAGGTTTGTACCGCGCCGTCATACGCTATATCGATCAAAAGATGGTCAGCGTCGTCGTGATTGGTGTAACGCTGTCTGTACTAGCACTAGCATTCCTCAGCTTCATGTTGCAGCTGACGGCGATCTCACGTGCGGTGTTTGTCATCTACTGGTCGGGCGCCATACTTTATGTCGGCGCTAGTCGATTAGCTGCACGCGCTTACCTCGGTGGGCTCAGACGCAATCCGAATGCGATCAAAATCGCGATCTATGGTGCTGGCACGGCCGGTATGCAACTCGCGAATGCTTTGCGCGCAGGACATGAACTTGATTGCATTGCCTTCATTGACGACAACCAGACGATGCATGGATCTTCGATTGCTGGCATCAAAGTTTATGCCGTTGAAGCGATTCCACAGCTAGTCAAAAATTTCGGCATTAAAGAAGTTTTGCTCGCCTTGCCCAGCGTTTCTAAAGCCAAACAAAAGCAAATTCTCGATCAACTAGAAAATTACAAAGTCCGCGTCAAAGTCACACCTTCTATCAAGAGTTTGATTAACGGTGAATTGCGCGTGCAAGATATTCGTGATGTCGAGATTGAAGACTTACTAGGACGCGATCAAGTCGAACCAGATGAGGCACTGCTAGCCACCTGCATCACCGATAAAAATGTACTGGTCAGTGGCGCGGGCGGTTCCATAGGCTCAGAATTATGCCGACAGATTTTGCGGCAAAAACCCAAGAGTCTGATGCTTTTGGAAATGTCAGAATTTTCTCTGTATTCAATCGAGCAAGAATTATCAGCACTACGCGATCAATTGCAATTGGTATGTGAGATAAAACCTTTCTTAGGCTCAATACACGACAGCGCCAAGCTCGATAAAATTTTCCGTGGCTTCGAAATTGATACGGTGTATCACGCCGCCGCATACAAACATGTACCGCTGGTCGAACATAATCCTATCGAAGGCATACGCAATAATGTTTTCGGCACCTATAAATTGGCACAAGCGGCGATCGATGCGGGCGTTAAACAATTCGTTTTGATCTCTACCGATAAGGCCGTACGCCCCACCAATGTGATGGGAGCGACCAAGCGCTTAGCCGAACTCATCTTGCAAGCGAATGCGCGCCGTCAACAAATTACCCGATTTTGCATGGTCAGATTTGGCAATGTGCTAGGCTCTTCGGGATCGGTCGTTCCACTATTCCGTAAGCAAATCATGCAAGGTGGGCCGATTACTTTAACCCATGCAGAAATCACCCGTTACTTCATGACCATACCAGAAGCCGCGCAATTGGTTTTGCAAGCTGGCGCGATGGGTCAAGGCGGTGACGTATTTGTGCTCGATATGGGCGAACCAGTACGCATCATCGACTTAGCGCGTCGCATGGTGCATTTGTGCGGATTAGAAGTGAAGTCGGCAGATCACCCAGAAGGCACGATAGAAATCCGTGAAGTCGGTTTGCGTCCGGGTGAAAAGCTGTACGAAGAATTGCTGATTGGTGACAATGTTGAACGCACCACACATCCTCTGATCATGCGCGCCCAAGAAGCTGAATTAGCTTGGGTAGATTTACAAGCAGCCTTAGAAGAATTAGACCTGGCATGCAGCAATTTTGATTACGAAAAAGTACGTAGCCTGATACAGCAATTGGTGGTTGAATATCAGCCTCAGTGCGGTATTGAAGATTTTATTTGGCAGATTAAGAACAGAACATAAGAACCCCTCAACACAGAGACACAGAGGCACAGAGATTCACTGAGAAAATATTATTGTTCACTGTCTCCTGCTCTTTCTCAGTGTCTCTGTGCCTCTGTGTTGAGAGGTTTTAAAGAAATTATTTTTTATAGGTGAATTTTATGTCCCTCCTTTCCAAAAGTATTTTTAAAGCCTACGACATTCGCGGCATTATTGATAAGACCTTAGACGCAGACGTCGCTTATGCGATAGGTCAAGCCTTTGGTAGCGCCGCACTGGCTAAAGGTGAGAAGACCGTCGTGATAGGTCGCGATGGTCGTTTGTCCGGCCCTTCACTGACAGCCGCTCTAGCCATGGGTCTACAAGCCACTGGCATCAACGTGATTGATCTCGGTGTGGTCGCTACGCCTATGGTGTATTTTGGCACCCATGTCTTGGGCGCGACATCCGGCATCATGGTGACCGGCAGTCACAATCCACCTGACTACAATGGTTTCAAAATGGTGCTGGCAGGCGAAGCGATTTATGGCGACACCATACTAGCGCTGTATGACAGAATCGTGGCAAAAGACTTCGCTGTTGGTGAAGGGACTTACAGCACGCACGATATCAAAGCTGCGTATCAGGAACGCATCGTTAGCGATGTCAAACTCACACGCAAAATCAAGATTGCAATCGATTGTGGCAATGGTGTCGCTGGTGCATTTGCAGGCGATTTGTACCGCGCGATGGGTTGCGAAGTGACAGAATTATTTTGCGAAGTTGATGGCAATTTCCCGAATCATCATCCCGACCCCGCACATCCAGAAAATTTACAAGATCTGATCCGCTGCTTACAAACTACCGATGCTGAAATTGGCTTAGCGTTTGACGGTGACGGTGATCGCCTCGGTGTGGTGACGAAAGATGGACAAATCATTTACCCTGATCGCCAATTGATGTTGTTTGCCGCCGATGTCTTAAGCCGTAATCCCGGCGAGCAAATTTTATATGATGTGAAATGCACTCGTCATTTATCGAGCTGGATCAAAAACCACGGCGGCGTTCCCTTGATGTGGAAAACGGGTCACTCGCTGGTCAAAGCTAAACTCAAAGAAACTGGCTCTCCACTCGGTGGCGAAATGAGTGGCCATGTTTTCTTTAAAGATCGCTGGTATGGCTTTGATGATGGCATGTATGCTGGTGCGCGCTTATTAGAAATTTTGAGCAAAGTTGCCGACATGTCAGCCACACTCAATGAATTACCACAATCGACCAGCACGCCAGAATTGCAATTGAAATTAAACGAAGGCGAGAACTTTGCCATCATCGCTGAGATGCAAAAGAATGCGAATTTCCCCGGATCGACCGAGATCATTAATATTGATGGCTTACGTGTTGAATATCCAGACGGTTTCGGCTTAGCGCGCTCATCGAATACAACACCCGTCATCGTCATGCGCTTTGAAGCGGAGACTTCAGAGGCATTGGCGAGGATACAGGCAGCGTTGAAAGCGGCGATTTTGGCTGTTAAGCCGGATGCGGTTTTGCCCTACTAGAAATTTGTGACATTCGCTCTCCAGCAGGCCATAAGTATCTACACAAGTCGAGATAGGGATAAAACTCCCTATCACGCAGGCGGGAGAGGGTTGGGGTGAGGGTAGTTCAGGTTGGCGAAACGTATATTTAATGTCATTCGTTCTATTTAGGATGTACAGATGAAACATCATTTTACCTGCCCGACGTCCCTCATCCCCTGCACTTCTCCCGCTCGCGGGAGAAGAGAGTAAACACAAGCAGAATTCCAATAGCTGACCGTCATTATTTATAAATCAAATCAATTCTTCACCGTGAAAATCCTTCTGATCCGCGTTTCTTCGCTAGGCGATGTACTCCACAACATGCCCATGGTCGATGACATCAAAGCCTACTACCCTGACGCACAAATTGATTGGGTGGTGGAAGAAGCCTACGTTAATCTGGTCAAGCTGCAACCCAAAGTCAACAAGGTCATCGCCTATGCGCAAAGACGTTGGCGTAAAAGTTTGGGCAACAAAGAAACTCGCGCCGAAATCAAACATTTCTACCGCACACTACGTGAAGAAGCTTACGATTTTATTTTTGATACCCAAGGTTTGCTAAAAACCGGCATCATCATGGGCATGGCGCGCAAAGCACCGAATGGCAAAAAAATCGGATTAGCCAATGGTACGGAAGGCTCAGGCTATGAAGGTATTTCAAGAATTTTTCATGACTTGAGCATCCCGGTTGACCGCCGCACTCACGCAGTCTTACGTGGACGTTTGGTTGCCGCTGGCGCGCTTAATTATCAAATCGATACGCCCGCCAGTTTCGGTTTACAAAAATTGGATTTACAACCTGAGTGGATGCCAGCAACACCCTACATCGTGTTCTTTCATGGCACCGCAGGCGAATCAAAAAAATGGTCACGCAATAACTGGATAAGCACTGCACGAGATTTACAAGTAACGGGCTGGCCGATCTTGCTTCCTTGGGGAACTGCCGCAGAAAAAATGGAAGCAGAAGCTATGGCAGAGCACATGCCCAACGCCCGAGTATTGCCTAAGCTCTCTATGCAAGAAGCAACAGTACTTGCTCAACGCGCCGCTTTAGTCATAGGCGTCGACACGGGCCTAGTCCATATCGCTGCAGCTTACGAAACACCCACCATAGAAATTTACTGCGATTCGCCCAAATGGAAAACGGAAGGAAACTGGTCAGATAAAATCATCAACCTCGGAGATAAAGGAAGACCGCCTAGTGTGGCTGAAGTTGAGATTGCATTTGAAAAATTGCTTTCTACTGATAAAAATTGAGATGACTACTCTTTAAACTGGATATTAAAATGGCCGTCAGATCGCTGACGGCTATCCGACGCATATCGTGTCTAACGACGTGTTGGTTCAACGGCACCAGCTGGCATCCGCAGGAATAGACCCGTTATGCTTGGTCATATGGTTTTCCTTTGAACGGAAGCCTCAAATCAAGCTCACAGACAGAACAATGAGACAAAGGAAGACCTCCGGCTGAGCTGTACAAAGCAATCGAAGAACCACAACGCGGGCATTCCAAGCGGCGTAAGAACCAACTACCGAGAACAACACACGCGATCATCGTTACGATTGCAACAACAACATTACTTTGAACAACCTCTACCGCAGTTAGCGACGCGACCATCCAACAAGCCAATTTGAAGTAGTAAGAATTGCGTGGGCTCATCGGGAGGCCTAGGGTTCAAACTGTGCGACAGGCCGCCAGCGAATTAACAAGAAATGGCAGTGCATCCGGCCAGTCCGAACGAGCGCAGTGTTAGCCAAATTGCGGCTCAAGCTACGCATCGTTTTCAGCATAGTAAATAATTCTTTACAGAGTCTGATCTATCGTTGGTCGAGCACCTCCATGGTTTTCGATCCAATCCTCAAGGACTTCTCGAGCGATAAAAACCTCTAAGAAATACTCTAAACCAGGGGCTAGTTCAGCCGCTACGCCACGAATGGGCTTAGCAGTAAGTGGTTCGGGAATTGCAATCGAAGCAGCCCTTGAATTGGGCATGAAAAATCCGTCGATCCGTTCAGCGAAAATTGTCGCGTCGTCAGAAAGGTCACCGAATTGTTCGATCAGTTCGCTAAGTGTCATGGCCCAACGTGATTTAATTTGACAAAATGAAAAGATACCCGAACATACCCAAAAAAACAAATTGTTTCATTGCGCTTGCAAGCCGCATGGATGCTGCTTGTATTTCTATATTTTGATTAGACATACAGTTTGACGGTTTTAGCGGTGCAGACTGTGTTTATTGTGATCAAATGATTGGGCGCCATTAATGCGGAACATCGTGCATTTTGTTTTCCTACATTGATGGTAGGAACTCTATAGTCGATTGCTTGCTCGATCGCATCCAACTCAAAAATTTTGAGTCCATCAATAAATCGTAGAACTTAGAGATTGCAGGTAAAACAAAGAATGACTCTAATTAATTCTTCTTACCAGCAGATTTAATAACTTGCGGCTTACTTTCAAGCTGACTTCCGGCATCCAAAATCTGCACAAAGATTTCGTCCTTCTTGATCATGCCTAATTCGAAACGGGCGCGTTCTTCGACGGCCGCCGTGCCGTTTTTTAAGTCTTGTACTTCGGAATCTAATTTAGCGTTGCGCTCTTTTAGTCCGTCGTTTTTTACCCGCGCTGCGGTTACTTGTTTGTCTAACTCACCAACCCGCAGCCAGCCGCCTTTACCTAACCACAGTGGATACTGGATCAGGACTAACAAAGCTAGTAAGGCGATGGTAATTAGACGCATGTGATCTTAGACCAAGATAAACAATTCAAAAAAATTTTACAACGATAAAAAGGGGAAGTCATCTTCCCCTTTTTTAACTTCGGTATGCCAATTACTTCAAATTATAAAACGCATCACGACCTGGGTAGCTAGCGATTTCGCCCAAATCTTCTTCGATACGCAACAGTTGGTTGTATTTTGCCATACGATCAGAACGGGACATAGAGCCCGTTTTGATTTGCAAAGCGTTCATACCAACAGCGATGTCAGCAATCGTGCTGTCTTCTGTTTCGCCAGAGCGGTGTGAAATCACGGCAGTGTAACCAGCGCGTTTTGCCATTTCGATCGCTGCGAAAGTTTCAGTCAAAGTACCGATTTGATTGATCTTGATCAAGATAGAATTAGCGATACCTTTTTGTATGCCTTCTTTCAAAATCTTGGTGTTCGTCACGAACAAATCATCACCCACGATCTGAACTTTTTTGCCGAGTTTTTCGGTCAGGATTTTCCAACCATCCCAATCGCCTTCCGCCATACCATCTTCGATAGAGATGATAGGATATTTGTCGACCCATGTCGCCAGCAAGTTAGTGAAGTCAGCTGAAGACAAAGTTAAGCCCTCGCCTTCCAAATGGTATTTGCCATCTTTATAGAATTCACTCGCTGCACAATCTAAGCCCAATGCGATTTGTGTGCCTGGTGTGTAGCCAGCTGCCTCGATCGCTTGAATGATTAACTTGATCGCTTCTTCGTGGTTCTCTACCGATGGTGCGAAACCGCCTTCATCGCCAACCGCAGTCGTCAAACCTTTGTCGTGCAAGATTTTTTTCAAGCTGTGGAACACTTCTGCGCCGTAACGAATCGCTTCACGGAATGTTGGTGCGCCAACTGGAATGATCATGAATTCTTGCAAATCCAAATTATTGTCAGCATGGGCGCCACCGTTGATCACATTCATCATAGGCACTGGCAATTGCATCGCGCCGGAGCCGCCGAAATAGCGATACAAAGGCAAACCAGCTTCTTCCGCCGCGGCTTTAGCAACTGCCATCGAAACTGCCAACATCGCATTAGCGCCTAAGCGTGCTTTGTTTTCTGTGCCGTCGAGATCGATCAGAGTGCGATCCAAGAAAGCCTGTTCGTTCGCATCCAAACCCATGATCGCTTCTGCGATTTCTGTGTTGATGTTTTCGCAGGCTTTCAAAACGCCCTTGCCCATGTAACGGGACTTATCACCATCGCGCAATTCAATCGCTTCGCGGGAACCGGTTGATGCACCTGAAGGTACAGCAGCACGACCCATCACGCCAGATTCCAACAACACATCACATTCCACAGTTGGATTGCCGCGTGAATCAATAATTTCACGACCGATAATATCAACGATAGCACTCATGCAAATTCTCCTAAACAATCAAAATTCAATCAAATAACAAAAATATTGGCTTTAAGTCTGGTGCGAAAATCACAAACTATCGGGTTCGATCTTGTAGAAACTGCGCGCGCAAATCGAGTTTCTCGTTTTGTCTGCACCTGCCCTCTTCTTCAAAACACATTTGTGGTTTTGAAGCGATCATCATCTACCCACACTTTGAAACCGATGATAAAAATTTGCCTCGCAAAGCCATTCAGCTTTGCGAGGCATTAAGTCTTAATTAAAACTAGATTCTAAAAATCCGTTCTTCTTGACGATGCGATCTAAATCTAACAAGGTCGCGAGCAATTCTTTCATACGTCCAAGTGGAACTGCATTCGGACCATCAGACATCGCTTGTGCCGGATTTGGATGCGTCTCCATAAACAAGCCTGAGATACCCACCGCTACCGCAGCACGCGCCAGCACTGGCACGAATTCACGTTGACCACCCGACGATGTACCTTGACCACCTGGCAATTGTACGGAATGCGTCGCATCGAATACAACCGGGCAATTGGTTTCACGCATGATCGCTAATGAGCGCATGTCGGACACCAAATTGTTATAGCCAAAAGAAACACCACGCTCACAGGCCATGAAATTATCTTCCGGCAGCCCTGCTTGTTTTGCAGCTAGGCGCGCTTTTGCGATGACGTTGATCATATCGTGTGGCGCTAAGAACTGACCTTTTTTGATATTCACCGGTTTACCAGATTGCGCACAAGCTTGAATGAAATCGGTCTGACGACACAAGAAAGCTGGCGTTTGCAAAACATCGACGACCGCTGCAACTGGCTTAATTTCCTCAATGGCGTGAATATCGGTCAGGACGTGGACGTTCAATTGCTTTTTCACGTCCGCCAAGATTTCCAAGCCCTTTTCCATGCCTAAGCCACGGAAAGAAGTGCCGGAAGAACGATTCGCTTTATCAAAAGAAGATTTATAAATGAAAGGGATACCCAATTCAGTTGTAATTTCTTTCAACGCACCCGCCGTGTCCATCGCCATTTGATGCGACTCAATCACGCAAGGGCCGGCGATCAAAAAGAAAGGCTGATCCAAGCCAACGTCAAATCCACATAATTTCATGCTGTTTTCCTTTAAGCTAATATCGCTTGAAAATTACGCTTGTTGCGCTTGCTTATGAGCGATTGCCGCTCTTGCAAACGCAGTGAACAGTGGATGACCATCGCGCGGTGTCGACTTAAACTCAGGGTGATATTGCACACCTAAGTAAAAAGGATGTACGCTCTTTGGCAATTCAATAATCTCGCACAAGTCTTCGGTTGGTGTGCGCGCTGACACGACCAGACCCGCATCTTCAACGCGCTTCAGGTAATGATTGTTCGCTTCGTAACGATGACGATGACGCTCAGTCACGACATTGCCGTAGATGTCAGATGCCAAAGTATTGGGCTGGACTGCACAAGTCTGTGCGCCTAAACGCATAGTGCCACCGAGATCAGAATTCTCATCACGGGTTTCGACTTTACCGTCGTGACTTTGCCATTCATTGATCAAGGCAACGACAGGCTGCTCGGTTTCCAGATCAAACTCAGTCGAGTTCGCCATCGCCAAGCCCGCTTTATTACGCGCATATTCGATCAAGGCGACTTGCATACCGAGGCAAATGCCGAGGTAAGGAATCTTGTTTTCACGCGCATAACGTGCTGCCAAAATTTTACCTTCTACGCCGCGTTTGCCGAATCCACCTGGTACCAAGATCGCATCGTATTTTTCCAATGCTTTGGTGCCGTGCGCTTCGATTTCTTCAGAAT
Organism: Undibacterium sp. GW821-FHT11H02; assembly: GCF_058808015.1. Taxonomy (NCBI): domain Bacteria; kingdom Pseudomonadati; phylum Pseudomonadota; class Betaproteobacteria; order Burkholderiales; family Oxalobacteraceae; genus Undibacterium; species Undibacterium sp. GW821-FHT11H02. The sequence goes on along the minus strand of NZ_JBXARG010000015.1, from coordinate 103,276 downwards.
CGACATACTCAATATTCATCCGGCTTTCGGTATGAATACCGGCATGACGCAAAGCTTCGGTTAGCGACTTGTACGATTCAGTCAAGTCAACATATTTACCAACCATGCCGATGGTAACTTCTTGCTTTGGATTTTCTAATGCATAGATAAGTTTGTCCCACATGGACAAATCGGCTGGTTTTGGATTCAAGCCCAACTTGTCGCAAATGATTTTGTCCAAGCCTTGATCATGCAACATTTGTGGAATTTTGTAGATAGTATCGGCATCCCATACAGAGATCACCGCTTCTTCAACCACGTTGGAAAACAAGGAAATTTTTGCGCGTTCATCATCCGGAATACGACGGTCAGCGCGGCACAATAAGGCATCTGGGAAGATACCAATTTCGCGTAATTTTTGTACGCTGTGCTGGGTAGGTTTGGTTTTCAATTCGCCAGCAGACGCGAGGAATGGTACCAAAGTCAAATGTACGAAAGCAGCAGCATTACGGCCTGCACGCAAACTCAATTGGCGCGCTGCTTCCAAGAAAGGCAAGGATTCAATATCACCCACCGTACCACCGATTTCAACTAAAGCGACGTCAAAACCAGCTGCGCCACGATGGATGTATTCTTGAATTTCGTTAGTAATGTGTGGAATAACTTGAACAGTTTTGCCCAAATATTCACCACGGCGTTCCTTACGAATCACGGATTCATAAATCTGGCCGGTCGTGAAGTTATTCACTTTCTTCATCTTGGCGGTGATAAAACGCTCGTAGTGTCCTAAATCCAAATCAGTCTCAGCACCGTCATCTGTGACGAATACTTCACCGTGTTGGAATGGGCTCATGGTACCCGGATCCACATTAATGTAAGGATCGAGTTTGAGCATGGTAACTTTGAGACCGCGCGATTCAAGAATAGCAGCGAGTGAGGCAGCGGCAATGCCTTTGCCTAGAGAGGAGACGACGCCCCCAGTAACGAATACGAACTTAGTCATTGCAGAAGGTGCCAGACGGCACAAGCGGGAAATTCGAATTATACCTCAAGACGCCCTTGATGGCACGCGGGCGGGGGAGATTTTTTCTAGTCACGTCGCCTACTTAGCTTAAAGTGAAAGTTTCTAAGCAGTTAATTAAAATCACGGTAATTATTATGCAAAGCGACAATCTCATCAATATGACTAAAACCATTCATTGCGAACTGGCTTGATGAATTAATTTAATCCATAAAATACGAGAGTTGCTAGCTTGTCGTCATGCCATAATATTAAGCTACGCCTACTCACTTCTGAAGAGAGGAACTATGTCCATATTTGGAAAATACCATCTTAGCAGCTTATTACCGAACACTTCCCATCTGCATGAGGTGTTTGACCACAAAACCCTGCCGGCACTGAACTTTCCGGATGCGGCAGCGCCCTCTATAGAATTACGCCCCCTGTGCGCCGCCGATTTAGTTTCCTGGTACGAGTACTTAAAACTAGAGGAAATTCGTCAGTGCACGAGTTGGAATGTCAGTTCACCTGCCGACTTGCAGCAATTTATTCACCGACCCGACTGGTCTAATCCCGCGGCACAGATTAAATTCGCGATTGCCAACAAACACGACGATCAGCTCATAGGTACGATAGGTTTTCACACTATCTCGCAAGTGAATCAAAGTGCGGAAATCGCCTATGATTTGAATCCAGCGTTTTGGGGACAAGGCATTGCCACTTGCGCTTGTAGGACATTGACGCAATGGGCCCATCAGCATGCCCAATTTCAACGCATACAGGCAACGGTATTGGACAATAATATTAACTCCAGACGAGTTTTGGAAAAGTGCGGTTTTAATCTCGAAGGCCATCTAAAAAAGTACCGCATCGTACGTGGCGAATCACGTGACTATTGGATATTTAGTCATATTATCTAAGCCATCACAATGAAATAAAAGACCACAAAAAAACGTAAAAGAAAGTAATCATCATGCTCAAACTTATTCAATGGCAATGGCAGGGCTATACGGAATTTCATCGTTCTCGCCTTAACCTACTCTTACATATTGTGCTAGTACCGGGATTTATTTGTGCCAATATCTATCTAATTTATAGTGTGGTCAATGGCCAGTATTTATTCGCACTGTTTTCTCTAGCGGGCATGGGTTTATCTATTGCATTGCAGGCTGTAGGACATCAACGAGAAGCACAGCCATCAATACCGTTTAGCAGCCCTTTTAATGCGGCCTCTCGTCTGCTCGTCGAACAATGGATAAATTTCCCACGCTTTGTAATGACTGGTGCCTGGTGGCGTGCTTTACAGGCATCTTCTTAAATTCTTCACAGTAAAATAATAGTCAAACGAGGTACAACCCAACACTCAGCTTTACCCTATCGTGACAAAAATGCTCGCCTTTTAATCTCACAAATGAACCAGAATAAGGCAGCAAATAAAATCGATTTTTAGTTAATCTAAAGGTGAAAAAAGTAAAATCCGGCATAAAATTTTTGCTAAAAATTCAAGCCCTTATGATTTTTTGCATCCGCTAAAGCTTTTTCTACGTATAAGTTAGCACAAACACTTTAAGACTCGACTTCGCACCGTCCTGTTTGTACAAATTGGCACTCACCTAACTCAAGTAAAAAGGAATTCCATTGTCAAACTTATCGACCCGAACCAAGGCCCTAGATCCCGGGCAAATGCACTTGTGGCTGCTGGCAGTCGCCAAGCAAGATGCGCAAGCTTTTCATTCTTTATACGAAGTCAGCTCCCCCAAATTATTTGGATTTGTCATGCGCATTTTGCAGCAACGCGAATTGGCAGAAGAAGTCTTGCAAGATAGTTTCGTCAACATTTGGAACAACGCATCCAGCTATCAAGCCAGCCTCGCCTCACCAATGACCTGGATGACGACGATAGTGCGTAACCGCGCTTTTGATTTGCTACGCAAATTAAATAATGGTCAGCATCTTAACGTCAGCTACGATACCGATGCATTTGAAACAGAAATCTGGCAGGCAATGGAAAGCCAAGATGCAACACCTATCCAGGCATTAGAGCTAAGTCAAGATGCAGCATCCTTGGCCCGTTGTATGTCGCGCTTGGAAGGCCTGCATAGACAAGCCATGAGTTTGGCCTACTTCCACGATCTGTCCCATAGCGAAGTGGCAGAGCAAATGCAACTGCCTATGGGCACGGTCAAAACCTGGATACGTCGCGGCTTGGAAAAATTAAAAGTGTGTTTAACCAAAGGAGCGTTGGCATGAATATTCAACATAAGCAGCGCCTGCAGCATAAATTAGCTGCCGAATTTGTGCTCGGCACCTTACGTGGCGGCGCACGTCGTCGCTTTACTACCTGGCTACAAAGCGATCCGCATTTACAACAAATTGTCAGAGAATGGCAAGCTCATCTAATGCCGATGATGGAATTTTCTACGGCCAAAGTGCCGCAAGCCCAAGTGTGGCGCAATATAGAAAAGCAACTCAAACTCGGTGCTGAGCGCAGTCAGAAAGCCTTGTTCCAATTTCTGCATGAATTGCGATTTTGGCGCGGCCTTAGCATGCTTGCGAGTGCGGCCCTCATTTTAATGACGGCGTTTGTCTTCAAACCACAAGACAGCAGTCTGTCAACGGAGATGTATGTGGCGACCTTATCCGATGATAAAGCTCAGCCGGTCGCTGTCATATCCAGCGATAGCAAACGTCGTCAGGTCTTGCTGCGTTTCGTCAACCGACCGCAAGTAGCCAGCAATCAGAGTTTAGAACTGTGGTCTATCTCTAAAGAAGGCAAAGTACGATCCTTGGGACTGGTCGATCAAGCTACCAACGCAGCAAATACGACCGCTGAGGTTTTACGCATTAATTTACCAGAAGGACTCACTAACGATACGCCTCAACTCCTGGCAATTTCGCTAGAACCTAAAGGTGGTTCGGGCAACCCTGAAAAACCTAGTGGCCCTATCTTATTTAAAGGTAATTGGCTGAAAACAGTTTAACAAAGCTTGTATAAACAATATCTAAAATATCCCTACTCTCTACCTTAGAAGTAGGGATATTTTTTATTCATCATCCAATAGTCTTCCCAAAAATGAATCCTCAATTAATTTCAAATTTTTTTGACTTTTTTTAAAAATAATTGAATCCATTCTCAAACGCTCTTCGTATAAGTTGGTAACAGCAATCATTAGTTAAGCAAAATTGCCTAAGCAAGTCGAATTAACCATCATTGTCTGGAATATGTATTCGCACCATAACGCGCCATTACCAATAAGCACAACTTAGGGAGTCACCATGCCTCATTTCATTTCTGACCGTATTTCACACCGCACCAGCAGCAAAGCCGGCAAAATTATTCTTCTCGCCAGCATAAGTTTAGGCATTCAAACAGCACATGCACAAACCTCACTCACGCCAGATATGGGCAAACTGACCGCTACCGGTGGTGTCAGTCAAGTTGAGGGAGCCGGTGGCGGTGGCTTAACGCCTTGGGCTTTGATTACTGGCTACGGTACACGTGATAGCTACGGCGCTAATGTTCATTACACTCAGGCGAATACCCAAGATTACAGTTTAAAAACCTATGGTGCTGCGATAGGAATTGCGGATCGCGTTGAATTTTCACTCGCCAAACAAGAATTCACTGGCAGCCTCGCGCCCTTAAACGCGCTCAATTTGAAACAAGATATTTTTGGCATTAAAGTCAAATTAGCGGGCGACGCCGTATATGACCAGACAGGCTGGATGCCGCAGATTGCCGCTGGTGTGCAATACAAACGCGATGCGCGTATAGGTGGATTGGGTGCGCTTGGCGTCACTAATGTCAAGCAATTAGGTGCGAAAGACGATCGAGGCGTTGACTATTATGTCTCTGCAACCAAGATCTATCTGGCACAAAGTCTCTTAGTCAATGGCACCTTGCGCGCCACCAAAGCGAATCAAATGGGTTTACTCGGTTTTGGCGGTGACAAGAAAGACCAGTACCAAGCGCAACTTGAAGGCTCGATTGCGTATCTGATCAATCGCAAATTAGTGGTCGGAGCCGAGTACAGAATGAAACCACGCAATCTGGGCGTCGATAACGAAAAAGATTTTTCTGATGTTTTTGTCGCCTATTTCCCTACCAAGAATTTCTCGGTCACTGCCGCCTACGTGCAACTGGGCGACATCACTATTTTTAATCCTAAAACACAACGAGGCTGGTACCTCTCACTGCAAGCTGGATTTTGATTTCACCACTTTTTGCTTGTAAGCACATCAACTAATCTATAGAAAGAAACCATCATGAAAAATTCACTTGTAACTAGCTTCGCAAAAATATTGACGATAGCAAGCTTTGCCCTGTGCGCCAGTCTCTCCGCAAACGCCCAAAACATGGACAAGGACGACAGCATTTATCAAGGCTTAGGTAAAAAAGAAGGCATCACCAAAATCGTCAATGATTTTGTTCCTATGATTTTGGCGGACCAACGTATCGCTCACTTCTTTTCCAAAATGAAAAAAGAAGAATTTTCTGAATTATTAGTCGCACAATTTTGTGAGTTGGCAGGTGGCCCATGTCAGTACAAAGGCCGTGATATGTACGAAGCCCATCAAGGCATGGAAATTAGCAATGCCCACTTCAATGCTCTGGCAGAAGACTTACAGATGGCAATGGAAAAGAACGATATCCCGTCGTCAATCTCCAATCGATTAGTCGCCAAACTCGCGCCTATGCAACGTCCGATTGTCAGCAAATAATTATTTTGCTTCTTTGGGCGATGTTCTTACTCGATAACTTGATTCATAAATAGTTTCCTTAAATAAGAACATCCCCAAGCCTCTCAATTTTCAATACACGACTTCAAAATAATCTAGCTATGGCGAACAATCTCTGCTTTCATCAACAATTAATTGCCCTGCGTCCGCAGCTCTTGCGTTTTGCGAGACAACGAATCCATGATGAGGCTATTGCAGAGGACACCGTGCAAGAGACGCTACTAGCTGTTTTAGAAAACCCGGATCGTTATGCAGGTAAATCGTCTTTATCGACGTATGTGATCAGTATTCTAAAATTTAAAATCATTGATGACTTTCGTAGCAGCGTTCGTAGCAGTGCCCGCAGCTGCGTTCACTACTCAAAACATATGAACAATAAAGTGGAAGAAGATTTATTTGATAGTGCGACGATAGGCGCGGAACAAGAAGGATTTTCTAGTATTCGTTATGGCATTACACAAAGTAGCTTGTGTACCGAATCAAATCCTTTGGCGGAACTTGAGCAAAAAAACTTTTTTTCGAATTTAGAAATTGCGCTACATGACTTACCGCCCAAATATGCACGCGCCTTTACCTTGTCGGATTGCATGGAATTTGATAGTGCAGAAATATGTGCAGAACTTGGCATCAGCAAAAACAACTTGATGGTCTCAGTACACCGGGCGCGCCATGCTTTGCGTAGCGCCCTAGTGCATCTGCAGCACTAAGCTAACATCACATCCCATACGTTAATTGCAACTTGGCGAAATTTTGTGCGCCTTTTGCGTTCGACAATTCCTTAATTTCAGAGCCGCGACGTAATACTGAGGCATAGAATCCCCAAGTGTCACCTCGATATTGATAACCGAATTCGATTTCAGGAACCAAGCGGTTAGGGTTAACGGCTAATTCTTGGTCGCGGAAATAGCCACCTTGCAAACTAGCGTTATAGCCTACTAGTTTTAATTCTGCGCGACTAAAAATAAAACTACCTGGCGCATCCACGCTGCCGCTGAGTCGACCATAACGCCATGTTATTTCAGCCTTCGCATCGGTAAAGATATTGCCGACACGTGCTTTAAAGCGCGTACCCAGATCTGATTCGGTACTCAACTTCCATGCGGCTGGGCTGACTTCTGCATTTAACACCGCGCCCCATTCTTGCTTTAGCTGGGTGCTCCACGCTTGTGGCAAGGGTTGATTAAACAATCTATGCAAATTCGTTTGTGTCCATTCACCTGCAGCACAGGGGCCTAAGCAACCAAGTTCCATACCCAGTTTTGTACCACTGCCATCGGCAAATTGAACTTCTTTAAACAGGCCCGCATACAACCAGGCTGCGTAGGGATGATCAAATTTATTAATCTGTCCTGGTCGTAATTTAATATCCGATGCCGTGTACAAATCTTGCCCGACATACCAAGCATAAGTTGTACTGTGTTGTGGTGTGAGCAAAAATTGACGTACGATCAAATGATTACCGCTAGTGTAAAAACCATCATCTCGATTGAGCAGCAAGCTATCATTTTCCACATCCAGAGTCAGGCTAGTGCGACCTTGCGCCTGTACTCGTTGGTACTCTTGTATCGAAGGGTAAAAATTTTGTGCTTGAGCCTGAGTACTAATGAAGAGCAAGACAATGGAAGTAGTGAGGGATGTACGCATAGTCAAATGAAAAATGTAAGCAATTAGCAAGATATTTAATTCAACCCAGATTTTCCATTAGGATTTGCGATGATGACAGATGCACTTTTCGAGACAGGTTTGATGCGAAGGAGGCGCCAATAGCTGGCTATTGGCAACGAAGAGCAACAAAAATGGCCGAAAATGCGCTGTCAGCACGCAAATAGCACTGTAAGTGCGTCTAATGGAAAATTTGGGTTCAATAAGCCTCCAATTCTACGCGAGTATTCCAGTTGGACAAACTGCGTTATGAAGTCAAATTCACTTACTCACTCAGCGATTTGCTTGGGACTTTGCACTAACAATCTTTGTATCATCAGATGGCAGGCTTGGGCGGTTTTCTCTGGCATTTCCATAGGTAGTAAATGCCCCGCTGGCAGTTGTACAAAATAGTCACCACACATTTTACGTGTCGCATCGAGTCCGCCTTGACGGCATTCTATCGATTCTGTGCCGCCGACAAAACCGATAGGTACACTGAGACCATGACGTGCAATCGTACCCAAATTACCGGGCAAAGTCAGGTAGATAGCAGTTTCAATTTCACGAGTAAATTTTAAGCTGATACCCTCGGGATGCGGCTGCATCCCGGCGTCAATATAGTCCTGCAATACTTCCGGCGGCCAGATTGCAAATTTTTCTTTTGATGAAAAATGTTCGAAAGCTTCTTGCTTATCACGCCAGAGCATACGGCGTTTCGCTGAGAATTGTGCTGGTGAATATTTTTCTAACAGACCTAAAGCACGGAAGGTCTTGAGGAATAAAGAACGCCAGCCGGTCACCACGGGCGAATCTATCATCAACACGCAGCGCACCAAATCAGGCCTACGGCTTGCAGCCATCAAGGACAGAATACCGCCCAAGGAATGTCCAAGTAGAATGACGGGTTCTTGATAGTTTTCCTCTAGCGTATCTATCAACTCTTGTACCAGAAACGGCCAATTGACAGTGACCGGGTAGTCGGAATTATGTCCATGCATGTCTAAAGCATGAATCTCATAATGCGGCTGCAACTGCTCAAACATCTGACGATAAGTCCCGGCGGGAAAGCTATTGCCGTGGCAAAAATGGACTACTGGTTTGGACATAGCTTGCAGCTTCACATTGATATTAAGTTTAATAAGGCTAAGTTTAAAATGCTGGGTGAAGTAAGTCTCATCGTGAGTACCAATATCGCGCATGATCTTTGCGATATTCATTCACCGTTATTGCACTGCCAAATTGTAATGTGATTGCACCGCTCGTGTCCGTCCTTAGAGGCTTTATTCCAAAATCTAAATAACGTTGCATGACTTCAGGTTTGGGATGATGATACCGGTTTAAATAGCCAACTTGAAACAATGCGAACTCGGGTCTGACTGCTCGTAAAAATGGCGAGGTAGATGAGGTAGCACTGCCATGATGCGGTGCCAATAACACATCCGCCTTCAGTTTCTCGGGAATGCTATTCACTAGTTCGTCTTCTTGTATTGCTTCAATATCGCCCGCTAGTAACAAGCTATGTGTTTTTGTCGATATTTTTAAAGTACAACTTAATGCATTGGTCTTCCACTTGCTACTGGTATAAATCACCGGCACTGGATGCAAGATTTCAAACTGTACGCCATCCCAATTCCACAATAGTCCTGCCTGACAACGCTGATGTTGACCCGCAGCTAGTACTATCGGATGGGTAGGTACCAAGGAAGACGACACCAGATCAATGTCCAGATTTTGTATCAAACTCAAAGCGCCACCCGAATGATCACTATCACTATGAGTAATCATGAGTTGATCAATTTGATGAATGCCACGCGCTTGAAAATAGGGCAGCAAAACTCGGGTTCCCGTATTCGCTTCTACAGAAAAACCCGGCCCCGTGTCGTACAGCAGGCGGTGCTTGGCAGTCTCGATCAAGACCGCACTTCCTTGGCCGACATCAAACACCGTCACTCGCATATCCCCAGTATCAGGCACGCTGACAGGCTGCCACAGCATAGGCATGCAACAAATCACACCGAGAAAACGCAAAGGCCATCCGCGCGGCATCAAACACCAAAGCACGCCTATCATTGCCAAAGCAAACATCCACCAAGTCGGAATAGGTGCGCTCCAGACCGCCCAAGAACTTTTACTCAAGAACCTTAAGAACTGCGCCAATAAACTCACCAATTCATGTGCCAGCGTCAGTAGGTATACAGAAACTGGTGCGGGCAAAATACTGCCCAACAAAGCCAAAGGCGTCACTACAAAACTGATCAAGGGAATAGCTACGGCATTTGCAATCGGACTGATCAATGAAACTTGTGCGAACAAAAGTAAGCTCAAAGGCAGTAGTCCCATCGTCACTGCATATTGTGCGCGACCAGCTAGGCGCAACTTCTCCTGAATGCCCTGCCATCTGATTTGCCAGCTAGATGCGGCTTGCGGTTCATCATCAAGCTCCGCAGAAAAAGTGTAGCGTCCCAAAGAAACAAAGAGCAAAACAGCGACTGCCGCAAACGACAAATAGAAACCTGGTGACAATACCGCCCAGGGATCCAGCAGCAATACCAATCCCAAGGCGATACATAAAATATGACTAATACTGGCAGTACGTCCACTCCAGACTGCAAGCGCCACTACCATCAACATCCAAAGCGTACGCTGTGCGGGAACGCCAAAACCAGCTAAGGCAACATAAATGAAAGCAGCTACCAAGCCAGCAATTGCCGCCACTTTAGGTGCAGGTAAACGCAATGGCAATTGTGCTTGGGTAAAAAAGGAATGCCGCCACAAGTAATACATCAGCGAGGCAAAAATGCCTGCAATCATAGTGATATGCAAACCAGAAATCGAAATTAGATGTCCTATCCCTGTGCGATTAAAAATCTGCCAATCGCTTTGCGCAATATCTCTTTGATCGCCGATCACCAAGGCAGCGATCACACCAGCGTAGCTTGCTTCCCCCAGACTAGACATAATTTTTTCGCGCAAATGAAAACGTGCACGTTGATTCAAATTATGCAGACTCCAAACAAACTCTTGCTGCAGTTGATTGGACGCAGATGCTGCACTTTCAGTTGTGCTATCGCGTACTGAGCCTGTCGCGCGTATGCCCTGTTCTAACAACCAGACCTCATAATCGAATCCATCTGGATTGGCATTCCCATGCGGTCGTTTTAAACGCACGGTCAATTGCCAGCGCTGCCCGGGGCGCAGATCCTTAGCCGCAATGGGATTCGAAGGCTGATCAAACCAAGCCAAGGCTAGTTTATCGGGGAGTTTATCTAAGGTCGTCGCATCAATACCCGCAGGCGCTACCTTGCTATGATACTTCTCGACCAAAAAATTAAACCGCAGGCCTTGCGGTACGTGCTTGGGTAAATTATCGATGACACCTATAATTTGCAGATCACGGTTTTCTAATGCGGGCGGTAATTGTTGGCTTAAATAATAATGCGCATAAAGTGCTGCCCAGCAAAATCCCAGCAATCCTGCAAACAGTATTGGTAAGCCTCGTTTTATTGAGCGCTTCAATATCTTTGACTGCATGCCAAGAACTAACGACAAAGATAGAAAGACCAGACCGGTTAAATACACCCACACTGGCAGCAGTTGCGCCTGTTGCTGCAACAGCGCGACTCCAACCGCAAAACCGATCAGCACCAGCCGCACTATCGCCTAACTTAGAATGACTTGTCCTGCCATGCGTGGCAGGACGGACAGCACATTCGCACTAGTGTGCCGTGCGGCGTCTGACAAAGTGAGCTGACGTAAACTCGCAAACTCATGACCTATCTGCACTAACTCACCTGGCGTATTGATCCCGGGATGACACCAGCGTGGTGCTATGTCTGGTGCATCGGTTTCTAAGACGATGCTACTGATCGGCAGTTCGCTAGCGAGGCGTCGAATTTGTAAAGCGCGGGTAAAAGTCATAGCACCACCAAAGCCCAATTTAAATCCAAGATCAATAAAATGCTGCGCTTGCTGCACACTGCCATTAAAAGCGTGTGCAATACCGCCTTGAACGGGAATACGTCGCAAAAATTTTAATATTTTATCTTGTGATTTTCGCACATGTAGCAACACGGGCAAACCAAAATCTCGCGCTATTTTTAATTGCTCGCTATAAAAAAACTCCTGCTTCTCTTTTAGCGGTGAAATAGTCAAGGCAGGGACAAAGAAATCCAAACCAATTTCACCCACAGCAACTAAACGTTTTCCGGCCACGGGATCATTGAGCAAACGGGCTATTTCTTCGCGTAAAAATAGTAGGTCTTGTTCCACCGAAGTCGCGACATACATGGGATGTATACCTAATGCGAAAAAACAATCTGTCCTTTGCGATGCCAGTTGCTGGACTTTGTCAAAATTTGATTTATGCACAGCAGGTATCACGATTGCAGAGACGCCCATACGTGCGGCCTCGTCCGCCAAGATGGCAGCTTGTGTCCCGAATTCACTGGCGTCAAGATGGCAATGACTGTCTATCCACATAGTGTCAGATTACTTTCTTAAATTTTGAACTAAATTTTGCGATGAATCCATTCTACAGTAGCGTGCTCATTCAGGAGGCGAGGCGACCAGGACAATCGCACAAAGCCGAAAGCAAAACCACTCAAGACAGAGACACAGAGCTAGCGAGATAGCGTAGAGAAAACCAGAAAATTCGATATTTCTTCGGTTTTTCTCCTTTCCTTCGGTGTCTCTGTGTTGAATGGTTTTATCGCTACTTCGCCACATGCTTTAGATTTCGGCTTCTTACAATTGCCCTTGCAAGCTGACAATCTTCATAAGGAAATTCGTCTCAGAAAACCACCTCTTTTCCTCTGTGTTAAGCTTAGTACATCGCTCCCAATATCTCCCCATTAAGTAGGATGCCGCCATGTTAGAACTACGCCCCAACTGCGAACACTGCAACAAAGATTTAGCGCCAAATGCGACTGATGCACAAATTTGTTCTTACGAATGCACCTTCTGTGTCAACTGCGTAGAACAGGTTTTACATAATGTGTGCCCTAACTGTGGCGGTGGTTTTACACCTCGTCCGATTCGTCCCGCACAAAACAGAAGAAACGAGAACTTCCTTGGCAAAAATCCTGCCAGCACTAAACGCGTATTCAAGCCTGTTGACCCTGAAGTGCATGCAGCGTTTATCAAAGGCCTTGAAACTATTCCGGCACACTTACGCTAAAACAAGGTGAAAAACCAAGGAAGCCTCGCCACAGTGGCGCAAAAGAAAAACTTGTTTTTGGTCTTTCTCTGCGTCCTCTGCGCCTCTGCGGCTAGCTCTTTCGCCTTTCGTTTGATTCACAATAACTTCACACCATTGCGCCGCCATTATCATGAGCCAAACCCAACTTAGTGCACGGCATTTAATCACCGCCCTCATCGTGATTGTTTTATGGGGCATGAATTTTGTCGTCATTAAAGTGGGATTGAAAGGCATACCGCCTCTGCTACTGGGCGCTTTGCGTTTTGTATTTGTCGCTTTTCCAGCCATCTTCTTTTTAGCCCGGCCGAAAGTCGAACTTAAATGGCTGATCGCTTATGCCGCGACCATCAGTTTTGCGCAATTCGCATTTCTGTTTTCTGCGATTGCCGTTGGTATGCCAGCTGGCTTGGCCTCTTTGGTCTTACAGGCTCAGGCATTTTTCACGGTAGGATTGTCCGCACTCGTGTTCGGAGACAAACTCAAGATCAGCAATGTACTCGGCATGCTGTTAGCCAGCATTGGTTTGGCCTTGCTCGGTAGTGCCAGCATGGGTGTACATGGCAGCGCAAGCGAAGTTAGCCTGGCTGGATTTATTCTGACCATATGCGCAGCCTTGTCTTGGGCTGGCGGCAATATCATCAGTAAAAAGATGGGCCAAGTCGGCGTGCTCAATCTGGTGGCCTGGAGCGCCCTGCTTCCCATCATTCCTTTTGTACTCATGTCCTGCCTGATTGATGGCAGCGATATCGTCTTAAGCAGCCTACGTAATATCGATGTCAACTCAATATTGGCGATACTCTACTTATCGGGCGCTGCCAGCTTAATTGGCTATACACTATGGGGAAAATTACTGACCACCTTACCCACCCATGTCGTGGCACCAATGACTTTATTGGTGCCCGTGGTTGGATTATCTTCTGCATGGATATTGTTGGATGAGGCCTTAAATATGACCCAAATTATTGGTGCTATCGTGGTCATGATGGGACTTTTATTCAACGTATTTGGCTACAAACTCATGGCCGCTTGGGCCAATTCAAAAAAATCTGAGCAGCGCTAATCCAATCATTTGCTCAGCAATTTCCTTAGTCATTCACTTCGTCCGAATCTGGTGTAAAGCCCCATTGAGGGCTGAGCAGAATTGCCAGCACGGCAGCAAGTGCAATCAAGATCGACAACCACAAAGCAATTGAGCTTTCGGCGACACGATGCGGATAAATTTTCACGACGGCGCCAAGGCCGATCAGATTGCCACCGGCAACGAGCACAGCGGAGGCATAGTCGTGAAAACGACGCGCCTTATTCGCACCAATCGCCCATTTTTGATGGGTGTTATAGCTAGGCAAGCTTTCATGGGCGTCGCCCAATTGCTCCAAAGCCGACAAGAAGCGGCGCAAATTCGTGATCGCCCTTTCTGCTTTGTAATTTAAGAATGCCAGACTCAGTGATGCGACGGGAAAACCTAGCATCAACCATTCGACTGGCACTTCACCGCGCGTCTCACCTGATTTTAAGGCGACCAGTGCCGCCAACAAACTGACTACCAAGGTGACATACAAAGCCAGTGCTTGCTGTCTTTGTGTGATGCGGGCGTTCACCTCGTTATAAGCCGCAATGAAACGGTAGTTGGCATCAACGGAAGCTGTTTTAGACATGGTAGAGCTTTCAAAAATAGTCACTTCACAATAAGAAATCGTCGTCGAGGAATTATAAACCTCGCAACATCGGCTCGCAGCCTAAATCGAATTCTGAGTGGTAGTCAGCAGGATTTTTTTAAACCTTCTATAATTTCAGTAATTCGTGAAAATTCAGAAATATCAGCAATTGTAGTAAGCAACTTAAAAATAAGGAAAATCATGGAAAGCCTAAGCCCACTCACCCAACGCTTCATTTTGCACTTCGGCGAAATGGGCAGCCGTTGGGGTATTAATCGCACCGTCGGTCAAATGTATGCCCTGCTCTACGTTTTGGGCAAACCCCTCAATGCCGATGAAATAGCTGAGTATCTTTCATTCTCGCGTTCCAATGTCAGCATGGGACTTAAGGAATTACAAGCCTGGCGCTTGGTGAAATTGATGCATAAACCAGGTGACAGACGTGAGTATTTCGAGCCACCTAAGGACATCTGGGACATTTTCAAAGCCTTGCTTGAAGAGCGTCGTCGTCGCGAAATTGAACCGACTCTATCCATGCTGCGTGACGCTTTATTAGAAAACCCAGCATCGGAAGAAGACAAACTAGCGCAAGAACGCATGCGTGAGATGTATCAATTGATCGAACTTTCGACATCTTGGTTTGACGACGTGCAACGTCTTTCTCCAGAAACCTTAGCCTCCTTGATGAAGATGGGTGCTAAGGTTGGCAAGCTACTCGATATCCGCGACAAATTCCGTTTTAGTGACGCAGAAAAAGACGACAACTCATAAAAAAGTGGCGAGATGAGCATGCTAGCTATCTTAAGAAAAATCACAAAAAAAAGTAGCCATACCGGGCTTCCACTTTGGCTAGAAATCAGTCTAATTCTTGGTCTGAAATTAATCGCCATTTTTGTCTTATGGAAGCTGTTCTTCTCACAGCCAAGCACCAAGAAAATGCGCCTACCGACACCTGTGGTTGAACAACATCTATTGTCTGCCCCCACTCAGCCAAGGCCGCCCAGGCAAAATTCAAACTAAAACCTATTGATATCCGTTTAAATCGAGTAGAGGAACACCATGAATCCCATAGAAGAAGTCATCAACCTGTCACGACTGCAGTTCGCGATTACCGCCATGTATCACTTTTTATTTGTACCGCTGACACTGGGACTGTCTTGGATATTGGTGATCATGGAATCAGTCTATGTCATGACAGGTCGTGAGATTTATCGCGACATGACCAAATTTTGGGGCAAGCTATTTGCCATTAATTTCGCTATGGGTGTCACGACCGGCATCACTTTGGAATTCCAATTCGGTACCAATTGGTCTTACTACTCGCACTATGTAGGCGACATCTTCGGAACGCCTTTGGCGATTGAAGGCATGATGGCATTCTTTTTAGAGTCTAGTTTTGTTGGACTGATGTTTTTCGGTTGGAACCGCCTGTCCAAGCAAGCACATCTTGGCGTCACTTTCTTGGTCGCGCTCGGCTCTAATTTATCCGCACTTTGGATTTTAATCGCGAATGGCTGGATGAATAATCCAGTCGGCGCAGAATTCAATTATGAAACCATGCGCATGGAATTGGTCAGCATGACACAAGTCATTTTCAATCCTGTCGCACAAGTTAAATTTGTTCATACCGTCGCTTCCGGTTATGTGGCGGCATCGCTATTCGTCTTAGGCGTCTCCTCTTACTATTTACTCAAAGCGCGCGATACGGCATTTGCAATTCGCTCCTTCGCGATTGCTGCGGCATTTGGTTTAGCGTCCACGCTCTCAGTCATCGTCTTAGGTGACGAGTCTGGCTATACCGCCGGTGAAGTCAATAAGGTCAAGCTTGCCGCCATTGAAGCAGAATGGCATACCGAGCCAGCGCCAGCTCCATTCACTGTCATTGGACTACCCAACGATGAAAAAGAACACACTGATTATGCAATCAAAATTCCTTACCTGATGGGTATCATCGCGACCCGCTCTACCGATACCCAAGTCACCGGCATCAAGGATCTAAAACAAGAAAATCGCCTACGCATCATCAATGGTATGCAAGCCTATGCCAAGTTGACCCAACTCAAATCCGGCACGCTCACAGGTGATGCATTAGAACAAACACGTGCGGAATTCAACATACTAAAACCCGACTTAGGTTATGGCTTGCTACTCAAAAAGTACACCCACAATGTGGTAGACGCCACACCGGAACAAATAACCAAAGCCGCAAATGACTCTATCCCCAAAGTGGCGCCACTGTTCTTAGGATTTCGCCTGATGGTCGGATTAGGCATCTTATTTCTCTTCATTTTTAGCGTTTCATTTTATTTCTTAATACGCCGTCGTTTAGCCAAACATCGCTGGCTGCTCAAGTTAGCGATGTTTAGTATTCCTTTACCTTGGGTGGCGATAGAAACCGGTTGGTTCGTTGCTGAATACGGCAGACAGCCTTGGACGATTGCAGGTGTGCTACCAACCCATCTTTCCGCTTCTACGCGTACTGTCAATGATCTGTATTTCAGTTTGAGCGGCTTTGTCATTTTCTATACCCTGCTCTTGATGGTGGAACTTTATCTGATGTTCAAATATGCGCGACTGGGACCTAGCGCTTTACATACCGGAAAATATCATTTCGAGCAGACACAAAATGTTGATCCTCAATCAGTAGCTAAAGCATAAGCACTCAAAAAATATAGGAAAAGGACATCGTATGTTTGATTATGAAACGCTGAAAATTATCTGGTGGTGCTTCGTTGCGGTATTGCTCATCGGATTTGCTTTAATGGATGGTTTTGACTTTGGTGTCGGCATGCTGCTACCCATCATAGGAAAAAGTGATGTGGAAAGACGCATCATGCTCAATAGCATAGGACCTACTTGGGAAGGTAATCAAACCTGGTTCATCGCTGCCGGCGGAGCCTTGTTTGCGGCATGGCCACTCGCTTATGCAGCGGCGTTTTCAGGATTTTATATCGCATTAATGTTGCTCTTGTTTTCGCTGTTCTTTCGCCCTGTCGGTTTTGATTACCGTAGCAAAATCGCGGATACTCGCTGGCGTTCTACTTGGGATTGGCTCTTATTCGTAGGTGGCTTTGTGCCACCACTCATCTTTGGCATTGCGATTGGTAACCTAATGCTTGGCGTACCTTTCTATTACGATGGCGATATGCGTCTGGCCTACCAAGGTGGCTTCATAGAATTACTCAATCCATTTGGTTTACTCGCGGGCATTTTAAGCGTAGCGATGTTGTGCATGCATGGCGCGGCATTCTTAATCACCAAGACGGATGGCGCATTGGCACAGCGTGCCAAGCGCAGCCTGGTCATTGCCGCTGGCATGACCGTGCTATGTTTTGCGATGGGCGGATTGTTGATTGCAAATCAGGTGGAAGGATTTCGTATTGTAAGTATGCCAGACACTAATTCTGCTTTTATGCCGGTCGCAAAAATTGTAAGCCAAGCTAAGGGCGCATGGTTGGATAACTACTCACGTTGGTCGTGGTTGTGGTGCATCCCTGCCAGTGCCTTCATCGCGGCAATCGCAAGTGTTTTTTTAACGATACGTGGTTATGCCGTCAGCGCGTTTCTCGCCAGTGGGGTCGTGGTCACGACGATTATTCTCACGGCGGGTTTGTCTATGTTTCCCTTTGTGATGCCCTCCTCCATCAATCCGAATAGCAGTTTGACTGCGTGGGATGTGGTCGCCAGTCATAAGAGTTTGGGCATCATGTTTTGGGTGGTCGTGATTTTCTTACCTATCATCATGATGTACACCGCCTGGATCTATAGAGTCATGCGCGGCAAGATTGATGAACAACACATTGCAGATCACCAGCATTCTGCCTATTAAGCAAGAATAAATTACAGACAAAATCAGGAGTCTTTATGTGGTATTTCAATTGGATATTAGGCATAGGCTTGGCACTGGCTTTTGGCATTATTAATGTCATGTGGCTAGAGGCAAACTATGCGTTTGGCGAGCGCGACGAGACCGCGACGCAAGAGCGATTTGAATTGTCGCGGCAGGACGAAGAAGCTCAATAAAAAAGGAGCACCAATGGTGTAATGCCGTTCAGTTAAGCTCTGCAAGATGATCTGAACGGCATTCCATCATAATCGGTGCTCCTTGCAATTTCTTGCCAGCGATCAGTATTTGCTGTCGATTATTTTATGCCCGCTTTACCACGAATATCTGCCGGAATCGCATCCTTATGTACCATGAAGTAAATCGTCTTCATTCTCACGTAATTTTTACTCATGTGCAGATGCCCTTCGAAGGGGCCGCTACTGGCGCCGTAGCTATTTTTAGTTAAAAAGAATTGATTACCTTTTTCGTCTTTACTCAAGCCAACGATATGCATACTGTGATCGTCGGTGCTACGCCAGTCATCAAAAGCTTCTTGACGCGAGGCTTGCGTCACTTCTTTAGCATCGTCTTCCAGCATGGCATAACCTTCTTTGACATTAAAGCCTTTTTCACTGGTGTCACCGCCCCAGGAAATACTAAAGCCCTTGCTCAGAGCATTCGTCATTATGCGTTCCATATCAGCCAAAGGCACATTCAAATAACGATTATCGTGTGACCAGTTGTCGGGAATTTCTAAGCGCATGCGCTGATAAAACGGATGATGACTAAAACTCGTCACTTCCACATAGTCTTCTGGTTTCAATTTTAAGACCTGATCACGGAATGTTTGAGGCGTGTACAGCTTACCTTCAAAAATAAAATTCTCAGGCGGCTTACCGATATAGGCATCCAGGATGCCATTAAATGCAGCACGCCAGGATTTACTTGGGCGACCGCCTTTAATCACAGCATCAAGGAAGGCTTTGGAAGTCAAAGCCAATTCAGCATGATCAAGACGGGTTTCGCCCTCTTTCAAGCCCGTAAAATTCACTTTAGGCACAGCACCATAAAGGCGCAACATCTCCATGGCATCATGATTATTCCCCCCCTCCCAAAACGTCGCTTTACCCTGCACGCGCAGATACGCATCGGCTTTGAGTGGGTAAGCGTGACGCACGCCAAATACTTCTGACAACTCGATTAACTTACCGCCCAAACGCGCTACTTCGCTTTCCATAAAAGACGCTGTAGCAAAATTCCAGCAGGTATTGGTTCTGGCCTGATCCTTAGCGGAGGTGCGTTGCGCCTCGACTTCTATCGTAAAAGTTTTCTTAGTGACATTCGTAGAAGCATTGCTTGCCGGTGCGACCTGCTGCGCCAAAGCCGCAACGGAGGTCAAACATAGCGCACTGATCAATGCCATGGTATTCATTTTTTTCATGTCTATTGCTCTTATTGTGAAGGGTGGAAAAAGTGTCATGATAAAGGCATCAAGCGCTGATGAATAGCCCACTAAAGAGAAAACTCTATGGATAAAAACCTGTGGAACTAAAGTTCAAGGAAGCGCATTTCAAGAAATTAGCGTTACCAACAACAATTTGCTTGTAGTGACAGTTTCCTTGTTAAAATTCCAGCTACTCATTCACACAAACTGGATTGACTACGATGAAAAAGCTATTTGGATTTTCCATATTGGAAGTGATGGTGGCGGTCGCGATCATCGCGATCTTGGCCGCGATTGCATTGCCGTCTTACTTATTCAAGATTATTCGTGAGCAAATTGAATCTACCATGCCGTTAACCGAGATAGCCAAAACGCCGATCGCGATTGCATGGAAAACTGAACAAATTATGCCAGTCGACAATGCCGCAGCGGGAATTCCAGTGCCAGATAAAATCGTCAGCAATATGGTCAAGAGCGTGGCAGTGGAAAATGGGGCAATACACATCACTTTTGGCAATCGCGCCAATGGCGCTTTAAAAGGCAAAATTTTAACGCTACGCCCGGCTGTCGTAGAGGATGCGCCAGTGGTACCTGTTACATGGGTATGTGCTGATGCTGAAGCGCCAGAAAAGATGGTACTTAAAGGTTCAAACCGCACTACTGTGGAAAAGCAACATCTGCCTCCCATGTGCCGAGCTCGTGGCAAGAAGTGAGCAACGCCCAATCGCAACTACTTTTTTAGCGCCACTAAAAGCTGCAGAAAGAAAAGCCAAACAAACAAATGCCGCCGAATAAACCAGGTCTATTCGGCGGCATTTTTTATCAGTCGAGCTTCAATCAAATCTCAATTCAACGACACTTTAGAACTTGTACTCAAAGTTCACACGTACAGCGACATTGGTTGGCGTCTTGTTAGAACGAACCAGAGAACCCGTTGCATCCGTGTATGTGCTTGAAGAAATATTATCCTGATGTAAAGCATTACCCAATGCGACTCGCAAATTGCTCTTCGCATCAAACTTCCATAAGGCATAAACATCAACCACACGCTTAGGAATGCCATAGCTACTTTGGTTCACCGAGATACGCACCGGACCGGCGCTTTGAAAGCTCAAATTACCACCCAAAGTCAAAGGTACATCATCCAATTTATAATCCAAACCAAAATTGGCACTGACTGGTGTTTGTGCATCTAGACGATTGTTCGGACCAGGTACCGAATTCACGGTCGATGAATTAAAGGCCAAATTAGCGCGGAAATCGATTGCCGGTGCGTCATCAATCAAAGTACGTAAAGGAAATTTCGCATCAAATTCAACACCGCGTGTATTTGCCAAACCATCGTTAGTAGGCATAGCGACCCAGCGGCCATCATTCACGATAGAAGTACGGGTGAAATCATCAATGCGGCGCAAGAAAAAGTTCACACTCAAAATACCACCATCCGTCAGATAGTGTTCAAAACCAGCATCTATACCCCAAGCCAGTTCAGGTTTTAGATTAGGATTACCCATATTGTCAGGGCTGGTCGCTGAGTTGTTCGTCGATAAGAAGCGACGTGGAATCAGATTACCTGTGTCCGGTGCTTTGTAAGTACGTGTCAAACCAAATCGAACTTGGTCATTTTTGCTACCAGGGATTTTGTACAAGGTCTGCAAAATCGGACTCAAAACGCTGGAGCGATTATTGATTTCAGCGTAGGTATTGCCCTTGCTCGTTGTATCAATACCTTCCCAACGTAAGCCTGCATAAATCGATAAAGCTTTGGAATAATTCCATTCGTCCTGAACAAACAAAGCCAGGCGATTTACCTTGGCATCAAAGTTTTCATTGGTGTTGTAGGGAGTGATAGGACCAGCACCGACTATCGTATCACGACGCACATTGTCATCCCCACGCTTGCTTAAGCCACCGTCCCAACCAGCTGCCAGAGCATGATCTTCGACAAACGGTGCCGTGTATTTACCACCGTAAGTAAAGCCATTGTCCGTGCTCGCGGAGTTATATGAGCGTGACAATGTTTGTGACACACCTTGTGCGGTGGAGAGATTTTCACTTTCGCGCTTGTTGTAGTTTGCGCCAAAACGCATATCGAGTTTTGCGCTGTCTGCTAACTTATGAACCCAAGTTAAATTCGTACGCAAAGAAGTGCTATCCGAAATATTTTTGCTGTTTTCTGTCAAAAACAAAGGACGCTCGCCAACTGTAGTCGTGGTATCAGACACGCTGCGGCTATTGAAACGGTTGGCATTCACAAAACTTTGGGAAGTCAATATATCGCCATTTTCCAACATCCAATTGACGCGTGGCGAAATACCGATGGACGAGAAAGTACCTTCATTTTCTGATTTAGTTTGGCGCGCTAAAGTGACAACGCCTTTATTATTAGTGAATACTTCATCACTCAATGAAGGACGCTGAAAATCGCCGTGCATCAAATTGCCAGAGATAGAGTAAGAAATTTTTCCAATCTTATCTGACAACTGCAAACTGGCATTCGCGCCATAGTGCCCATTTTCTTCACTGGCACCTAACTTCAATTCACGCTGTGCGGTCACGATCGCTTTCTTCAAAACGATATTGATCGCACCTGCGATTGATTGTGTACTTAATTCTGCAGTAGCAGAACGTATGACCTCAATGCGCTCAATATTATCTGGTGACAAAGAATCGAGAGAAAAACCCGGCGGACTAGGCTCACCGTTCAACATAATTTGTGTGTAACCAGCACCCAGACCACGCATGCGAATCGCACCACCACGGCCTTGTACGCCACCTATAGTCACGCCTGGCAAACGCTTTAGTACGTCGCCAATATTAGTATCGCCATAACGTACGATATCTTCTTGCGTGACGACGATTTTACTTGCTGTATCTTGACGACGCTCGTCATAACCCTTAGCGCCGCTAATCTCGACTTTTTGCACAGCGGTTGGCGCGGCTGGTGTCGTAGCTTTTGCGGGCGTCGTCGCTTTTGCAGGCACTGCTTGTTTCGCTTTAACTTCTGCTTCTGTAGTTTGTTGTGCCATGGCACTCGAACCATACGCCAACAAAAGCGCTAGTGGAATTGAGGCTAAAGGAAATCGAATTGATGCTGAGGACATATAAATACCAAAAATGATTAATGATGGTGCTTCGACTTGACGCTTATGGAGAAAGTTCAGCGTGATACCGTAAAGGAAACACTTTGATACAAAACCCAATGAGAACGCAACAAAGAGAGTGGGAAACGAAACATAAGTCAGCAATTTGTTGTGCTTTATTACATTTCAAAACACATGGGCAGACGAAGCGAGGCGCGGATTATACCTCGTTCACGAAAATACAGCTTTGTAGCTGGCTCAGTATGAGCGTCAAGGCAGGAGTTGCAAAGCCTAGGCCTAAGGCAGATTCTTCAAAGCCTGCAGCAAAGGAATACAAGCATCAGCGACTCTGTCAATACTTTGCTCGCGCAAGGCATTTAAGTCCACCGCTAGCGCGCTCTGCAAGCCGGCCCACTGCAATAAGGCTTTGCAAGCTTCGGGATGGTCGAATAGACCATGTAGATAAGTGCCGAGTATCAAATCATCGGGGGAACGTGTGCCCTCTTCTTCCCCATCAACGATAAACGCAGGTAAGGTATCACTACTGGCATAGGTGACACCCATATGGATTTCATAACCACTGACTTTGGCCGTAAGCGTGGCACCGAATGCACAAGTTCCCGTCACTTGCTGCAGACGTTTTTCTTTGGTGAGCTCAGTTGTAATATCGAGCAATCCCAATGCATCAGAGTCGCCGGATTTGCCTTCAACACCATGCGGGTCACTAACGATTTGACCCAACATTTGATAACCGCCGCAGATACCTATGACTTTGCCGCCGTAGCGTAAATGCTTCTCCAAAACTTGTTGCCAGCCACGTTGCTTTAAGAAAGCCAAATCCTCACGAGTATTTTTACTACCCGGCAAAATAATCAGATCGGCATGCGGAATCGGATGATCGGGGCCAATAAATTGCAAATCAACTTCGGGGTGCGCACGCAGTGCATCGAAGTCAGTGTGGTTCGCAATCCTAGGGATGGCTGGTACGATGATGCGAAATTTTCCGGTGCTATTTTGCTTCACTTGGATGGCATCTTCCGCATCTAACATCAAACCATGCAAATACGGCAGCACCGCTAATACAGGCTTCCCCGTTTTTTGTTCCAGCCATTCCAAGCCGGGTTCGAGCAAACTGATATCACCACGAAAGCGATTTATGACAAAACCGATAATCCGGTTTTGCTCAGACTCAGACAAGCAAGCCAGTGTACCGATAAAGTGCGCGAATACACCGCCGCGATCAATATCCGCGACTAAGATGACAGGGCAATCTACCGCTTCAGCGAATCCCATATTCGCAATATCACGTGCACGTAAATTCACTTCGGCGGGGCTACCGGCACCTTCAACAATAATCGCATCGTATTGCGCTTGCAAACGTGCATAAGACGCCAACACCGCCGACATCGCAACGGTCTTGTACTGATCATAATCACGAGCATCCATATCGGCCCGCACTTTGCCATGCACGATGATCTGCGCACCGGTATCCGATGAAGGTTTGATCAACACAGGATTCATATCAGTATGTGGTGCGACACCTGCGGCTTGTGCTTGCAAGGCTTGTGCCCGGCCAATTTCTCCACCATCCGCCGTTACGGCACTATTGAGTGCCATATTCTGCGGCTTCATCGGCGCGACTTTGCAAGCTTCGCGCTGCAAGAGTCGGCACAGCGCAGCGACCACTGTAGTTTTACCAGCATCCGAGGTCGTGCCCTGCACCATTAGAGTTTGAATTTTCATTGCGATATCACTTAATTTTACAAGTTATCGTGGCGGCAAAAAGAAGGCCGCGCTGGCAATCGGGTTGGATGGAAAATACGCATGAAAATACGAAGCATGTAAACCCTGCTTGCGATAAATAGCTTCACCTTGTTCCTGATTGCGTTGGCGTACTGTCCACTCAGCTACCGGAAAACTTGATTCAAACGTAGAGTAATGAAAAGTATGTCCACGTAACTCGCCAAACTTGGTTTTCATGAATTGCATCCCCAAAGCAGCAAGACGTTTTTGCATCGTAATTTTACCGGGCAACAAAGCTGCCATAGACCAACTCTGCTCGACGCTATCACTCAGACTTTCAACCAAACTCAGCATACCACCACATTCCGCATAAATCGGTTTTTGTGCCGCGTGAAAAGCCTGTATTGATGCTATCCATATATGTGCTTCGCTTAAACTCTTCGCATGTAATTCTGGATAGCCGCCCGGCAAATACACGGCATGCGCCTGATCAGGAATTGGCTCATTCGCCACAGGAGAAAAATACACGAGACGTGCGCCCATCTCTTGCAGGCAAGTCAAATTCGCTGGATATAAAAACGCAAACGCAGCATCGCGCGCAATCGCGATCACTTTATTCTCTAACAAGCGTGGCAAAGCCACAGCGTACATTTCTTCTGCGATGAAACGATTGACAGGTAATTGCGCCCATTGGTCATCTTGCAACTGCACTTGTGCCGCCAATTGATCCAGTATTTTATCTAGGTGAACAACTTCATCTAGAAACACCAAACCGAGGTGTCGTTCTGGCAGAACCTGGTCTTGAGGTGACAAGCTGGCTAAGAGAGGAATATCCCCCAAAGCACTTTTAATCATCTGTAAATGCCCATCAGATGCAACGCGATTAGCGATCACGCCTGCCATCTTAACCGGGCCAAAATCACGCAAACCCATCGCGACCGCACCCAGCGTCTGCGCCATAGACGAGGCATCCACCACTGCCATCACAGGAACTCCAAAAGCATTTGCCAAATCCGCTGAAGACGGCGTGCCATCATATAAGCCCATGACACCTTCGATCAAAACAAAATCGGATTCGGCAGCGGCTTGCGCCAGCAGGCGACGGCATGCAGGCAAACCCAACATCCATAAATCTAAGGACAAAACAGGCGCACCACATGCCTGCGAAAGTATCATAGGATCAATAAAGTCTGCGCCTGCCTTAAAGACCCGCACGCGCTTACCCTGATTCAGTAGATGCCGTGCTATTGCCGCAGTCACCGTTGTTTTACCCTGACCCGATGCAATGGCCGACACCATGACTATGGGTGCTGAAATAGCGTTTGAGACTGCCTTACTGCCATACAAATTAATCCTGTATTCTTTCATCTTGAGCTAGGCAAAAATAAAGTCTGTTCACCATGTACAAAGCTTTCTATAGGGTGACCGAGACAAAGACTTAAATTCTGTGCCGTCATGACTTGCTCTTTCGCACCGGATATAAACGCACCACCTGGCATCATTAACAAGGCGTGGGTCGCAATGCCGTATGACAAATTCAAATCATGACTAACCATCACGACCGCCTTATTTTTTTCCACGCATTCACTAGCAAGCAGTCGCATCACGCTGACTTGATGGCTGAGATCTAAAGCATTGGCAGGCTCGTCCAATAACATCAAGCGCGCATCTTGCGCTAGCAAAGCCGCAATCGCTACCCTTTGTCTTTCGCCACCCGACAAACTGCGCACATCCCGTTGCGCCAACTCCGCCACGTCCAATAAACGCAAAGCCTGCATGGCTATGTCTTGGTCCTGTTCTGATTCCCAATAATGGGTGTCATGATAAGGATGGCGTGCGCTCAGCACGGTTTCTATGACGCGATAAGCAAAAGCATCTGTCCGCGATTGCGATAAAAACGAACGTTCGCGCGCAAGTGCCTCTACACCCCACTCCTGTAAATTTTTACCACTTAATTGTACCGATCCAGATTCGCTGTTACGCAATCGTGCAAGACAACGCAGCAAGCTACTCTTACCTGCTCCATTACGACCAATCACGCACCAACACTCACCCGCCTGAACTTGCCAATCGAGATTAGCCAACAAAATTTTATCGCCGGCTTTCAAAGTCAAAGCGTGGGTGCTAAGTACACTGAGCGCCATCATCTCGACCTCCGCAATTGATGCAGCTGCATCAAAAATACCGGCACGCCAATCAAGGCAGTAATGACGCCTACGGGTAGTTGATGAGGCGCTACCACAGTGCGGGCTAAAGCGTCAGCGATGACCAAAAAGCTCCCGCCCGCCAGACTCGCAACAGGCACTAGTAAGCGATGATCCGGCCCCAAGGCAAAACGACAGGCATGCGGAATAATTAAGCCCACAAATCCTATACTACCCGCCGCACTCACCGCACTGGCGGTTAACAAAGCAGCGCAGATAAAAAGTAACTGGCGTAAACGCCCGATGTGAATACCTAAGGTCGACGCATTATCCGCATGCATAGCGGCGACATTGATCGAGCGTGCATGCTTCATTACCACGGCTAGGATCACTAACAAAATCACCCAGGACAAATAACGCGGCTGGGTATTTGACAAATCACCTATCATCCAAAACACCATGCCACGCAAACTACTATCTGGCGCAATTGACAACAGCAAAGTGACGACAGCGCCGCAACCAGCAGCGACGATGACGCCCGTCAACAATAACAAAGGTGCACTGCCTTCCGAGCTACCGGAACCACGCAAGTCACGATATGCCAACATAAAAAGCAAGAGCGCGACCGCTGTCGCCCCACCAAAAGCGGCGACATCGACCCAGATGCCAAGGCCAAAAAATAAGATCGTCGCCAAAGCCCCAACTGAAGCACCGCCGGATAATCCCAGGACATACGGATCAGCCAGAGGATTACGCAATAAGGCCTGCATCAACACGCCCGAGAGCGCCAGACTTGCGCCAGTCACGAAACCGGATAAGGCACGTGACAGGCGCAGATCAAGCACGCTACTGGCGAGCGTGCTGTTTTTTCCATACACTAAATCAACAAAGGCCTGACACAATTCAGCGACTGACAAAGTCACCGAACCGATTACACATGCAAAAATCAAACTCGCCAACGATAGCAATACCATCCCCACAATCAGGGATGCGGCGCGTTTTTGAGCGTTTGCAATTGCCATCGTTTTCCTTAGCTTAAGACGAGGATTTTATTTAAAACCGTAATTCAAACCCAGATAAAAATTAGAGCCTGGTGTACGGTAGTTTTTTGCCAGTTCGTAGTCTTTATTAGCGATATTATTCCAACGTCCCAATACCGTCCAATTTGCTGCCATTTGATAAGTCGCAACCACGTTGACGATACCGTAACCAGCCAAACGATTTTTATTCGCAGCATCATCGAAACGTTCATCCGACAAAACCGTTTCCACACCAAAAGTCAAATCAGATAGACGATAGTCGATACCGAAACTCGCATGCTGTTTCGCACGACGTGCTAAACGCTTGCCCGTCGTTTCATCTTTAGGATCTTGAATATCGACCGTGGCACGCAGATTAAACTGTGCGATTTTAGTTGAAGCGCCGAATGTGAAGCCAGACAAACGTGCTTTATTCACATTAAAAGCACAGCCATACAAATGCGTGGCTTTTTCGACCGGACATGGGCTGGTATTGACTAACAAATCGGTGATTTTATTATCGTAATAAACGCCACTGAGCTGTGTCACTGCATCATCGTAGAACAAACCGATTTCAGCGTTCTTACCGACTTCAGGTTTGTTCGATGCCACGCCAAAACCCGGGTAATACAGTTCATTGAAAGTCGGGGCACGGAAGCTGGTGCCATAGCTGGCATTCACGCGCAACACATCACTCAAGTGATAACCGTACGCGATACTACCGGTTTCATGTTTACCATATTGTGAGCTATCGTCCAAACGAACACTGACACTCGCTTGATGAGCCTCATACTTAGTCACATACGCCAAGGCATACGACAAAGTATCACGTTTACCGCCTAAGCCTTTAGTCGTCGTGCTGACGTCTTCTTTCCTGTCTTCAAGCACGAATTGCAAAACATCTTTGCCGAAACTGACATCATTTTGCCAAGTCCAACCACTCTGTTTCGTATCGGCCTGGCTCTTACCGTAAGACGCATCGCTAAAGACACGATCATTGGTGCGGGCAAATTGCAAACTGGCGTTCCAATTGCTCGCTAACTTAGCCCTAACGAAGCTCACGACATTATCGAATTTTTGCTGACCACGATCGCGGTAAGTAAGTCCGGCATCAAAATCCACATCCAAAGTACTTTGTACAAAGTTCACGCCTAGGCTGACATCGGTCGCGACTTTCCACGACAAGTTACCATTAAAACTTTTTTGCGTATAACCATCACGATCAGGATTGTAGGTATAAGTACCGGCGCCTGGCTTTGAGGCGGAGAAGCCATCACTACTTTCTTTTGCCGTATTCAAACCATATTGAAAATCATTTGCTGAAGAACCAAAAACACCCGCTTCCCATTTGCGCAAACCTTCACTGCCCACACCAAAACTCAAACTGGTACGTGCCTTAGGACCCGATTTTTTGGTAAATAGTTGAATCACACCACCCATCGCATCCGCACCATACAAACTGGACAGAGGACCATAAACGATTTCTATACGTTCTATCTGACTTAGAGGAATACTGCTCCAGGTGGCGCCGCCTACAGTGGAAGAACCAATACGCACGCCGTCCACGAATACCACGCTCTGAGCATTAGCTGCGCCTCGAATAAAAATGGACGACACAGAGCCAGCACCACCAGTACGGGAAATTTCAATGCCACGCTGTTGTTGCAGCAAATCGACGATACTGGTCGCACCCGATTTCATAATTTGTTCTGCGTTGATAACGACGTTATCGGCCAGCACATCTTTGGCCGCTTGTACTTGACGTGTAGCCGTGATCAAAACATGGTCGGTGATCGCCGCATTATCCTCAAGAGTAAGGGCGAATGCGGATGCAGAAGTGAAGCAAGATGCCACAGCGATGCTGAGCATGAGAGGTTGGTAATGTTGAATCATGATAAGTTCAAAAATAAGCCAGGCGTAAGACTGATGCAAATCGCACATAGCTAGTTGCAAGCTGCCGACGTCCCCGCTGGCTGCTTGAATACAAAGTATGGACAATGCAGGAAAGCCGGGCTTGTGCCCAGTCTGCTTGATATTGACTATTTGCTTAGTTTGAAAACCAATGCCAGAAAAATCATAGCCGAACCTTCCCGTTCGTCATACTTCACTTGTCTTGGCCGGTATCCGGGCTGACAAACATCACCATTACACCTTCCCATGCAGTGAAGCACAGTGGTTCGAAGTATGGCTAAATGACCTACATCTAGATCAAGCGTTTGTACACCGTTGCGGGGGCAGCACACGTATGCAATTGCATTGTGTTTCCCGTTTAACCGCCGACATGATTATGTCAGCGAGCACCAAAACTCCCGCATTTTAGCGTTTATCAGGCGGATGGACAAGGAAAACCGATTATGACTAGATGTCTGCTAATCTAATCAACTTGCGACATTGCGCATACAGTACCCACAATCTCGCGTAGGCAGTTTTGCTAACTTACTCGGGATCAAACTTACTCGGGATCAAACTTGCTCGCCAAAGAAACCCAGGCATTAATTAAATCGCGATGCATACTGGACATACTCACAAACTTTACGCCGACACGAAATTGCTCACCACTCAGTACACTGTGTGTGAGCTCGACTACGCAACTAAGCTGATATAAAGCACTCGATGTCTTATCGATATTCGGCACTTCAACATGGATGTGATAGTCACGTTCAGACAATAATGCTTTAGGACTCAAAAACAAAAAACCACTATTACTGACGTTAATAATACGTATCGGGACCAGCCTGTTGTCATCCATCTTGACTTGACCACGCCAGGTCACATTAATTCTAGGCGTTTTGCGAAGTTCAAACATAATAAGGAGTAAAGCATACTAGAGCTCTTAAGCAAGAATGAGTAGTTTGCGACACCCGCACTATCTACCAAAGTTGACTTCTTAATGACCCTGATGGCGTTGAGATTAATGTCATATTTTACGATATTTCCTAAGGCCTGTTGACATACATTTTAGTCAAGCGTTTTGATTGAAACCCTTAGGGAATGGCTCAAATGGGCACATGGCGTTGTTGCCATCTGCGTATAGTGCATGGTGTAGACAACTCGCTCTGCGCCGCTTGCGGAGCAGTCACTGTTTCGGACAGCATGCTGTCCGC
This sequence comes from Undibacterium sp. GW821-FHT11H02, assembly GCF_058808015.1. Classification (NCBI taxonomy): domain Bacteria; kingdom Pseudomonadati; phylum Pseudomonadota; class Betaproteobacteria; order Burkholderiales; family Oxalobacteraceae; genus Undibacterium; species Undibacterium sp. GW821-FHT11H02. The sequence continues at coordinate 72,698 of NZ_JBXARG010000015.1, read as the reverse complement.
TGACGTAACGAAGCTCCCTTACAAGGACACTTTCCCATAGTGCTTGCCCAGCCCTGTACACATTTGCGCACTTTCGCTTGCCTAAAGTATAGGGCAGGCACTAGGAAGCAACACGGCCTTGATAAGAGAAACCTAAATGAAGGCTGAAGTGGCTCGTGCCGCTTTGATGCAAACTGCAAGAAACGCGGTTTAGTCTGATCAATCGATGATTCAAAAATCAGCGCGACCCGATCTACGCGACTCGGTCTACGCGCCCCCAGCTTGAAGTATAAAAACTATTGCGCTGTCAGAAAAACTAGTGACGACTACCATGCCATGCAGGAAATCGGGAAAAGCAGGCAGCAATACAACATTTCGCTCTAAATTCAAAAAGAAAATAGTTAGGTGCAGGACAAATCAAGTCGAGTATGATTGAATCAAACTAATTTTCCATAGCGATAATCTATGTCTATAGCCACATTTCGATTCCTAGAACACGAATTTTTTGGGCGTCGTTTGCTAGGACGAGTTCTGCCTCTGATTGTTTTTATAGGCACGGGCATCGCCACCGAACTGATTTTATTTGAAGAGCAACGTCGGCAAGCCAGCATTCATCAGCAGCATTTGATCAGTGCTTCAGGTGAAATTCGCGCCATCATAGAATCAGAATTAAACGCGACTATTCATCTTGCTTCAGGTTTAGTCTCCTTTATTCAAACCAAGAATGGCCAATATCAAATCAGCGATATTGATCCATGGTTAAGCAAACTCCAGGGGCAAGAACGCAGCATACGCAATATCACGCTAGCGCCGAATAACCGTATTCAAACCATCATTCCACTGGCAGGTAATGAATCAGCAATTGGCATATATTTTCCTAATGTGCCAGAACAATGGCCGGCCATAGAGCGAATTATCAATAGTCAACGCCCGGCCTTAGTCGGCCCTTTCCAATTAAAACAAGGCGGTTTAGCACTCGCCTACCGTGTTCCGGTATTTTTGGATAATAAGGAATACTGGGGACTGGTGACTACCGTACTGGATACGGAATTGGTATTTCGGCTTGCGAAACAAAGAGCAAAAGAATTACAACTTGATTTTGCGATTTTCGATCTCGACCAAGCTGAGCCTAGTGTCGCAATTTATGGCAAGTCAGACCTAGATCGGCTATCCACTACCGCTTTGAACGTCAATATTCCCGGACGCCAAATTGAACTACATACCAGGATGCAAGAGGACCAGGCATTTCCTATTTTTGGTTTAGCACAAAGGGTAACGGGCTGGATATTCGCTGCGCTTTTAGGCTTTTTACTGGCGCGTACTTTTGCGGCTTACCGGCGCCAGGCTAATACCTATTTTGCCTTAAACGAAAGCCAGCAGCGTTTTTTGAGCGCATTTAATACTGCGCCACAAGGCATGGCACTGATTAACGAAGAAGGTTACTGGATCAGCATCAACCCTATGCTGTGCGATATCTTAGGCTATGACGAACGCAGCTTACTGAAAATACCTGTCATCCAATTATCAGAGAAGCTGGCCATTCATCATTTATACGAACGATGGGTCGAGCAGGAAAAGGATAGTCTGCAGTTTGAACTTGCCTTACGCCATGCGGCGGGTCACCATGTCACCTGCCTGATCAGCCTTGCCCGCATTGCGCATGAACAGCCAGAAAAAACTTATTGGATTTTTCAGGTTATTGATATCAGTCGTCGTATTGCGGCAGAAAAAAAATTGCAAGCCAGCGCAGAGTATACGCAAACGATATTAGACAACGTCGCCGAGGGTATCGTGAGCACCACACTAGATGGCAACTTACGCTCTATCAATCCAGCTGCAATCGCCATTTGGAAACAAGCCGGCGATGCCTTCCTCAACACGAACTTCTTTCATCTGCTGGGCGGACAGAAAGTTATAGAAGAGATTGAAGAGTTTGTACGCGATGTCAAAGACTATGGCGCAAGCCAACTCCCTTGCCTGATGCGAGAAAGCAGCATCATTGATCAAGAAGGTAATAATATCGCCATAGAATTTCGTATATCAGCGACGGAGCAAAAAGATGAGACCGAACTCATTATTGTCATACGCGATATCAATGAGCGTAAGCGTTTGGAGCAAATGCAAAGTGAATTCGTATCTATCGTCAGTCATGAACTAAGAACGCCACTAACTTCGATTATTGGTTCTTTAAAACTGATAGAAGGTGGTGTGTTCGGCACGCTGCCAGAATCACTGGGCAGCATGATACGCATTGCACTACAAAACGGACAGCAATTGGCATTAATTATTAATGACATACTCGACATGGATAAATTAGTCGCAGGCAAAATGTCTTTCAACATTGAAGCGCTGCCGATCATGCCTTTGATACAACAAGCGCTAGAAAGTAATCTCAGCTTCGCCAAACAACATCAAGTCGAGATTGTCATTATTGATGCACTACCTGAATGCACCGTATTGACCGACGCTATGCGTCTGCAACAAGTCCTATCAAACTTGCTTTCTAATGCCGCCAAATTTTCTCGTGCTCAAAGCAAAATCGAAATTCACTTGCATCAATCAACTAGCCACGTAAAAATCTCAGTACGGGATTTTGGTGAAGGCATTCCCAAAGAATTTCAATCTCGCTTATTTAAGAAATTTTCGCAAGTCGACAGCAGTAGTACGCGTCGTAAGGGAGGCACTGGATTAGGGCTTTTCATTTGCAAAGAAATGGTACAGCAAATGAATGGAGAAATAGGATTTGAATCAAGTGAAGGTATAGGTTCCTTATTTTATTTCACCATGCCTTTGTCATCCTAAGCAGGAAAGACGGTGATTGACGCCGCCAAAAATCCGTCATCTCGAAGTACTTACAAACAAAAAGGCACTCCGAGAATTATCCCAAAGTGCCTTTGTTAGCTGCGCTTTTTTATAAACCGAATTGCTACACCGATTTACAAGCCAGTGTGTTTGACGATATAGGCTTTCATGGTTTCTACATTTGTACTCATAACTTCAAATCGTTGCGGCAAGGCTTCGATGTTTTCAAAGCCTGCTGGACGCTCGGCATCCCTTCCCAATGCTTCTTGAATGGTCTCATTGAATTTTGCTGGCAGCGCAGTTTCCAATACGATCATCGTGACATTTTCTTGCCAATGTTCGAGCGCAACTTTGATACCATCGGCAGTGTGCGTATCGACCGTAATGCCGTATTCTTTTTCGACTTGACGTATGGTTTGCAAGCGATCGGCATGAATTGATTTACCGGAGGCGAAACCGAATTGGGTGATCTTTTTAAATTCATCGCCGTCACTGCCTGGCGCACCGGACAAGTCAAAACCCCCTTCCGTCTCCACTTTCTTAAATAACGCTTTGACGCGCGCCGTATCTCCATCTAACAAATCATAAACAAAGCGTTCAAAATTGGAGGCCTTAGAAATATCCATCGATGGGCTAGTGGTGTGAAAAGTCTCAGCCGATTTACGAACCCGGTAGACACCGGTACGGAAGAATTCATCGAGCACATCATTTTCATTTGTCGCTACCACCAATTGTGCAATCGGCAGGCCCATCATGCGCGCGATATGGCCGGCGCAGATATTGCCAAAATTACCGGACGGCACAGTGAAAGAGACCTTTTGGTCATTGCTTCTGGTCGCCGACAGATAGCCACGGAAATAGTAAACTACCTGCGCAACCACACGTGCCCAATTGATCGAATTAACCGTACCAATCTTTTGTCGCGTTTTAAAATCCAGATCATTCGACACGGCTTTCACCATATCCTGACAATCATCAAATACGCCTTCTACTGCTATGTTAAAAATATTCGGGTCTTGCAAACTGAACATTTGAGCGGTCTGAAACGCACTCATTTTTTTATGCGGCGACAACATGAAAACGCGAATACCTTTTTTTCCACGCATCGCATATTCGGCGGCACTGCCAGTGTCACCCGAAGTCGCACCAAAAATATTCAATTCCGCATGATTCTTCGCCAAGGCATACTCAAACAAATTACCCAGCAATTGCATCGCCATGTCTTTAAATGCCAGCGTCGGACCATTCGACAGAGCTTGCAAAACCAACTTCTTGCCATGCTTCTCTTCCAAAGTGCGCAAAGGCGTAATCGCCTGAGCTGACTCGTCGCTACGCGCATTTTTATAAACATCCGCCGTATAGGTTTTAGCTGTAATCGCTTTTAGATCCGCTGCCGGAATATCCGTCGCAAATTTGCGCAAAACTTCAAATGCCAAATCGGCGTAACTTAAAGCACGCCATGCATTCAATTCCGCTGGCGTCACTTGTGGATAGGTCTTAGGCAAATACAAACCGCCATCAGGCGCTAAACCACCTAATAAAATTTCAGAAAATTGAACGGAAGAGTCAGAGGATGCTGCGTAACCACGGGTAGACAGGTATTGCATGATTGAGAATAAAAAAGTGAAGATAAATAAGAGAAGTCGAAATTTTTCTTAATTATATCTTGCAATGCAGCAGAAATTTCAGCGAGAACCGAATTTTTACGAAACTTAAGGCGAATTTTCGATGGGAGAACAATTCTCCTGCAGCTTATTGCTCTGCACAAATCTGAATATGCCGCCCTATTAAATTAAAGTCATCTTTTTAAAATTTAATTCATATCAATAGTTGCATTATTTATAGTCTATTAATTTATAAAACCTAAGCCACCATACCGAGAATCTCGGGGTCAAAAGGCATACCCTCCGCTTTAAACTGATCAAAATAACGCCTCGCATCGGCTTTCCCCATGTCGATTAATTGTGCATGTGTCGTGCTGCCCGTATACAAGGCTGTATCCAGTGGCAAAGGATGTGCGGGTTTAATCAGATGTAAGGTGATGGGCTTGCTATGTCCGTACACGATTTCGCCCTTGGCAATACGAGCATTGATTTCTTTTATTTGTAGCAGCTCTTTAATCAAAGCGCCATTGGCACTCATTTCTAACATCTGTACGTATAAATTGATCGGATTTTTTCGATATTGTTTGATATTGCCCATGATCCAAATCAGCCATAATTCATTCGCGCCACGCTTCACAGCATCCATCAGATTCACGTCTTGAATAAATCCCGAATCCAAGAAGACTTCATCATTAATCGTGACCGGTGGCAAAGTACCTGGCAAGGACATGCCTGCCAACAAAAAATCTTCGGTAATGTCTTGATGCAAAATCAGCTGATTCATCTTTTTGCCAAAATTACAGACATTAAAACTCCCCTGCACCCCCGTTGCTGCACGGATTTTGTCAAAATCAATACCCAAATGCGGGTAGATTTTTTGCCTGAAGCCTTTAGCGGAACTGGCTGCCACGAATTGCGGTGGCCATAGATAATTTAAGATGGGCATGAGCGAAATCGTATTGCGCATCTTCATGCTACGCCAACGTTCACACATCTCGTCGACGCTTAGGCCAGACAACAGCATAGCTAAATTCAAAGAGCCACCCGACGTGCCATCCATCAATTGAAATTTTAAATCGTGAGCAAAAATCTCAGTCAATACGCCTGCTGCGTAAGATAAACGAAGGCCACCGCCAGGCAGCAATAAAGCTCGAGTTAAAGTTCGAGTTTCGCTTGGAGATTGATTCCCTGCGGCGCCCTGGGGAATATGTGCTAATGCCATGAATTTTCTCTTTTGCTTTTCTTTTATTGGGGTGGAATCGGGGCATCAGGCGGCGATAACCAGGCTTCGCTCTGCGTCAGATTAATGACCGATTCGAAGCCTTCAGGTACTTTCTTAGGCAATTGATCAAAAGTCAGAAACCAGCTTTCGATACGATCATCCAATATCGCTGTGATAGAAGGTAAGTAAACCGTCGCCACCGCAGCGCCGATATTCAGTTCTTTCATCGCCTGCAAACGTGGATGGTCACCAATCACAAAGCGCGCCTTCGCTTTACTAAATAAATTGAAACCAAAATTCGTATTTAAAAAGATGTCCGACTTCATCAACATGCCGCGAAACGAACAGTAGTTCGACGCCTGCACCTTGATCGGCCATGAGGTGTTCGTGGGTCTGTCGATTTCTACATAAGTCACTAATTTTCCATCCAAGTCATACTGACTACTGACAGTTTGTTGGTCGATTTTGAAATTCAAATGACCTTGATGTTTAGGCATGCCCCAAATACCTTTGCCCCCTTTAACGGAGACCTCAGACGAGACAGGCAAATCGACGACGTATTGACCGGTGTTAAACCATTTCATAAAAATCGCGGGTAACAATCTTGGTGCTGGCTTGGCGCCATGGGTACAGGCGATCGCGATACTGTATTCTATGTATTTGCCTATCGGTGTTTCGCGATAATCAATCACCGTGACCACCAACAATCCCTTGTTCCACAAACGCATAGGATGTATACCTGTCGGCAAAAAATCTTTGGCTTTTTCTGCATCAATAGGGAAAACAGCCATCAATGCCGGTGAATTTACCGCACCGACGGGTAACTTAAATGGAATACCATCCACTAAAGCGAAACGTCCTATGTAATCTTTAATGCGTTTTGGAATGCCAAACATAAATAGCTCCTAGTTTTTTTCTAATTCGGCGAGAATTAAGGGGAAGATGTCGGTGGCGGCGTGCTTACCAATAAACACGTCAAGATGACCGTAGTTGGGCATGACATGCAGGCTGTGGTAATTACTTTGTAGCCCATCAAAATAAGCATGTGTTTTGATCTGACTATCAGGTAAAAAACACAAGTTATCGGCCCCCGCAAAAAATGCGAAACGTGCTTTTGTTTTAGGTGCTTGGGCAACAAAGCTAGCCGGCAAATCAGATAAATTTTGTACCGATAATAGATGTCCTGCACGGACGCAGCGTGTGATCTGCTTAAAAAAAGTCAAAGGTACTGCTGCGAACTCATGTATCAGCCAATCACCGTGAGTTGCCTCGTTTAAGTTTTCGTGACTCCACAAGGCAGGAAAACCGCTACCATATGTAAAGCTCACTTGTTTACATACGGGACGATCGCATTCATGATGCGTGAGGCTAATCACAGCAGAAATGAGCTTCGCCGGAACAGTAGGCGCATCGATACCCCAGTGTGGATTGAGATACTTAGTCATTGCCGCTACCATAGGCAGCATCCAATTGAGTTTAAATGCGGACCATGCAGGAACGACAGGATGCAAGGACACCGCATTGCTCACAATCACATCTACTTCGGGCACCAGACCAGCGACCGCCGACATCATAAAACTAGTCGATCCCTGACAATGGATAATCGCCTTCATGCTAGTGACACCCGTTTCTGCAATGATCTTTTTTACTGCATATGGATGATCATATAAAGCTGCCTGATCGAGCGTCCATTCGTTCTCCGGAAAATCAATACTGGCGCGCCAGTTTTCTAACCAGACGTCATAGCCATCAGCCACCAGAGCATCAACAATATTGGTCTCAACGGGCGCACGAAAAATATTGGCTCTCACACCAGCACCATGCACCAGCAGAACCGGGCCTTTGCTAGGAGCCTGAGTAGCGTGTCGGACATTGATTAGATTAAGCGGGAAGCCATCACCTGCATTAAAAGGTATCACTCGTTCCTGATAGTTTCTTGACTCGTTATTCACTTGCTTCGTCATAAAGCATCCTTGATTCAAATATCAACTGAAAGTTCTTAGAATTTAAGCCTGCCAACGCACGCTACCGTCTTCACCTAACAACGCTTCGTTTAAATCAGCGCCATCTAAAGTTACGACCGCATAGCCATTCAAAACGCGTTCAGGATAATTGGAATCGCCAGCGAGTTTAGTTTCAAACCAAACCACTCGCTCATCCCCCTCAAGTTCACTTGCGGCACCATAAGGAATCGCACCATGCCCAACGCAACGACCTTTGAAATTACCTATCGTTTGATAGCAAATACCATTATGCAAATGCCCCCAATACCAATAGTCAGGTTCCCGTCCTAATGCCTGCTCGACTTGTTGATATAAGGCAGTCTTACCGTCACCAAGTGCAGAATACGCTTCGTGATGACTCAATACCAAAACACGCTTATCCTTAGAAAATTGAGCCAACCACGCCAGTTGCCCGGGATCCAGCACGCCATCCATATACATGTCTGAACACTTGGAGAAATAGGCACTGTCTAGTCCTATCACGACCCAATAGTCATTTTCCAAAGCAAAATAACTGCAGCCATTTTGCAAAGGAAAACTACGGGCAAGTTCGGCAAAATAACCAAACGCGCCGTTGTACATTTCATGATTTGAGTTCAAAGTAAAGCTACCACGCGTCCCTTGTGGCCAATCTCGCATATTGTTTTGCTCTTGCTCACCTGTTCCTGCGTAATAGACATCGCCCAAATGAATACTAAAATCCGGTTTGAGTTGCGCCACTAGATTTGCGATTTTGCTGGAAGGCGCATTCGTTTCAAACGGACCAGTACCCCAATCACCGACGATGGCCAGTTGCAGTTGATTCGGCACTGTTAACACTGCCGGCTTATGCACAAATGGCGCGCGGTATAACCAGTGCTCCAACCATTCCACCAGGGCTTCAGCCCAACGCGGATCTAACAATTCCCATTGTCGGCAACCAAGCAAAGTGCCATCGGAACGAACGAAGGTGGCGAATTCTTCCGGTGTTTTGGGCAAAGGCTTGGCACCATCTAGCAGACCCAAGGCATCTAGACCATGCACTAATTCCCAAGGCAATTCGTTTTTCTCACGCACCGCGTTGGGTAGCATTGCTCGCTGCGCTTGCTGGTGCGCTCTTTGCAATAAATCTAATATTGCGGCCTGTTTAGTGAGACCGTCACTGAGATCATTGTCTAAATCCGTTTTTAGCTTATCCAGTGCGGCATGGGCTCTTTGCTGCAATCCATTTAATTGCGACTCCAAGCCGGACACTATGCTTGTTAGTTCTGAAAACGACATGATGACTCCGAAAGAATTAGTTGATTGGACAAACGACACAACATCCAAATTCAAGTATTTTCATCATGTTTACCCGCCAAAATACCGCCATAGTTCTCCCACAAGACTCCAGCGAAGTATTTGCCAAAGCGTGCAACTGCAGCGAGTCGTTCTTGTTCACTCTTTGCATTCGACACTTTCATGGTCGTCATTTGCTTCACAAAATCGCCAGGCTGTATGTGTAATACGCCGGAGCCAAGCACCTCACCACTCTTATCGCTGCCGCGATAAACTGTGACATATAAGGTACTGGTGTCGTGCCAAATTTTGAACGGGCTATGGTCGCTGGGAACTGACTTGAAGGCACTAAAATAATAGTTACTACCATCTTCGGCAATTGCACGCATGTTGTAATTCATATGTCGCACGCCGACTTGTTCTGGATAAATCTCAAATAGATTAAATACGCCATGCGTCACAGTCATCGGCTTTGCTGATAGAGCGGGCGCGGTTAAAGTGCCGGCCATCGTTGCTGGATGCTTAGGATCGCTAATCAACTTTTCTAAATCATCTGAGTCGACGGTGATTGTAAAACTCATCGCAGAATCATCCGTTTTTCCACGTTGATAGGCTTCTTCATACACAGGCAAATTCGTACTCGCTGCTTGTGTGAAGGCAGTCGAAAAATAACCAGTCATGGTCTCAGTAAACTGTATGCCCAACTTATCTTCCACAAGCGGCCGTTTGGGGGCGGATGGTAAGGTGTAATCAATCACCCAACCTCTATCTTGCGCCAGCAATTGCATTGCTCGCTCTGAAATGGCGGAGATGGTGAGTAAGGGATTGACCGCCAAAGAAGTCGGAATCACGGAGCCATCGGTAACATACAAATTATCGTACACGGCTGTACCACTCTTTCCAGAAAACGCCTGGCCTTTATGATTGACGACTGCTTGCGTTGCATCTTCACCCATGACACAGCCGCCCAAAGGATGAACCGAGACGATGGCATGTTTAAATAAATCACTCCAGATAGGATTCGGCACATAAATACCCTGCAATGCTTTGGTCGCCGCATTCAAACGAGCATTGCCTACCTCTACATTTTCGGCTGTGCCGACACCCGGCCAGTCGATACGTAATTGTCCCTTAGCGTCGAGTAGCATGCGACCTTTAGAATCGTCATGACTCATGATCAGATAAGTTTGTGTGTTTTGAATTGCCCCATGATAAGGTCCACGCCATAAACTTGACCAAGAGCGGGCTTTTTGTTTGATGCGCGCCATAAAACCAGATGCATCATTTTTACCGATCAAGTCGCCCGTGGCGGACAGCATAGGCAGCATAATCTTACCAATCGCCCCCGGGATAGAGCCTTCTTCTATCACCATACGATGTTCATATTTGGGCTGATCGCGCATATCAATTACTGAGGTAATACACGGACCTACGGGCAAGCGATCTACCGGTTTACTGTCGCCAAATCCTATGCCATTAATTTTCTGCGTCGTATTAAAGCCAAATCCTAAAATATCACCATTACCGCTAAAGTGCTGCCCTAGCTGATCTGATAAAGACAAGCCTTTTTGCTGAGAACGCAGCATAATTTCGGTCGAACCCAAAGTGCCGGCCGAAACGATGACGATGTCCGCTTTGACGAATTGCGTCGGCGCATCAAATTTTTCACGCCCGGTTCCAACGTACTGATAATGCACTAGCCAACCATCTGACGCTTTCTCTATATGACTGACCGCAGCCTGACAAAAAATCTCCGCACCATGATTCCAAGCATCAGGCAGATAGTTCATTAAAGTCGTGTTTTTGGCTTTGTTATTGCAACCGGAAACGCAGTCACCACAATTATTACAAGGGTGTTGTTCGACGCCGACATGATTTTTATTATTTGGAAGCGTCTCAAAATTCACATTGATTGGCGTGCGATAAAATTCTTTCGCTTGTCCCATTTTGTCGGCGGATTGTTGATGTGCCGCCAGTTTCGCCAATGCGACATTTTTTTCTGGATAAGGATTAGGTTTCAGCATTTCACGCGCCCGGGCGTAAGCGTCTTTCAACAAAGTATCACGATGCTCACGGATAGAAAGTGGCCAACGCGCATCATCAAACACATAAGGCTTGGCTTCTAATGACACATTGGCATTGATTAGGGAGGTGCCGCCCAAGCCACAACCGACCAAGACATTTTGCTGCGCATTCACGTGAAAATCGAATAAACCGGTACGTGAACCTATATGACCATTCGGCTCATGAAGCTGAAATTGCTCTGCTGCTTTGACCAGAGTGTTTGGATAGTCACCAGGAAGAATCTCTTTGCCGCGCTCTAACAAAGCAACACGGCGCCCCGCCCGCGCCATACGCGAAGCGGCGATGCCGCCGCCATAACCAGAGCCAATCACCAATACCTCGTAATGTTGGGCAATTTGGTCTATAGGCGAGGCAATTCTACTCATGTCGATCTCCGTTCATCGTGGCAATTGGTTTAAAAATTCGCTAAGGCTATTAACTTAAAAATTAACTTAAAAAAATTAATAACTTTGCGAGAATACTACTTTAGTATTACAAATACTTAATTGTTAATATTTTTACGATCAAAAGACAACACTCTATTCAGAAATAAAAAATAGCACTGGCAGAAAAGTAGATTATTTACAATACTTCAAGGCCTAGGGCTAGGCATGGCGCCGAAGGCAACGCAACTGCACGTCGAAGCGAAAAAACACGGCCGAAATCAGTTTTTTGTCAATCCCAAGCTAAATGAATCCAGTCAAGGAAAGGTAAGCATGAAACCCACACTACAATTCGACCAACTGTATATCGTTTCGGATTTGCATTTTGGCGGAGAACCAGGCTTCCAGATTTTTGGTTCACAAGCGGAAATGATTTGGTTGATTCAGCATCTAACCCAGCTCGAGAGTGCCAAGCAAATTGGCTTAGTGATCAATGGTGACTTTATCGACTTTCTGGCAGAAGCCCCGTCGCGTCACTTTGATCCAGATGGTGCACTGAGAAAACTGGAAAGAGTCGCTTTACACGACCCTACTTTCAGCCCCATTTTCAAGGAACTAAAAAATTTCCTGAATACGCCTAATCGCAAATTAATCATCAATTTAGGCAACCATGATTTGGAACTAACATTACCTTGGGTACGCGAACGTCTGATAGAAATTTTGACAGACAATAATGAGCTATCACGTGCACGACTCAGCATGATTTTTGACGGTTCCGGTGTGCTTGCTAATGTCGGTAACAAATCTGTTCTATGTGTACACGGGAACGAAGTCGATGCTTGGAATCCCGCCGATTTTGAAAAATTACGGCAGATTAGCCGGGATTATCAGTTTGGTCGTCCAGTAGAAAATTGGATTCCGAATGCGGGTTCAAAAATGGTCATTGATGTCATGAATCCGGTGAAACGTAATTACCCTTTTGTGGATTTGCTCAAACCTGAAGCTGAAGGCGTGGTACCCACCTTACTCGCCTGCGACCCCAAACAATTAGGTAATCTCGACAGCGTATTAGGTTTAGCTGGTGCGGCAGGTTCTTTGCTGCGAGCCAAAGTCTTAAAACCTAGGGGTATGCTAGGAGAAGAAGCAAATGTACCTGAATCTGAAATTGCCGCTAGCAGTAATGCAGGTCTGACGCAAGCACTGATCAATCGCCATTTCCCAAACAATGGTGCGAAGCGCGCTACCAACAACAGCGCGGGCAACAGTAGCAATACCGACAAAAATGCAGCAAACATGTTGCTCGCAGCAGAACAGCAAACTATAGAAGGTATCAATCCCTTAAATCTGGTTCAGGGCAAACAGACTGAACAACTAGGCGGTTTCGGCGCATTTATCAATTGGCTCAAAGACAAATCACCTTCCGAAGTGCTACGTGAGGCGCTAGACAAACTAGACGAAGATAGAAGCTTTGACCCGACTGCCATCGACGATACCTTCACCAGTCTGGACAAAGAAGTTCAAGGCGATATCGACTTTCTCATCGCCGGACACACGCATTTAGAGCGGGCACTAAAACGACAAAGAGGGAACGGTTATTACTTCAATAGCGGTACTTGGGCACGCTTAATTAAGATAGAACCTGCAATTCGCCAAAGTCCTGAAAAATTCGCAGCGCTCTTTAACACATTAAAGAACGGCAACATGGCGAAACTCGATGAGACGCCAGGCCTAATCTCTAAATTTTGCACGGTCGTCGCCATCATTAATGAAGGTAATAGTGTATTCGGCGAATTACGTCATGTCACCAGCAAAACACCAGGAGCACCAGGTTTCAAGGTCGTCTCCGGTAGCCAATTGAGGAGTAACTAATGCGTACCATCACCTTAGAATTACTACGCCACGGTCCAGCACATAATCAATTACTGTCCCCGCTAACAGACTATCTGGCACTGTGCGAAAATCACTCTGCTATATCGTTTCAAGTCCCTTCAGAACACAATCAGATGATGTATCGCTTGCGTGCATTAAGCTATATCTTGAAGGAGGAATCACGTGGTTTTCAATTGACTGATACAGCACGCATGATGGGGGATCTACTGGGAAAAATTCCCGGGCTGACCGCCAACTTAAATCGCCACTGCAAAGACCATCCTGAGAATACGGAAAACGTCACCCACTTACGTTTAATTTTGTCCTCGTCGGAATTAGCCTTATTGCCTTTCGAACTGGCCATTGCACCGAGCGGCTTTCCCGGAGCTGGTCAACATTTATCCCTGCAGCCACAAGCACCGATTTGTATCACCCGCGAGACCCGTCGAATTCCGGAAGAATGTATGGTCTGGCCCAAGTATCCCAAGATACTTTTTGTATTCGCATCGCCGCCTGGTTTAGAAGCTGTCCCAGCCCAAGCACATTTACTCGCTTTGCGCAATGCAATCACACCTTGGTTAGCGCTAGCCGAGGACATGTCGAACGAGGAACGTAGCAGTATTGTTGCCGAACATTTAGGCGTGATAACAAATGCGACGGTACAAGCTTTGGAACATGCATGCGCTTCAGGAAACTACACGCATATTCATATTCTGGCACATGGCCTTAGTCTAGACACCGACTATGATCATCGCTACGGGCTGGCTTTTCATTCTGACAGTTCTGATGACGGTCGAGAAATTGTTTCTGGAGAACGCCTGGCAACGATATTGCGCACCCCACGCAATCTTGAAGCTGGCAACTTCAATCGTCCCGCCGTAGTCACACTAGCAAGCTGCAATGGCGGCAATGTGGGGAGCGTCGCAGGCGTCGGCGCCAGTATTGCCCACGCATTACATGATGCTGGCATACCTATGGTCATCGCCAGCCAATTTCCACTCTCATTTGGTGGCTCGGTCATGATGGTGCAGGATTTATACAGTGGTTTGCTATGGGGCGAAGATCCGCGCAAACTTTTGGTAGGACTACGCCGCCGCTTGCATTCATTTTTTCAAGATACGCATGACTGGGCAAGTATTACGGCATACACTTCACTACCTCCAAATTTTGATCAACAACTATTGGAAGCAAGTATTGCGCAAGCCAATCGCGCCATCGAAGCATCTTTACGCAATGCGGATCGGGTGCTGCACATGTACTTGGCCCAGAGCAAGCGCGCAGAAAAACTAACTACCCCGTCCTTCACTAAAAATTTGAATGCCGCAAAACAGAAAATCGTAGAAGCCAAGCAACGCTTACTGAGCTTGATCGATACCAATCCAAGCCAAGAAGCAAAAATACAAGGGCAACTAGCCAGTACGCAAAAACGAGAAGCGCAGCTACGCTTTCATGCCATTCCGAAATGGCAAATGGCGAGTGATGAGGAGAAGAATCAAGTCATTCATGATTTAGATCAGGCACGAGGACGCTACCTAAAGGCCGATCAACTGGATAAAGATAGCGTTTGGGCGCAAGTGCAATATCTGTCGCTGACTTTACTATTGGGATCGGTGCAAAACCTTACATCGATTCAATCGACTGCACCGCAAGACATACTAGCGATATGGCTGATGGCAGAAGTTCGCATCAAAAACGCAATCACCACACAAGAAAATAATAGCAAAGCATGGTCATACGGCTATCTGGCAGAGTTGTATTTAATAGCTCCGCTGATACCGCAATTAAGCGAAATACGCCCTGATGACAAGTTTCATACTATGGCTGTTGAGGCAGCTAAAATGGTATCGATATTAATGGGGCGCGATTCTATTCACATTTACTCAACACGGCGCCAAATCTATCGCTATATCGATTGGCTAGGCGTCATTTCAAACGATTTTCGTCAATTAGAAGCAACGGCGAAAGACATTATTGCCGGACTGCCTGGCAATGACAAACTGAGCGGTTTTCATTAGTGCTAACTACATCCATCGCCGGCTGCGACTTTACTTCTGACAAGAAAGTCGCAGCTGCGCGATGCGACGAATTTTGCCTACCTCAGATTAAACATGGTTTTCAGGCACAAAACTTAACGGTGAATTACCACCATCAAAGCCTTTGCTTCGGTCTTACCCATATTTCGTATCGCATGTGACCGGTCAGCTTCGTAGCGGGCAGTGCCACCAATCTTGAGTTTTTTCTTATTGCCGTCGACTTCCACTTCTATATTGCCGCTAATTAGAGTCAAGTGTTCAGAAGTTCCAGGATCATGTGCGTTCGACACCAATGCGCCATTTGGTGCAAGCGTTAATTCATACCACTCAAAACGCCCCGCCAACTCCATAGGGCCGAGTATTTTTAAGACATAGCCTGAATGCTCACCAGGTAAGGTCGGCGTCTCGTGCGGTTCTAGCATACGAATCAAATCAAGCTTAGGCGTTTCGGATGTTAATAATTCAGCGATCCCTATCCCCAAGGCATTCGCCAGACGCCAGGCCACAGCAATTGTTGGATTGGCTTTCTCACGTTCAATTTGTGACAACATCGACTTCGACACTCCCGCAGTGCGGGATAAGTCTTCCAAAGTTAAGCCTCTTTCCAGCCGTAAACGCTGTAAAGTTGCTCCTACCTCTGGCGGCGCGGCGGGTGTTGTCACGGGTGCAATCACTTTTTTCATAGTTTCGCTTGCAAAATTAAATGAGCATAGATAATATTCGTTATATTGAATTTTAGTTCGATATATCGAATATTTTTAAAAATAAGAATTTTTCTTAAATTTAGATATAGCTAGAAATTAAGAACTAACATTCAGCATTTTTTCCATCATACCAGAAGCCCCTTTCCTGTCAGGAGATAAACATGAGCACCGACGTGAATACAAACTTGAGCGCCAAGAAGAATTCTTTTTTTACTGGTTTAGCTAGCAATCTGGATAGTTTGCGTGAACAAGGTCTGTATAAGCCTGAACGTGTGATCTCATCGCGTCAGGGTTCTTTAGTGCAATGTGACGATGGTCGCCAGTTAATCAACCTGTGTGCGAATAACTATCTGGGATTATCTGGTGATGAAGAGACAGTGCAAGCGTCGATCAAAGCAACTGAGCAATATGGTTATGGTTTATCTTCTGTACGTTTCATTTGCGGCACACAGACTGTGCACAAACAATTAGAACGTGCGATTGCGGACTTCCTCGGTATGGAAGATACGATTTTATATGCCGCAGCATTTGATGCAAATGGTGGCGTATTCGAACCTCTGTTCGATGAAAACGATGCGATTATTTCCGATGCTTTGAACCA
The DNA here is from genome assembly GCF_058808015.1 of Undibacterium sp. GW821-FHT11H02. Lineage (NCBI taxonomy): Bacteria > Pseudomonadati > Pseudomonadota > Betaproteobacteria > Burkholderiales > Oxalobacteraceae > Undibacterium > Undibacterium sp. GW821-FHT11H02. Next base: position 56,177 of record NZ_JBXARG010000015.1, on the reverse strand, counting down.
CGCTTCTATCATAGATGGCATTCGCTTATGCAAAGCAGCACGCTTCCGTTACGCACACAACGACATGGCCGATCTGGAAAAACAACTACAAGCAGCCGCCGACAAACGTCATCGCGTCATCGTGACGGATGGGGCCTTCTCTATGGATGGCACCATCGCGCAACTCGACAAGATCTGCGATTTGGCAGACAAGTATGATGCGCTAGTCATGATCGATGAATGCCATGCTTCCGGCTTCCTCGGCAAAACAGGTCGCGGTACACATGAACATCACAATGTCATGGGTCGTATCGATATCATTACAGGTACTTTAGGCAAAGCTTTAGGCGGCGCAATGGGTGGTTTCACTGCGGCACGCAAAGAAGTGATTGATACCTTGCGTCAAAAATCACGCCCATATTTATTCTCAAATACCTTGGCACCATCGATTGCTGGCGCGTCTTTAGCGGTCTTGGAACGCTTATCCAAATCCACAGAATTACGTGATCGCTTGCACGAAAACACCGCTTTCTTCCGTAAAGAAATTGAAGCATTGGGTTTCACCATTAAACCGGGTACTCACCCTGTCGTTCCAGTCATGCTATTTGATGCGCCAGTCGCGCAAAAATTTGCAGCACGCATGTATGAACTCGGCGTGTTGGTAACAGGCTTTTTCTACCCTGTCGTACCTATGGGTCAGGCTCGCGTGCGCGTGCAGTTATCGGCTGCGCATACGAAAGAACAGTTACAAACAGCCCTCGCTGCGTTTGCTCAGGCGGGTCGCGAATTGGGTTTAATTAAGTAAATACAAAAAACATTAGCCGCAGAGTCGCAGAGTACGCAGAGGTATAACTCAATACTTTCTCTGCGATCTCTGCGCCTCTGCGGCGAGAAAAATTGTAGCAACAACAGTCAATCGAATAGTAAGGAAAGAAAATGGAACGTATTTTAGTCATCGGCGCGAACGGTCAAATCGGTAGCGAATTGGTCGATGCTTTGGCCGCCAAACATGGCGCGGAGAATGTGATTGCTGCCGACATCAGTCCAAGCAGTCTGTATGGTGCAAAGATCTATGAAGTCGTGGATGTGTTGAACGCAGAACGTCTGGCTGAAATCCACAGCAAGTACGAGATCACCCAGGTCTACCAACTCGCCGCCTTATTGTCCGCCACTGGTGAAAAAGCACCATTGAAAGCCTGGACACTGAACATGGATGGCTTGCTAAACATTTTGGAATTAGCACGTATCCGCGGTGAAGCTGGTAAGCCTTTAAAAGTCTTCTGGCCATCTTCGATCGCCGCATTTGGTCCAAACACCGAAGCCGTCAATACACCACAATACACGGTGATGGATCCGAACACGATTTACGGCATCAGCAAATTAGCTGGCGAACGTCTGTGTGAGTACTACTTCCAGAAATACAATGTCGATGTACGTAGCATCCGCTATCCTGGCATCATCAGTTACAAGTCGCCTCCAGGTGGTGGCACCACTGACTATGCAATTGCGATTTTCCATTCTGCATTGAAAGGTGAAGCTTACTCCTGCTTCTTGGAAGCACAACAATCTTTGCCCATGATTTACATGCCAGACGCGATTCGTGCGACGATTAGTTTGATGGAAGCACCTGCGGAAAATATCAAAATTCGTTCTTCCTATAACGTCAGTGGTATGAGCTTTAACCCACAAGAACTCACAAGTGAAATCACTAAAAACCTACCAAACTTTCAGGTACACTACGCGCCGGATAGCCGCCAGGCCATCGCTGCAAGTTGGCCACAAAGTTTGAATGATGAAGCCGCTTACAAAGATTGGGGCTGGAAGGCAGAAATTGATCTCCCTGCACTGGTAACAGACATGCTGAAAAACGTGAAAGTGACCAACTGATCAGAGTGAAAGTATTCTGATTCAGAGATCGTTTCATTCGCAATACATTTTCTACTGTGGTCTCGAAATAAGGAATATTGGCATGGACATGCGTGTGTTTGATCTGTTTAAAATTGGCGTCGGCCCTTCTAGTTCTCATACAGTTGGACCGATGATTGCAGCGCGTCGTTTTTTGTTGGAATGTCCGAATTTAGAACAAGCACACAAAGTGCAAGTGGCCTTATATGGATCACTCGCTTTGACTGGCTTGGGTCATGCCACTGACAAAGCCGTATTACTCGGCCTAATGGGCGAAACACCACAAGATGTGGTACCCGACACCGTCGATGACAAACTGGCTGAGCTGGCACGGTCTGGTGTCATGCATTTACTTGGCAAAGTCAAAGTTGATTTTGATATTTTAGATGACGTACTCTGGCACAAAAAAGAAGTCTTACCAGGCCATCCTAATGGCCTGCGCTTTAGCTTATGGCGTGTCGACGGCAGTGTGCACGAACAAACTTTTTACTCGACTGGCGGCGGCTTCATCTACACCGAAGAAGAACTCAACAGCAATGCCAGCACGGTGACCGCGCCAGCAGTCAGCGTCCCCTACCCTTTCGGTACCATGGCTGAATTATTAGCACATGGAAAACGTACTGGACTATCTTTAGCAGCCTTGTTGCGTGCCAATGAACTCAGTCATTGCAGCGAAGCAGAACTTGACGCCGGCCTGGATAAGATCTGGGCAGTGATGAATTCATGCATAGAGCGCGGCTTAAAAATTACGGGAGAGTTACCCGGTGGATTGCACGTACAACGCCGTGCCGCCAAACTCTGGTTAACCGCTAATGAAACCCACAACAGCCTGCCACATGATGGCATGCATAAAGTCAGTTTATATGCGATGGCAGTCAATGAAGAGAATGCAGCAGGCGGCCGCGTCGTCACGGCACCGACCAATGGTGCTGCAGGTATTATTCCCGCCATCATTAAATATTATTCCCAAGATTGCCGCCCTATTGATCCAGTCAAAGGCATACGTGAATTTATGTTAGTCGCTGCCGCGATCGGTATGCTGTGCAAGAAGAATGCCTCTATCTCTGGCGCAGAGATAGGCTGTCAGGGTGAAGTTGGTGTGGCTTGTGCTATGGCGGCAGCGGGCTTAACTGCGGCATTGGGCGGCACGAATGAGCAAATTGAATCAGCCGCAGAAATCGGTATCGAACACCATCTGGGCATGACCTGTGATCCAATTGGTGGACTAGTACAAATTCCCTGCATAGAAAGAAATGGTATGGGTGCCGTCAAAGCAATTACGGCTGCCTCCTTAGCCTTAAAGAGCGATGGCACGCATCATGTCAGTCTGGATCAAGTCATCGAAACCATGCGTGTCACTGGCTTCGATATGCAGGCAAAATACAAAGAGACTTCTTTAGGTGGCTTGGCTATACACGTTGTGACGGTCAATCACGCAGCTTGCTAAATCATCTTGACTGCTACCTCCTTGGTAGCAGTCAAGGGTATATCAATATAAAACTCGGTTCCGACACCGAGTTCACTTTTCACTTCAATACGCCCTCCGAGCATGGCAGTGACGATATTGTAGGATATGCTCAGCCCTAAGCCTGAACCGCCTTGCCCCAACTTGGTGGTGAAAAACGGATCAAATATCTTTTGCAAATTTTGTTCAGATATACCTACACCATTATCAGAAAACCGTATTCTCACCCACTGATCATCCAATAATTCAGCAGTCAGTTGCATTTTCCCTTGTGCTCGTCCATCAAAGGCATGACGCAAAGCATTGGTCGTCAGATTCATCAACACTTGTTCTAAAGGACCAGGAAAGCTATCTAGTTGTATATGTTCGGGCACTTCACTCACTAGGGTATGCGTGGTTTTGCGCAGACTTGGGCTGAGCGTGACCACGACTTCATGTGCAACCTCATGCAAATTAAATCGTCTACGCTGCTCACTGGTCTGATCCACCGCAACCTGCTTGAAACTATTGATTAAATCCGCAGTGCGCCTGAGATTCCTATCCAAAATATCCGCAGAATCACGCACTGACATTAAAAAATGATTAAGCGCAGAACGCGACAGACTTTGCTCTAAACCTGATTCAAATACTCTTTGTTGATCGGACAAGGTACTTGCCACCATTAAAGCATTACCTATCGGAGTATTTAACTCGTGTGCGATGCCCGCTACCATAGACCCTAAAGAAGCTAATTTTTCCGATTGCACTAATTCACTCTGAGTACGCTGTAAATTTTCGAGCGCCACACTCAATTCAACGGTTCGTGTTGCGACTCTCTCCTCTAACTCGGCATTCAAAGTAGTTTGTGCTTTTTCGGCGGCAAGTCTATCTGTCTGATCCAAGAACAAAGCGACAAAACGCCAGCCCTCAGGCAATTCAAATGCAGCGGTACTCACCAGAAAATTGCGAATTTCACCATCAGCCAGACGCATGGTCACGGGATGACCGACAACACCTTTACCCAGAGTTTGGGTCGCAACAATACGCCTGTCGTTTTCATTGTCAAATAAATTCAGGTCTACAATCGTATGTCCAATCAACTGTTCACGGCTAAAACCAAAATCATTGATAAAAGCGTGGTTCACGTCGATCAAACGTCCCTCGCCATCACCTGAAATAGAAGGCAAAGGATTCGACAAAAATAAAGCAGAAAACGAGGCTTCAGATTGTTCAAGTGCGAGCGCTTTCACCTCAAGAGAACTTGCGAGCTCATTTACCCGCGCAAACTCAACACGCAAGACACGAACAGCGACCAAACCCAATAAAAATGCGACGATAATTAAGCCAACCAAAATAATCAGGCGCACCAATAAATTCGGTTCAACTGGCACCAAAAATTGTCTCGAAATCAGAATATAGAAAGTAATACAAGCACCACAGGCACAGGCGGTCATAATAATCGCATGCCGCAATGATAATGCCCAGCTTGCTGCCATCACGGAGATCGGCACACAAACAATGCCCGGGGCACTAAAGCCAAAAGTCCAAAAACCAAAACAAATAGGGATCAGCGCAAATCCCCATAATATGCAGATTAAAGCCAACTTGATTTTTTGACGACGCAACAACAGGATAATAAATCCTGTAATAAAAATGCCTGCAACGGCACCGCCATTACCCACACCTCGCGTTGCAAAGAAATTGAAAATGATGGACAGCAAGCAAACCGTCATGCCAGTCAATGCAACGCCGTAAAGCAGCTTGACTCCCACTTCATTGATACGGATTTTGTCTTTACTTTCTTGAATACTCAGTTCATCACCAGGGATAAATTCAGCTTGCATGCCGCATCTCTCTTCCGATTTTTGCTACCGTCCTTGACTACTGATTAGTGACTGATTTCGTATCTCAAAAGCTTATCTTACCAATGCTTTAATGGCGGGCCATTGACGTCGGGAGATAGGTAAGCGCTCGACCGATTCGCGCACTATCACTTGCCAAGAATCGGTATTTTTTTCGTTTTCATGTTCCGCATCAACCACATGCACAGCACGTTCAACACCAATAATCGCGTCACGGGCAACCAGCGCATTTCTGTGGGCACGCACAAAAACCTCGCCCAATTCGGCTTCAATTGATACCAAGGATTCTTCGGTTAAATAAGCACGTGTTCTGGTTTGTATCGTGACATATTTTTGTTCTGCCTTTAGGAATAAAACATCACGCACGGGAATTAACAAGACCCGGTTTTTTTCTAATACAGAAAAATTTTGACGTGTTTTGACGATAGGTTTTAAGCTATCGAGTAGTTGATTCTGCCTGGGGAATTGTGATTGCCCCGGAGCTACTTGAACTTGCGTTTGTGCCCGTAACAAGGCAATCCGTTGCACCGCTTCTGCCAAACGCACAGCCCGTACTGGCTTTAATAGATAATCCATTGCATGCACTTCAAACGCCTTTAAAGCATACTCATCATAGGCTGTGACAAAAATGACCGCGGGCGTGTTTGCCAAGTTAGCAAGGGCAATATGCTGCGCTAATTCTATCCCTGTCATACCTGGCATCTGCACGTCCAATAAAATAATATCGGGATTTTTTTCGACCAATAAGTCTAGCGCAGCCTGGCCGTCTGATGCCTCGCCGACCAAATCGCAGGGGCAAGTTTCTTGTATATCAGAAATCAGAATTTTCATTCGCTCCCGGGCGGGAGCTTCATCATCAACAATCAAAATAGCTGGTCGATTCATGCTCGTCCCATTTAAGTCTTGTCTGGAAATAATAATTTCACTTCAAATTTATCGTCGACAATCTCGCTGTGCAACTGTGCTTCGATATCGTACAGCAGCTTCAATCTCTGACGAATATTCTCTAATGCCATGTGATTTCCCGAAGGCAATTGTGCATGAGGATGATAGACGTTTATGACTTTTATTTCAATTTTATCCAAGCTTTTTTGGATGAATATCTGTATCGGAGCAGGATTTGTCGCAGGTTCAACACCGTAGTGCACGGCATTTTCTAATAAAGGCTGCAATAACAATCCAGGAATTTTGCTACTACTTAATTCCGTGGGATTGAGATACCTCACTTGCCACTCAACTTCCAACCTGTCACCCAAACGAATTTTTTCTATCGCCAGATATTGTTTGCACAGAGTAATCTCTTCTTGCAAAGTACTCATATCTCGCGTATCGCGCATGAGTACGCGAAATAAGTCAGCCAAATCTTCCAGCGCATTTTCCGCCCGACGAGGATCGGTACGAATCAGTGACAATACCGCATTCAAACTATTAAATAGAAAATGTGGCCTTATCCGCGCTTGTAAGGCTTGCAAGCGCGCTTCACCCAAAGCAGGCGAAAAAGCGCGGGTGCGTAGTTCAAAATAATGTTGATAACCGAGTCCCATAAAAAAACACAAACAGGTGGAAAATCCCAAATGCAAATTCGGAAACCCATAGATGAACCAATCGACACGCATAAACATGGTCAACACAAAAAAACAAACGATAGCGGGTACGGTCCCGCACACAACTCGCTGCATCCAGTTAGCCGCCGTTTGTCTTTCCAATAAGCGTCGAAATCCACACAAAATACTCAGCGATAACAAACAAATCAACTCCACCAACATCGTTGTGTCTACAAAATCACGAAAATTCTGCGCCAAGCCTTGACCTCTAGCTAACAAGCATAACAAGACGATGATATTCACGGATAGCAAGACACGAATCAGTATCCCTAAATTACAGTAATCAGGGATCAGAATTTCCTGCGGTTGGCGTTGCTTACTTTGCTCTAAAGACGTATTCATTACATTCCACATAAAATCAAAACCGCCAAGACTCGTCTCAAAAAATTTCCTGGTGTTCTTCACAGCTTGAAACCAAATCAGCTCAACTTGAGCGAACTTAGACCAAAATTCGACAGAAATCGCTTAAGCACAAGCGACTCGCGGTATAATCGGCGGCGTTTTTACACTACAAAGTAACACTGGCTGGCGATACATCGCCACGACTGGCGGACTGTGACAAAATCACACACTTAGATAATTCGTTAAGTTAGTTCCTTAATGCAGCGCAATCAGCGCAAACGACGTCAGTATAAAAAATTCAACTGTTGCTCTTGGTAGTTTCACTTAGTTTCATTTTTTATCTTAATTTATTTCACTATGACATCACAATTTTCCAAAAAAAGCGAGGCTTGGTCGGCACGTTTCTCAGAACCTGTCTCCGATTTGGTGAAACGTTACACCGCCTCCGTATTTTTTGATAATCGCATGGCGGCTTTTGACATCCAAGGCTCATTGGCGCACGCAGAAATGTTGCAAGCACAGAGCATTATTTCCAGCCAAGACTATGCGGACATTCAACGCGGTATGGCGCAAATCAGCGCCGAAATAGAAGCGGGCCAATTTGAATGGCTATTGGATTTGGAAGATGTGCATTTGAACATCGAAAAGCGTCTGACCGAATTAGTTGGCGATGCCGGTAAACGCTTGCATACGGGCCGCTCACGTAATGATCAGGTCGCGACCGATATCCGTCTGTATATGCGCGCAGCGATAGACACTATTTTGGACTTGTTAGCTGCTTTCCGTTTAGCTTTATTAGATTTGGCCGAAAAACACAGTGACACTATATTGCCTGGTTTTACGCATATGCAAGTGGCGCAACCTATCACATTCGGGCACCATATTTTGGCCTACGTAGAAATGTTTGGCCGCGACGCAGAACGTTTGACAGATTGCCGCAAGCGGGTCAATCGTTTGCCCCTCGGTGCAGCTGCTCTGGCTGGCACCACCTTCCCAATTGATCGTCAACGTGTCGCCCGCACTTTGGGTTTTGACGATGTTTGCCATAATTCTTTGGATGCGGTATCTGATCGCGACTTCGCCATTGAGTTCTGTGCAGCTGCATCCTTGATCATGACTCATATCTCACGTATGTCGGAAGAACTCATCATTTGGATGAGCCCGCGCGTCGGTTTTATCGATATTGCAGATCGTTTTTGCACTGGCTCATCCATCATGCCGCAAAAGAAGAATCCAGATGTACCCGAATTGGCGCGCGGAAAAACTGGTCGTGTCAATGGCAATTTGATTGCCTTACTGACTTTAATGAAAGGTCAGCCATTAGCCTATAACAAAGACAATCAAGAGGACAAAGAACCGCTGTTCGATACCGCCGACACAGTCATTGACACCTTACGTATTTTTGCGGACATGGCAACTGGCATCACGGTAAAACCTGAAGCCATGCGTGCAGCGGCATTGCAAGGGTATGCAACGGCAACCGATTTAGCTGACTATCTGGTGAAAAAAGGTTTACCTTTCCGTGATGCGCATGAGGCGGTTGCGCTCGCGGTTAGGACTTGTGTGGATAAGGCTTGCGACCTAAGCGATATGAGCCTGAGCGACCTGCAAGCCTTCTCTGCTTTGATTGAAGCAGATGTCTTCCAAGTATTAACTTTAGAAGGCTCAGTTGCAGCTCGTGACCATATCGGCGGCACAGCCCCGAATCAAGTGCGCCTGGCCATTACCCGGCTGCGTCAACAAATTGCGACGATCTAAGAGATGGCTTGATGCAAAGTAGCGGTGCGGAAATCGAAACAGGCTTCCGCATCGTTCTCATTTATCACTTACAAAACCAACATAAAAACGATCACGCCTACAATGGGGACAAAACATGCAGGCTCTACTATTTATTTCGAAAAAAATTGATGCGCTCAATGAGACCATAGGTCAGGCAATTAGCTGGGCACTATTGGCAGCCGTTTTGATTTGCAGTGGCAATGCTCTGGTTCGTTATGCCTTGAATAATAGCTCGAATGGCTGGCTAGAAATTCAATGGTATCTGTTCTCTGCCGTATTCTTACTCGGAGCGCCCTATACTTTAAAGCGCAACGAACATGTGCGGATAGACGTTATCACAGGACGGTTTTCGCAACGTACTCAAGTTTGGATAGACTTGTTTGGTTTCGTCTTCTTCCTACTCCCTATGGTGGCACTGATACTCTACTTGGGTGTCCCGTATGCCTGGCACTCTATACAAAACCAAGAAATGTCGAGTAATGCAGGTGGCTTAATCGTCTGGCCGGCAAAATTATTGATCCCTCTGGGCTTTCTGCTGATGTTGCTGCAAGGTTTTTCAGAAATCATCAAACGCCTTGGTTTTTTACGCGGCGTGGTTGAAGCGAGTGCTTTCGAAAAACACGTGGTCACGCCCGAAGATGAAATCGCGGCGATCAAAGAAGCCAACCAAATAAAATAAAAAGAGACTAGTGATGACTGCCTTTTTGATCGCCAATATGGCGCCTATCATGTTTGCCGCCCTAGTGATTTTCTTGCTATCGGGCTTTCCTGTTGCGTTCGCTTTAGCTGCCAACGGCTTAGTTTTTGGTTTTATCGGGATAGAATTGGGCTTGCTAAAACCTGAGCTCATGCAAGCTATTCCCAACCGCATTTTCGGCATTATGTCGAATGACACCTTACTCGCCATCCCTTTCTTTACCTTCATGGGATTGATACTAGAGCGTTCCGGCATGGCGGAAGACTTACTTGATACGATAGGTCAGTTGTTTGGTCCTTTACGCGGTGGCGTCGCCTATGCGGTTATTTTTGTTGGCGCCCTGTTAGCGGCGACCACTGGGGTCGTTGCCGCTTCTGTGATCTCTATGGGCTTAATCTCGCTGCCAATTATGCTCAAGTATGGTTACGATAAGAAAGTTGCCTCAGGCGTGATTGCAGCGTCTGGCACTCTGGCACAAATCATTCCACCTTCATTAGTATTGATTGTGATGGCGGATCAATTGGGGCGCTCCGTTGGCGATATGTACCAAGCCGCATTTTTGCCTGGCTTGTTGCTCACCGCAATGTACGCGCTCTACATTTTCATCTTGTCTATAGTTCGTCCGAAATGGGTGCCAGCCTTACCGCTGGAGGCGCGTAATTTACGTCAAGCCAACGGCGATAGTGGCATTATTTCACTCACATTACTGATGGCAGCGGCAACCGGCGCCAGCTTTGCATTTGCACGCTATTATCAAGCTAAACATCCCGAGATCGCATTTGATGCAGTCTGCATTTTCTCTGCAACCGTAGGCATAGGTTTCGCATTCGCGCTTGCTTTCCTTAATCGCCAATTCAAAATCGGTTTATTGTCGCGCATGGCAGAACAAGTGGTCTTCGTTTTAATCCCTCCCCTAGCCCTCATTTTCTTGGTATTGGGTACAATCTTCCTTGGGATAGCCACCCCAACGGAAGGTGGCGGCATGGGTGCTTGCGGCGCGATACTTTTGGCGCTATTAAACGGCAGGCTCGATCTTAAATTGACCAAGCAAGCCTTGGACTCCACCACTCGCCTGTCATGTTTTGTGATGTTTATTTTGATCGGCTCTACTGTCTTTTCTTTGGTCTTCCGCGGCATCAACGGTGACCTGTGGGTAGAACATCTGTTGACCGGTTTGCCAGGCGGTCAGATCGGCTTCTTAATCGTAGTCAATATCTTGTTTTTCGTATTGGCGTTTTTCCTCGACTTCTTTGAATTAGCATTTATTTTGGTACCTTTGGTGGGTCCAGTTGCCGAGAAACTAGGTATTAACTTGATCTGGTTCGGCGTGCTACTCGGCGTGAATATGCAAACCTCGTTTATGCATCCGCCATTTGGTTTTGCCTTGTTCTATCTGCGTTCGGTTGCACCTAAAGCGATACGAACCAGCGATATCTATTGGGGCGCAATACCATTTGTATTGATACAAATTATCATGGTCGGCTTGATCATCGCATTTCCCAAGTTAGTGTCTACCGATAGTGTGGAAGCCAAAAAAGAAGAGATTCAATTAGACATCAGCACCCCGATGGACGATACCCCTGCGCCTTCATTTGATTTGCCAAAAGAAAATTCGCTTGATGAATTGAGAGACACCCAAACATCTCCAGCCCATTCACTGTAAGACCTGCTGTGTCAGTTACTGCTAAAACTAATTGATCAGGTTTGGTATGCGGACAAAAAAATAGCTCAGTGAAAATTAATTCACTGAGCTATTTTTTAGAATCAAAATTTACTTACTTCAACTTACGCGCCATACTAAATCGGGCAAATGACTGTTCGGCGACATTAAACCATTGGCCTTGATTATTACGGAAAGCCACCCAATCCAGATAGACTTTATTAAACTTAGGATTCTTGGCTGCCTCTTCGCTAAACGTCTCTTGCGCTGCATTAAAGCAGGCTTCCATCACGGACTGCGGGAAAGGCTTCAAGATGGTCTTGTCTTGGATTAAACGCGCTAAAGCAGAAGGATTGCGGGCATCGTATTTGGCTTGCATATTCACATGCGCTTCCAGACTCGCCGTTTCGATTGCCGCTTGATACAGTTTCGGCAATTTATCCCACTCTTTTTTACCAACGTAGAAAGAGAGCTGCGCACCACCTTCCCACCAGCCTGGATAATGATAAACCTTAGCAACTTTATTAAATCCTAGTTTTTCATCATCATACGGGCCTACCCATTCTGCCGCATCGATCGCGCCTTTTTCTAGTGAGGTATAAATCTCACCACCTGCAACCTGAACGGGGATCGTCCCCAGTTTTGCCAACACCTTACCGGCAAATCCACCTACGCGAAACTTCAATCCTTTGAGATCTTCGGGACTCTTGATTTCTTTGCGAAACCAACCGCCCATTTGTGTACCGGTGTTCCCGCCTAAGAAATTCACCACATTATGCTCAGCAAAGAATTCACGCATCAACTTCATACCATTACCATGCAGCATCCAGGCAGTTTGTTGACGAGAGGTCATACCAAATGGCACCGCACAATCAAAAGCGAAAGTTGCATCCTTACCATAGTAGTAATAGGAAGCAGTATGTCCTACTTCCACCGTCCCATCTTTCACCGCGTCCAACACAGCGTTAAAGGGAACGATTTCAGGTGCGGCATAGGGACGTATATTGAACTTCCCATCGGTCAATTCTTTAATGCGATTGCAAAAAGTCTCTGCAGCGCCATAAATAGTATCGAGATTTTTGGGAAAACTCGATGCCAGACGCCAGTTAAGCGTAGGCAAATCTGCGGCTAAGCTTGGTGCAGCAACAGCCCCGGCAGCAGTACCTACAGCCGCTTTTTTTAGAAATGAACGACGTTCCATGCGATCTCCGTTTTAAGTATGGTTAAAGGTTAAAGTTTGGGTTTAAGTCTGGATTGAGGTCAGAGTCAAAATAAATCACAGTTCTGATACAAAAATGCGCAAAAAATTCCTTGCATGCTTATGCGCCAACCATGCTGAGGCATAGCTGCAAAAATCTAACTGCCAGCGATGGTCATGCTTTCTATCAAAATCGATCCCGTCGTCTTGGTACCACGCGTCAAAGTATCATTACCAATGGCGACGATATTTTCAAACATCTCGCGCATATTGCCAGCGATCGTGATTTCCTCGACCGGATATTGAATCACACCGTTTTCTACCCAAAAGCCCGATGCGCCGCGAGAATAATCACCGGTCACATAATTCACACCCTGCCCCATCAACTCGGTAACCAACAAACCCGTGCCCATTTTCTTTAACATTTGCGCAAAATTATCGCCGCGCTTGGTCAGGCTTGAAGTCAAATTCAGATTATGTGAACCACCGGCATTACCGGTCGTTTGCATGCCCAATTTACGGGCTGAGTAAGTTGACAGGAAATAGCCATTTAAAACACCATTCGTCACTACTTCGCGCTTCAAAGTCTTAACACCTTCATCATCGAATGGTGAGGAACCAACTGCACCAAGCAGATGCGGGTCTTCCAACACTTGAATGTGATTCGGGAAAATTTGTTTGCCTAGCGTGTCAAGCAAGAAGGTCGATTTACGATACAAAGCACCACCGGAAACCGCCTGTACAAAAGCCCCCAATAAGCCCGCAGCCAATGGTGCTTCAAACAAAACCGGGCACTTGCGCGTGTCGATGGTACGGGCGTTCAAACGCGCCAGAGCACGTTCGGCGGCATAATGTCCTATCGCCTCGGGTGTCGCCATTTTCTTATGATTGCGATGTGAGGTATACCAATCGTCACGCTGCATCTTAGAGCCCTTACCCGCAATCGGCGCCACCGAAATCGTATGACGGGAAAATGGATAGCCTCCCACAAAGCCGCGAGAATTGGCCGCCACAAAATGCGATTGTTGCGCATGAACGCTGGCACCCTCACAATTCGTAATCCGTTTATCTACGGCATAGGCCGCTGCTTCGGTGCGACAAGCCAGCTCTATCGCCTCTTCAGCAGTGACTAACCAGGGGTGAAATAACTTTAAATCTTGAGGATGCATTTCTAGCATCTCGGCATCAGGCAAACCCGCGCAATCGTCTTCGGCGGTGAAACGAGCGATGTTGTAAGCTGCTTCGACTGTATCTTCAAGGGACTTAATAGAAAAATCAGAAGTGCTGGCATTTCCGCGCTTCTTACCTACATAAACCGTTATTCCTATGCCTTTGTCGCGATTCTGCTCTATGGTCTCGACCTTACCTTTACGTACACTAATCGACAAACCACCACCTTCGCTGACTTCTACCGCCGCATCTGTTGCACCTTTGTCACGGGCAATGCGCAACATATCCTGGGTAATTTGTTTAAATTGATCCTGAGTATGGGTAAAAACTGGTTTAGACATAGCTTCTGTTTCTTTAGCTGAAAGGATAAAGAGAGTATCATAGCAGTCGTTTCAATAAGTTTATAGAAGATTTACCAATGCCAAATCCGAATCGAGGCTCTTGCGGCTATCAGTCCAACGAGTTTGAACCAGAATACGACCGCCCATCCAAATCCGAACTCAAGCGTCAAATGACGGCTCTGCAAAAAATGGGGCAAGAGTTAGTGGACTCTGCACGCGATCGCGTCAAACGCGTTCCTATGCCAGAAGATGTACGTGACGCCATTCTGGAATGCCAGAACATCACCAACCACGAAGGTCGTCGTCGCCAAATGCAATACGTTGGCAAAAAGATGCGCACTTTAGATGAAGCCGAAGTAGCGCTGATTCAAAAGACTATCGATAGCTGGAAAGGTGCTTCCAAGTCTGAAACTGCTGCGATGCATTCATTAGAACGCAAACGCGAAAAGTTATTGACGAAAGACGAGGCTCTGACCGAATTAATGGCAGAAAATCCTGAACTCGACGTTCAACATTTGCGCACCTTAATTCGCAATGCACGCAAAGAACAAGCAGAAAACAAACCACCAAAAGCCTATCGTGAAATCTTCCAGATCTTGAAAGAAATCCAAAACAAAAACAAAGCCGCTCATGCATCCGACGACGATGCAGAAAACGACGAAGATGCAGAAGATGACGACAACTGATTTAGATCGTGCTTTGCAGATAGGCTTGGTGTCGATCTCTGATCGCGCTTCCACCGGTGTATATCAAGATCAAGGTCTGCCTGCATTACAAGCGTGGTTCGGCGCCGCACTGAGCACGCCGTGGGTAATGGAAACGCGTTTAATTCCTGACGAGCGCCCGGCGATTGAACAAGCTTTAATTGACTTAGTCGATCAGGCTCGCTGCGACCTGGTGATCACCACAGGCGGCACCGGTCCAGCACGACGCGACGTCACGCCGGAAGCGACCTTAGCTGTGGCGACTAAAGAAATGCCAGGCTTTGGCGAGCAAATGCGCCAGATTAGTTTACAGTTTGTGCCGACGGCGATTTTGTCGCGCCAAGTTGCAGTGATACGTGAAACGACCGATCACGCAGCCTTAATTTTGAACCTGCCAGGCCAGCCTAAGTCCATCAAAGAAACCTTAGAAGGATTAAAAGACGCCGATGGCAAACAGTTGGTCGCTGGTATTTTCGCCGCAGTGCCTTATTGCATAGACTTGATTGGTGGTCCCTATGTGGAAACTCATGAGGCTGTGTGCAAAGTATTCCGCCCTAAATCCGCATTGCGCGTAAAAACACCAGAATAATCCTCATGACGACAGAACTCTTAGAAACCGTAGAAATCGAAAGCGGCAGCAATCCAACTGCCGCAGTGATCTGGATGCACGGCTTAGGTGCCGATGCCAACGACTTTGTACCTATCGTAAAAGAATTAGATTTGCGAGATTGCCCAGCGATTCGTTTTGTATTTCCAAATGCACCGCAGATTCCAGTCACTTTAAACGGTGGCTACATCATGCGCGCTTGGTATGACATCGCCGCTGCCGGCACCGATATCAATAAGCGCGAAGATGAAGCTGGCCTGCGCCTGTCACAGCAACAAATCGAAGCACTCATAGCACGCGAAAATGCGCGTGGTATCCCTACCGACAAAATCGTCCTGGCTGGATTTTCGCAAGGCTGTGCAATGAGCTTGCAGACTGGCTTACGTCATCCGCAAAAACTAGCAGGCATCATGGGCTTGTCTGGCTATGTTCCACTGGCGGATAAAGTCGCAGCTGAACGTCACGCTGCAAATCAAGCCACATCTATTTTCTTAGTGCACGGAACGGTCGATCCAGTCATCCCTATCCAACGTGCACAACAATCACGTGATCTCTTGCTCAGCCTCGGATATACGATTGAATGGCATGACTACTGGATGCAGCATTCAGTATCGCCACATGAAATTATCGATATAGGAAATTGGTTGCGTAAAGTCCTAAAATAATTTTTGTCAGCTATAAGAAAAAGGCTTATTTGAATTCAAATAAGCCTTTTTTATTTGCTGGCGCTGTCGTCCGCACCGGTGCTAGTTTTTATTAAATTTTGAACGCGGGCAGCTTCCAATACGTCACGGCGCGCCACACCCACTCCATAGGTCCATAACGGAATTTACTCAACCACCAGTGACTAAACATCAGCTGCAAAATCACCACAACCAAAACAAACACCACTTGATGCGCACGTTGCATACCGTAATAGCCCATGCCATAACTATAAAAAAACGCGGAACAAATAATCGACTGCGACAGATAATTGCTTAGTGCCATGCGACCATATGGTGCCAGCAATTTTACTTTCGCCAAAACGCCTGAACTATTGAACATCAAAACCAAGACACTGACATAAGCTAAGCAGGCAGGGAGATTTCCTAAATAAAGAAGCCCGGTGGCGAAGGTAAATGGATCATTTTCCAATCCTTTGACCGGTGCGGTCGTGATCAAACTACCTGCGATACCCAAACCTATTCCGACGGGTAGACCAAACAGTGCGAGTTTTCTGAATAAAGGCAGATGCGCCTGCGTATTATCCATAATCCCAGAGCGCACAAACCAAAAACCGATCAGGAACATACAATTGATCAACACGCTAAAAATCGTCACATTCGTCCAATTTTCAGCAAATTCTTTGGCCCGAAATTTCACCGCGTCAAAATAAGTTCCCTTAGTCAGAATTTGTACTTCCAACTGATTGTCAGCTTCTTTCTTTTTCTCTTGCTCCAGTTGTTTTTTCTTTTTTTCCACTAATGCTGCATTGCGCTTAGCAGCATCACTTTGATCCACAGGGCCGCTAGCACTTGGCGTTACAGACTTGCTCGCCGAGCTTGAAGCGGACGTATTTGAAGCTGCCGCGGTATTCGCGGTCTGCGTTTCCATTTTATTGACAGGCGCGGGCGTCTCTTTGCCTCCCCAATACTCAAATCCGCCACCGATAATCATAGAGATAAACAAAGTACAGTAAAGCAAACTGCCAATTTTCCAGGGACGCGCTTCTTTGGGCTGATGAGTACGCGTCAATATTGACGCGAGTAGGAAGAAGAATCCTGCGGAAAAAATTACGCCACGCAAGTCCTTCATCGCTGGCACCAAGAAACCAGCCATGCTAATTAACAAAGTAATCCCACCCAAGACGCACAATACGGCAGCCGTGATGGGCATGGTTTTACCAAAAAATTTAATCGTCGCCTCAGTGCGAATTAAAAAAGCGATTCCACCAAGTAGAGTCAATGCCACCGCGATAGCGCCGACCTGATTTAAAAAGGGAACGAAAGCGAACAGAGCTAAAACGATGGCAGCCAGAAATATCCAACGCAATTTTGCAAACAAGATCAGCAACAAGCCAGCCGCGCCAATAGCATAACTAAACAAGATATCGCCAGGCCAAATTAGAATATGATGCAACACGCCAAAAATCGCCAAGGCAATTAAGCGACGAAAATAAGGTGTAAGAAAATCCTGACCCTTCGCCTCCGTGCGTGTCAGCATCAAGGCAAAGCCCATGCCAAATAAGAGCGAGAATATGGTCCAGAACTTACCGGCGACGAAATACGCTATGACATAACTCGCCAACCAATTCAGACCACTCAATCCGGCTGGCATGCCTTCGCCTAATTCCCCCACGGCGCGATTAAAAAACTCAATATTCATCAAAAAAATGCCGATGAGCGCAAAACCACGAATTACATCAAGGACGGCAATGCGTTCTTTTTCTGATACCGGCACTAAGGCTGGTGGCGCATCAGGTATAGATACGCTGCCCTCAGATATTGTCGGTAACTGATCGACTGCAGTTGTACTGTCGTTTTGCATATATCCCCTCACCTGGACTAAATTAAAAAGCGCTTCGATCTGCATCAAAGCGCTTTTTTGATTATGCCTTACAAATTAGCTTTATAGGCAATTTTATCCCATTTGGGGGTGCAAAGAACGATGACTAATTCTCATCGCAGGAACTTGCCAGTAAGTCACGGCACGCCATACCCATTCCATAGGGCCATAACGGAAGCGTGCCAACCACCAGTGACTAAACAACACTTGCAAGCAGATCACACCGACCGCAAAACCTAATTGCTGTGCACGACCTAAACCAAAATGTCCCAATCCCCAACCATAAAAGAAGCTCGCTTGTATCAAGGATTGCATTAAATAATTGGTCAGTGCCATACGGCCAAAAGGTGCGAGTACTTTGATTTTGGAGAACACAGAATTACTATGCAACATCAAAACGACGATACTAAGATAAGCGAGGCATGTCGGCAAATTCCCTAAATTCAACAGCATCTGGGACAACTGCCAGCCATCACCGGAGACACCCGGTACATGGCTCACCGCAATACTG
This sequence comes from Undibacterium sp. GW821-FHT11H02, assembly GCF_058808015.1. Taxonomy (NCBI): domain Bacteria; kingdom Pseudomonadati; phylum Pseudomonadota; class Betaproteobacteria; order Burkholderiales; family Oxalobacteraceae; genus Undibacterium; species Undibacterium sp. GW821-FHT11H02. Next base: position 37,830 of record NZ_JBXARG010000015.1, on the reverse strand, counting down.
CTGGCCAATACGCTTAAACCCCAACCGATAGGCAGGCCAAAGATCGCAATCTGGCGGAACAAAGGTAAATGCTCTGCAGCCTTGGTAATTATCTTAGCGCGCACAAACCACAAGCCAAGCAAGAACAAAGCGATCGCTTCAAATGCCATACCTGCAGGATTAAAAGGCCCTTCCATGAGTCGATCAAAACGCTGCTTGACGGTATCCCAATAGCTACCATGGCTCAAGACCTCGACATCCTTCGCGATCTTAATTCTATTTTCCTGAATATAATTAATAGAATCTGCGTCACGCTCTATTTTCTTTTGCGCGTCAGTTTTCACTACTTTAGGGTCTTCTTTTTTCGCTTCTGCTTTTGCACTCGGTACTGATTTGACCTCTGCTGTTGCGGTCTTTTTACTCAATTCTTCTGCAGCTTTGGTTTGTGCTTTTTGTGCTGCAAGCTGAACCGCTTCAGGCGAATTAAACACGCTACTAACAGGCTGTTGATACGCAATGATGCCAAACACGGTACCAATCAAAAATGGCAAGCAATAAATCAAAACGCCGGCGCGCCAAAAACGGGCTGTTGCTGGTTGATGATAACGAGCAGACAAAACAGCAATCGTCAAGAATACAAATGCCATCGCGGTCATAGGATTACGACCTTCTTTCATAGCAGGTACAAGCCAGCATGCCAATGCGGCCAAACCGACTAAGAGTCCAACAACTAAAAACAAAACGGAAAACAACGGCATCTGTTTACCAAACATGTTGACCTGTTTTTCATTCCGAATAAACAAACCCAATAAGCCCATGTAAGCGATACCAGAAACCACCGCACCAAAGGAATTCATACCAGGAATGAAACAGAAACCAACGAGACCAACAATGCTCAGCAAAATCCACTTCCAGCGACCAAACAAGATGATCAACAAACCACCAGCGGTGAAAGCATAACTGAGCAAAATATCGCCATACCAAAGCATGACATTATGTAAAAACCCAAAGATCGCGAGAGCGATAATTCGACGGATATACGGCTTAATGAAGGGTCGGTCTGTTTCTTCAGCGCGGCTTAACATCACCGCAAATCCCATACCAAACAATAGGGAAAAAATAGTCCAAAATTTACCCGCAACAAAGTAGTTAACGAAATAGGTGGCAAGCCAATCGATCCCGTGAGTACCTGGCGGTATGCCCGTCCCAAAATCTAAAAAAGAGCGATTGAAATACTCAATGTTCATGAAAAAGATGCCAATTAAAGCAAATCCCCTGACCACATCCAAGGCTTGTATCCGCTCACTGGCGGCCACCGGGACGAAGTTTGCGCTTGGCGCATCGGCGGCAGGTGCCGCCTTAGTATCGAAGCTGTGTTCCATTTTTCCCCTTTTCCATGACCAGAGCGGTCAGATTTGTACAGTCTTATTTTAGTTTGAAAAACAATCTCATTTGATCAGCATTGAATAAATCCAATTACTTCAAATACATTTAGCAAGCTTCTATGCTACGCGCCAACTTAGTTAAAAACAAAGAAATGCGACGAACTGCGTAAATCAAGGAACGAAATCAATTTAATTCCCCCTTTTACTCCACAACACAAGTACTATCACTGATCTGCCAGTGGCGCTAAACAAGCATTCAAGATCACTAAACACGCCACACCATTGCGATACGAAAAGAACAGCCATCATGCCAAGATCAAGCCCACTAGCCGTGAACAGAAATTTTTTTAAAAAGCCGTCGATTGCAAAGCCGGCACGACGATTCACACTGCACCTGGCACTATTACTGATTCTATTTCCAAGCCTAGCCAGCGCACAAAATAATTCTGCCAAAACAGATATCAAACAAAGCTGGCAACTAGCGGGTCTACAAAGCAAAGCCCAAATCTTGGTTGATAACTGGGGTGTCCCGCATATTTATGCTGAAAACGAAGCGGATCTTTTTTTTGCCCAAGGATTCAATGTGGCCAGAGATCGTTTATTTCAAATTGACTTGTGGCGCAGACGTGGTCTGGGACAGCTCGCTGAAGTGTTTGGCTCATCTTACATAGAGCAAGATAAAGCGGCACGCGCTTTCTTGTACCGAGGCGATATGGCGCTAGAATGGGCCGCGTATGGAACTCAGGCGCAGACTTTAAGTAAGAGCTTCGTCGCCGGAATTAATGCCTATATTGACTACTTAAGCAGGAACCCAGAAGCATTGCCGCCTGAGTTTAAAGTCATGCAATATCAACCGGCTAAATGGCAAGTCGAAGATGTGGTGCGAATACGCAGTCATGGATTGACGCGTAACCTGACATCTGAAGTGGCGCGTGCCAGATTGGCCTGCACAGGTAATCTGGCGCTCGATGAAGTCAGACAAAGCTTAAGTCATGGCTGGAAAACGAAAGTACCGGCAGGTTTAGATCCTTGCTTACCCGACGACGTTTTACGTCAATTCACACTGGCAACGCAAAATGTCACTTTCGATGCCAATAGCAAACGTGTAAGCCAAACCGTCCAGCCGACACCCCTCACTATGCAGGTCAATGATTCGGCCTTGGAGACTCAGGAGGGTAGTAACAATTGGGTAATCGCACCGGCTAAATCGAGCACCGGGCGCGCTATTATGGCGAACGATCCGCATCGTGCCTACTCCACGCCATCATTGCGCTACATCACCCATTTGAGCGCACCGGGTTTGGATGTAATCGGCGCTGGCGAGCCTGCACTGCCCGGTATCTCTATCGGCCACAACGGCAATATCTCATTTGGCTTGACGATTATGGCGATCGATCAGGAAGACTTATATGTCTACGAACTCAATCCTGCGAATCCTCAGCAGTACAAATACCAAGGTAAATGGGAAAATTTTACTCAGCACAACGAGACTTTTAAAATCAAAGGTCAAGCGGATCAACAAGTCGATCTGCCATTCACACGACATGGCCCGGTGATTTATATAGAGTCTGACAAAAATCGTGCCTTCGCGGTGCGAACAGCATGGCTGCAAGCAGGCATGGCGCCCTATTTTGGCAGTGTCGAATACATGCGCGCCAATAACTTCTTGCAGTTTAAAAAAGCCATGCGGCACTGGGGCGCTCCAACGCTGAATCAAGTGTATGCCGATACCAAAGGCAACATAGGCTGGGCACCCGGTGGTATGACACCAATACGAAATAATTGGGATGGGCTACTGCCGGTACCAGGCGATGGACGTTACGAATGGTCGGGATTTCTGTCGGGCGACAAGCTGCCATCTAGCTACAACCCGCACTCAGCTTGGTTCGCGTCGGCTAACGAAATGAATCTGCCCAATAACTATCCACAAAAAAATCGTAAGCTTGGGTTTGAATGGCCACTTCCCGCGCGCTACTCACGTATAGCCGAGGTTTTGGGGCAAAATAGAAAAATCTCGATAGAGGACTCTATGCTCCTGCAAAATGATGTTTTCTCCTTACCCGCAAAGCGCTTAGTGAGCTTAACTAGCCGACTAAAAACAGACGATGTTACCCAACAAAAAGCCTTGGCGGTTTTCAAAAACTGGGATTACTTTGAACATGCCGATTCGCCCGCCGCTGCCTTATTTCAAGTCTGGCTGACACAAACCCTGGCTCCTGCCTACAAGAATATTATGTTAGGAAGCCAGGCTGGACTAGTCACCAGCATGCCAGACATGACGCGCATGCTACAACATTTGGAAAGCGTCAATCATTTGCCTGCGCAATTTGGGTCTACTTCAAAAATCGCAGGCGCGACGCGCGACGATTTACTCTTAAGCAGTTTGAGCCTGGCCTATCAAGGTTTAGAACGCCTACAGGGCAAAGACAGCAAACACTGGCGCTGGGGTAAGCTACAAAAAACCCCATTCAAACATGCGATGTCTGCAATTGTGGATGCCAATACCCGGGCTCAATTCGACGTAGGCAATCTGCCACGCGGTGGCAGTGCGCATACGGTCAATCAATCCAGCTACCGCCTGCAAGACTTCGTACAATTGAATGGTCCTTCATTTCGCGTCGTGATCGACGTCGGCAATTGGGATAATTCACGCGCCATCAATACGCCAGGACAATCCGGTGATCCGGCGAGTCCGCACTACAGAGATCTCGCCGAGTTATGGGTCAAAGGTGACTATTTCCCTCTACTATATTCCCGTAAGGCGGTGGAAGAAAATACCAGGCAACGTTTTGATTTGCTGCCGGCTAAATAGAGTGACGACCAAGGCTTAGCTAGGCGTCACTACAAATATTCATGAGCGGGGCTTAAAACTAAGCCCTTGTACTACCGTGCTCTCCATCGACGCCAAAATTTGCGCCCCGCCCATGCCATCAACATCAATAACAGTGTCCAGGGAATTAGATAAGCAACACCGGTAATCGCAACCGAGATCCCTTGAGAAAGATTACCGCCAAAGTCAGTAATGGCGATTGCAATTGGGCGCCAAAATGATTGATTCTGCACGGATCGAATTGTCACCATCAGTACCTCGGTCTCCACCCGCTGCATCAAATGGATATGTTTTCCGTTGATGGCTTCAAGTTCGCTCTGAACTTGCGCAAGTTCTTTATTCAATTTGATCAAGGCATCGACATCGTTCTTAGCGCGGTCGCGCAGAGCTTCAAGTTTTAAACGATAGTCCTTTAGCATTTCCAGTTTTTTCGTAGTATCAGAAATTGGGCTGGCGAGATCTTCAGCAGAGCTAGATTGCTCAGATACTTCGGCGTGTTTACTTATTGCAGCAATTAGCTTCTGTATCCCACTTGGTTTGGCACGAAATTTCAAGAAAGCTGAGGCAGTCTGACCAGTGCTTAGTCTAGACTCCAATATCTCGCAAAACTCATCAGTGGCGCTACGACATTTGCTTTGTACAGACTCAAAAACAGCCGATATTTTTTGCTCTTCCGTATCCACGGTAATTGCGTGCTGGTAGGCTAGATATCGATTAGTGGCTTTATCAGCTGAATTTGTTCGTGGCGTTGAAACTACGCCGCCAGTGTCTTCCTTCTTTGCACAAGCCGTCAAATTAACTATGAGAATTAAGACTAGCAAATTAAATTTCATTGATTATCCCGAGGTAAACGACTCAATATCGATCAACACAAAACCATTTTTTTCAAAGCTAAACTGTGCGCTTAAGCGCTGCCTTATACACAAAATAGCTAAGTAGATTGCGCTCATTGTACACAAATACTATTTACAGGAATGCATTTTTACAGTGACAGGGAACTCGCAAGTTTTGAAGAATGTCAGCATTGTAAAACCAACACTTCAAGCTTTAGCGATTCAATCAAAACACCTGAAACACGCCCCATTACTCAGCGAGCTCGCCACCCTAATCCCATCAAATCCATATATGAATATGCGCTTATAGTCTTTTGAACTTATTGCATACTCGCTTATGCTCAACATCCCTGTTAGTCCCCTACTGCATTGAGGAACTTATGCCTGTTTATCAAAATAATGCCGATTCTATCGGTCGTACTCCCTTAGTTAAATTAAACCGCATTACGGACGGCGCTGGTGCGACTGTGCTGGCGAAGATTGAAGGTCGTAATCCTGCCTATTCGGTGAAATGTCGGATTGGTGCTGCGATGGTGGCGGATGCTGAAGCACGTGGATTGCTTGGACCCGGTAAAGAATTGATAGAACCAACCAGCGGCAATACCGGTATCGCGCTGGCGTTTGTCGCTGCAGCGAAAGGCATACCCTTGACCTTGACGATGCCCGAAACGATGAGCATAGAACGCCGCAAATTATTAGTCGCCTACGGCGCAAAACTGATTTTGACAGAAGGCGCCAAAGGTATGAATGGTGCGATCGCAAAAGCAGAAGAAATTCGAGCCAGTGATCCTGATCGTTATGTACTGTTACAGCAATTTAAGAATCCAGCCAATCCAGCAATTCATGAAAAAACCACGGGACCGGAAATCTGGAAAGATACTGAAGGTCAGGTCGATATCTTCGTGTCCGGAGTTGGCACAGGTGGCACCATTACCGGCGTATCGCGTTACATCAAGCAAACCCAAGCTAAAGCGATTTTGACCGTCGCGGTTGAACCGACGGCAAGTCCGGTCTTGACACAAAAACGTAAGGGCCAGGAAATCAAACCTGCGCCGCATAAAATTCAAGGTATCGGTGCCGGTTTTGTGCCGGACGTGTTGGATTTATCTTTAGTGGATCTGATAGAACAAGTCAGTAACGAAGAAGCGGTCGAATATGCCCAACGTTTGGCAAAAGAAGAAGGCATTTTGGCGGGCATCTCTTGTGGTGCAGCGACGGCTGTGGCGGTTCGCTTAGCCAAGTTGCCCGAGAACGCGGGCAAAACCATCGTAGTCATATTGCCGGACTCAGGTGAACGCTATTTGAGTTCGATTTTGTTTGATGGCTATTTTGATGCGAGTGGTATCGCGGCTTGATGAATGGATTCACTAGGGTGTGCGCGACACACCCTTACCGACAAGCCTTTGAGGCATAGTGCTAACGTTGTGGCGCTGTCAGAGGTAAGATGATCTCAAAACTGGTGCCGCTCTCAATGGTGCTGCGCACGTCTATGCTGCCACCTAATACCGAGCAAACAATGTTATAGCAGATATGCAGACCCAGACCGCTACCGCCCTGTCCTAAACGCGTGGTAAAAAACGGATCGAAAATTTTGTTCAAATTCGCTTCACTGACGCCATGACCGTCATCGCTAAAAATAATCCGCACTTGTTTGTCATTAACAAATTCTGCCTTCAAGTTCATCATGCCATGCTTGCGGCCGTCGAAGGCATGCACTATCGCATTCATGATCATATTGCTTAAGACTTGTCCATACGGCCCTGGATAGCTATCCATCAATATCACTTCGGGCATGTCAATTTTTAGCTCATGTTCTTCTCGCTTTATCCGGTTCGACATGGTCAAAGCGATTTCTTCACTGACGGTCTTCAAATTGAACTGCCGTCTCTGATCGGAGGTTTGATCGACAGCGATCTGTTTAAATCCGGTAATCAAATCCGATGCCGTCGATAAATTCCGAACAAGCAGCGTGCTAGAAGTTTCGGTGGCGCGGGCAAAGACATCTAGACTAGAACGACGCATCTTTCCGGTCTCGACTTCTGCCAAGAACTTGCTGCTCATTTCTTGCATCGTACTGGCGGTTAATAAGCTATTGCCCAGTGGTGTATTCAATTCATGTGCGACGCCTGCGACCAGCGAACCTAGCGCCGCAAGCTTTTCTTGTTCCACTAACTTCGCCTGTGTCATTTGCAAGTATTGATAAGCATCGGCATTGTCGAATGCGATAGCAGCGTAGGCAGCGAGCGTGCGTAAGATGTCCAGGTCGCGGGAGGTAAAAGCATGACTGCGATCGCTCTGCAGGCACAGTACGCCTATGACTTTAGATTTCACTATCATAGGGGCAAATATGCCCGACTTGGCCAACGGTGGTTCACTTCCATCGACATGACGCAAACCTAAGATACCTGATTCTGCATTTTCTCGATTAACCGAGTCTTGCATGCGATTATCAATCTGACATTCATCGATTTTAATTTCTTTAGCACTTAAGACACAGATTGATGAAGGCTGTTCTTGTGCATCCAAGCTACGCTGATAAGGCGCCACTGTTTTTCCATTTGCCACCACAAAACGAAACTCAATTTGGCGCCTGCCCCAATCCACCATGCCGATACCAAACGACATGGATGCAATCAGCTTAGTCACGTTTTGAAATAAGACTTGCTGGATCATGGCGGAATCCAGACTGGCGGTGATCTCGCGCCCCATCGCACTCAGCAAGGCTATATCTTGCTTCGCGCGTTCCGCAATCTCTCTTTGTTCTACCGCCTCGCCAGTACGTGCTGCCACCTCATGTTCAAGATAACTTTGATTGGCTCTAAAACTCTTCACGCGCAAACGATACATCATAAAGATGCTGGCAAAGACAGCCAAAAATAAAACAGCATACCACCACCAGGTACGCCAAAATGGCGGCAAGACTTCCACCTCCAGCAGTAGAGTACTATCACTCCAGACGCCATCGGGATTAGCCGCTTTGGCGAACAATTGATAGCGCCCAGGATTTAAATTCGTATACGTTGCAGTTCCTTGCTCACCCAAACCTTCGATCCAATCAACATCCGAACCTTCCAGCTTCCAGGCATAACGGTTTTGATTACGATTGAAATACTGTAAAGCAGATAATTGAAAACTCACCATCGCGTGTTTATGAGTGAGTCTGATTTGTCGTGCCAAATGTAAGGCGCCTGTGACACCGATTTCTTCCAAACTGGCGTGTTCGGGATTTCGCCCGCTGAGCTGATTCACTAATTTGCGCCAATAACTATTACCGCCATCAGGCTGGTTTTGTTCGGTCTGATTTGCTGTATTTCTTGTGCTTGCTGCGGAATGTAATGAGCGGTTAAATATGAGAATATCGCTCAATACAACTTTGGGCGCGCGCAAGTTATCGCGTAACTGCTCAGGTAAAAAGCGAATCAAGCCCTTCGTTCCAAAATACAAACTACCATCAGGACCCCGTGCGCTGGCTCCAAAATTAATACCTGCACCAAAATGCGTCAAGGCTGGATAAAAACGCGCGAGGTTTTGCTCTGGAATCAAACGAGTTAAACCAAGGTCATTGCCTAACCAGATCTCGCCATTCAAGGCATCTTGTATAGAATCAAATCCGGCTTGTGGCATATTCTTAGCCTGCGACCAGGAACGCAATTGCCATATGCCATTGTTTTCTGTCATATCAAACAAACCGACTTCGGTTGCCAACCAAAATCTTTTTTTCTGATCTTGTCGCATGGCTTGTATTGCTAACTTTTCTGGTTGCGGCACTAATTTATCGGGACGAATCGCGGCAAGAAAATTTTCGGTCGCAGGTCGCCATAGATACAAGCCTCCTTTGGTTCCGACCCATAGTCGACCAGTATCATCGAGCAATAAGCTATCGACCACATCATGTCCCAAAGAACCTTCTACCTTACTATCGTTACGATAATTTTTTGCTTCATAGCGGGCAGATACATCACGCCCTTGCGCATTCTTAATTCGATACAAACCTAAGGCGCTTCCCGCCCACAGATCGCCAGTATGATCGATTACCAGAGAACTGATAGAGGCGCCCGCAGCGAGTTGATTATTCAGGGCGATTTCTTGGCTCAATTGACGTTGAGGATCGTAGACATAAAGTCCGCCGTCACCACCTATCCATAGTTTGCCGTCGGATGCCAGTAATTGTGTTTTAATTTTTGATAGTGGCATCACGCTATCTGGAACCTTCTGTACCTCGCCATTATCTAAATTTAAGCGTACTAAGCCATTGCTATAGGTACCTATCCAAGCCATATGCCCGGAAGCGAAACTCATGGCCATCGCCACTGGCGAGGCCAGATTCTTGTCATCTATGGACTCATTCAAATACAAGCTAAACCGCTTGCTGCGTAAATCTGCCTGTGCGGCACCACCATCACTGGTACCTATCCACAAGCTCCCATTACTGTCTTGCATCACACTTTGCACTGCACCTGAATTAAGGCTACTGGAAATGGCGCGGCTATGTCGATATTGGGTAATTTTTTGACTACCATTTACCCATTTACTGATCCCACTTTGCCCGCCTTGCCCTATCCACATTGCGCCTTCACTGTCGCGCACGATGGCCCGTACAACGACAGAATCCAACTCAAACTGATAGCGCAAGGGGTCGCGGCGCGGACGATTTTGGTCCACTTGCCAGATCTGCAAATCACTCTCCATACCTACCCATAATCTTTGCTGGGTATCAAAAGCCAAACTACGAACTTGCAAATCTACGGGACTACTTTCCATTGCAGTCACGGTGTCTATCGTACTAAAAACCAAGCCCAATTGACCCGTTTGCTCAATATGGGCAACATGATTTCCTTGTCCCAGCCAAACACCGCCCTTCCCATCACTGATAATCACAAAAATCCGCCCTTGCAAACGAGTATCACTCGACTTCCATAATGAGAATTGACGATCTTTGGTATCGAATAGGTAAAGGCCGCCGTAGGTCGCGACCCATATCTTCTTGTTGGGTCCTGCAACGATGCCACTAACACGCCGGTTTTGTAGACTCAGGTCAGACGGTATCTCTTGGCGCTGTACTGTTTCGGTACGCAAGTCCAGACGATCAAAGCCAGAACGCGTTCCTACCCATAGCACAGCATCATCGTCTTCAAGTAATGCCGTAACCAAGGGATTACTGATGCTTGCCGGGTTTTTTTCCTGATATTCAAATGTTTTAATCTGGCGTCCGTCATAGCGCGCCAAGCCGTTCGCCGTACCCAGCCACATAAATCCCTGCTTATCTTGCAGCATGCTCATGACGCTACTACTAGGTAAGCCGTGTTCTTGTGTCAGATGACTAAAGCGCAGGGATTGAATTGAGTCGGCGCGTGCCACTACATTTATCTGGGTACAAACAAGACCGATGAAAAGTAGTACTGAAAATAGCAAGGAGAGAATTTGAGCGCGCAGCCGGAGGCAGTAGTGAAATAACACAGCACTCAATAAAATACTGTAGCGTTTCATCGATCCGCCTATCCGGTGCGACCGTAAGGATTAAGCTTGTTATCCGAATAATCCCACTGAATAACATCACTCGTTGAGGTATTGAAGCTTATTTCTTTGTGCTTACTTCACAAATACGCGTTCAGCCCAGGTATTCGTGTTGCATCGGTTTTCTTATTAGCTTATGTATTGTAGGCAGGATTTGAACAACAATGAAATAGACTGAGGAAAATCACTACCAATTTACGACAACCCTAAAATTTTAGCCAAAGTCTTTGAAGGTTTCCAAATCAATTTGCACGGATTGATCGCCGGCCGACAACCAGATTTGTCCATCTTGTATCGTGCATTGCAGCTGCATCGTGCGTTGCGCCATTTTGGCTAACTCCTGACTAGTTTCAGAAGCAATATTCTTCACACATAAATTCTTAGCGCGGTCTAAACGGCTATTAATTTGTTTCCACCAAATGCTACTGGCATGCGCAAAACTATACACCACTACTTTTTCTGCACGTCCACAGGCTTTTAATAATCGACGGTCGTCTGGTTGCCCGACTTCGCCCCATAACAAAATCGCATCGGTGTAATCTTTTTCCCAGAAATCAGGTTCTTCGGTATCGGAGATGCCTTTGCCAAATGCCAAACGCTCGGTGGCATGAATTGCGAATGCCACGACGCGCACCATCATGCGTTCATCCGTCTCCGACGGATGACGGGCGATCGTCAAACTATGGTCGGCATAATAGCCGCGATCCATGTCTGAAATATTTAGTTCTGCTTTATAAATAGTTGATTTAAGTGCCATTGTTATTTTGTTGAGGTTTATTTAAATTTATTTGAATTTATTTGAAAACTATGGTCTTATGACCGTTTAAAAGTATGCGATGTTCTACAAAATAGTTGACTGCGCGTGCCAGTACCACGCACTCAACATCACGCCCGATTGCAGTCAGCTTTTCTGGATCCATGGCGTGATCCACACGTTCCACGTCTTGCTCGATAATAGGACCTTCATCCAAATCTCCAGTCACAAAATGTGCTGTCGCACCGATTAGTTTCACACCACGGTCATGCGCCTGATAGTAAGGTTTGGCACCTTTAAAACTAGGTAAGAAGGAATGATGAATATTGATCGCACGCCCGCTAAGTGCCTGACACATCTCATTCGACAATATTTGCATATAACGCGCCAGCACCACCAACTCAGCCTGATGGCCGTCAATCACATCCAAGACCTTACGTTCTTGCACAGCTTTTGCTTCGGCGCTGGCACCAGCCGCCAAAGGCAGATGATGAAAAGGAATATTGTAGCTAGCCGCCAATTGATAAAAATCGGTGTGGTTCGAGATTATCGCTTTAATCTCTACGGGCAATAAACCGCTTCTGTAACGGAATAAAAGATCATTGAGGCAATGTCCTATTTTTGACACCATCAAAACCACACCTGGCTTATGATGCGCGTCATGTAGCTGCCATTCCATCTCCCATCCCTTTGCCACTTCGGCAAACTCGGCGCGCAAACCTAGATCGCTGATCGCTGCATCATCCAGCGAAAAATGCACACGCATAAAAAACAACTGCGAGTGCGCATCGCCAAATTGTGCCGAATCAATAATATTGCAACCATGAGTCGCTAAGAAACCGGAAACACTATGCACAATGCCGCGTTCATCCGGGCATGCCAAAGTCAGGATATATTCAGGACGCATAAAATTCTGTAAATGATCGAGGTTAGGGATAGAAAGGAATTCAAAAGTAGGAACATTGTCTCATGTTCAAGCTGTTTTTATTGCGAATGCAAAATAAAAGCACACTCGTACTTATTCATGTATAGTCACCGACTTACCCCTCACTTTGGAGATTCCTCGATGTCTATAACTGCGCCACTTATCTATCGCCAGATACGCTTAGCTGCCCGCCCGATAGGATTTCCGAAAGACAGTGATTGGTTGCATACCGAAGAAGCCATCACGGACTTAAAGCCCGGTGAGATTTTGGTAAAAACTTTATATTTATCGATAGATCCCGCAATGCGTGGTTGGATGAATGGCGGTAAATCCTATATTCGCCCGGTAGAAATCAACGAAGTCATGCGCGCTGGTGGTATCGCTCAAGTAGTGGCTTCACAGTCCGAACGTTTTCAGGTCGGCGATTACGTATCTGGCAGTGTCGGAGTACAAGAATATTGGCAAGGCGCGGCAGATCATCCCTATGCAGGCTTCTACAAAGTCGATCCAGAGCTCGCTCCGCTCCCCAAATATCTGAATGCGCTGGGAATGCCAGGCATGACCGCCTACTTCGGCTTATTAGATGTAGGGCAACCGAAAGCAGGTGAAACTGTTGTTGTTTCGGGCGCTGCAGGCGCAGTCGGACAGACTGTTGGTCAAGTCGCCAAACAACTTGGCTGTCGAGTGGTCGGCATCGCAGGTGGTAAAGATAAGTGTGATTTTGTTGTCGATGAACTAGGCTTTGACGCTTGTATTGATTACAAAAACACCGTGGTAAAAGAGGGTCTCAAACAGCATTGTCCCAATGGTGTTGATATTTATTTTGACAATGTCGGTGGTGAAATTTTGGATACCGTATTAACCCGTATCAATCGCAAAGCCCGCATCATTATCTGCGGCGCGATCTCGCAGTACAACAATACTTCAGAAATCAAAGGGCCCGCTAACTACCTATCCTTATTGGTCAATCGGGCGCGTATGGAAGGCATCGTGGTATTTGATTATGTACAGCGTTATCCTGAAGCAGTACAACAAATGAGTCACTGGATGGCAGAGGGAAAATTCCACACACGTGAGGATATTGTTAAAGGCTTAGACAATTTCCCCGAGGCTTTGATGATGCTTTTTGAGGGTAAAAACTTTGGCAAACTGATCTTGCAAGTGAGTGATCCCCTGTAAAACCGAATAAGCACGCACACATCAAATAGCTGCAAATTGAAGTCAGCTTTGTGAAACCTGACTTCAAAATAAAAACAATGTCGTATTCAATCACGACAGCAAAATTAGAGATTGCAAGCCGTATTGCACCTGTGTAATATGGATTGAGACACTTGGACACTTCTTTGGCGAAATGCCATCACTAAGTCTTTCAGTTCAGAATGAGGTCCTATGAAGGATTTTTTTCTACGGCGCTGCATTTCCAGCCTCTTGCTCTTAAGTGCGGCCTATTCTGTAAATGCGACTGCTCAAGTTGCCGAGCAGGATAATGCGCTGAAACTCAGTGGTTTCGGCACTGTAGGTCTTGCTTATAATTCAAGCCGGGAATTCGACTACCTGCGTGACCTGCTACAAACCAAAGGTGTCGGTGCCAGTCATCGCATCGATGTTGGTATCGATTCTTTACTTGGTTTACAAATCTCAGCCACTGCCAGTGACAATCTGGACTTTACAGCTCAAGTCGTGACTCGCCGCAGTTATCGTGGATTTCGTCCCGAGGTGAGCTGGCTGTTTGCAAAATATTCACCGACAGATGAACTCGACCTGCGCGCAGGTCGCCTCGGCTTTGACGTCTACCCGCTTGCCGATTCACGCAATGTTGCCTACTCCTATTTATGGGTGCGCCCGCCGGTCGAATATTTTGGGAGTTTGATTCTGTCTCATATTAATGGTGCTGACCTAGTCTATAAGATCAACGATGGCTATGGCCAAACCAAGATCAAACTCTTTGCCGGTCAGGCAACAGAAGAAATACTAACCAATTTGCCCAATGATTTTTTTTCCTTAAAAGGATCAAAGCTAATTGGTGGGCATCTCGAATTTCAATCTCAACATTGGCTCGCTCGTGTCGGCCTAGCCCAACTCAAATTCAACAAGGAATTTGGTGGCTTAGTAAGCTTCCTGGACACTCTGCGGTCGCCGCAATTAACGGCGATCAATCCCGCATTACCGGCGGTTGCACAAGATATCTCATTTAAAGACAAGAAAATCCAATATCTGTCAGCCGGACTAGTCTACGATCAAGGCCCTTTGCAAGCACAACTCATGTACAGCCGACTCAAATCACAAACTTCGGGTTTCAGCTCTAATGAATCGGCATTTTTTACGGCAGGCTATCGTATGAAGGAATGGACTCCCTATTTCACCATCGCAAAGACACGCCCCATTTTACTTAAACCACTATCAGCGGGCTTACCAGCAGGAGTTAATCCACAATTTGACGCGATTAATTCCGCCATTCATGACATTTCTATAAATACCCAGAGCGCACAGGATTCACAATCCTTGGGGCTGCGCTATAGCCTTAGCACTAGTAGTGACTTGAGAATTCAGTTAGATCACATCCAAAACACACGAAGACTGCTAGTCAGATCATCCAAAGATTCATGGGACGGTAAGAGTAATATCATCAGTTTCACTTTTAATTTTATTTTTAATTGAGCGGACGTTGAACGCGACGATCATGCACCGGCAACGACGATTATTCATCATTTTTTCCGCACTTGGTATGCTGACTCTGGCTGCCAAAAGTTCGGCTGCGAGTGATTTTGTCGTGATCGCTAATTTACATTCCGGTATAGACAAGATGAGTAAGGATGAAGTGATCAATGTGTATATGGGGCGCAATCGTAAGCTAGCATCTGGTATCAACGCACTGCCTTTAGATTTAGAAAATCCCATCGCCGAGAAAGCCAATTTCTATAGCGTTATGGTAAATAAGGAGTTATCTGAAATAAGCTCCTATTGGGCACGGCTCATGTTCTCAGGCCAAGGTTCGCCACCGCAACAAGTGACGAGTCAGGAAGCAGCGATCGAGATTGTCAGTAATCGACGAGGCGCGATCGCTTACATCGATAGAAAAAAAATCGACAAGCGTGTTAAAGTCGTTTTTGATCCTTTGCGTTGAGCTCCCCCTACTATCTCCTTTCACCTTCGCCAACTATCAACCATGCTGAAACTACTACGCACCAGTATCGTTATACGAAGCAGCGTAGTGGTATTGACCATCGCACTATTTGTAGGCGGCATTTTTGCGGCGTTTACTTACTCGTGGGAAGCCAATACCGAACAAGAATTAGTGAAAAACCGTATGAATACTTTACTCAGCACAGTAGAGAATACGGTCAGTATCGCTTGCTATTTATTTGACGCCAATCTGGCCAAAGAAGTCGGACAAGGTCTGCTCAAAAACGAAGATGTCGCCAGTATCAAAATTTTTTCTGATAAACAAGTACTTGCGGAGCTAAGTAAAAACAAAAGTGTTCAACACAATGGTGTCTTGAACTTAGGAACCAAGTCTACGCTACTCATACAACGGCTCATTTACTCGCCATTTAATCCCAAAGAAACCGTCTGTGAGATAGAACTGACGCCAGATCTTTCTTTTATTCGCGGGCAAATCAATAACAAAGCACGCATCACCGCCTATCTCTTAATATTGCAAGCGCTGATTATGGCGGGCGCCGTGGTCTGTGTCGTCATGTTCATGATTACCCGTCCCATCAAAACTATTTCGGATCGTCTACATCACTTGCCGCCGAATGCCAATGCCAGTTTACCGCTGCCACCAGGCAATGAAAAAGATGAGATTGGTCAGTTGGTCAGAGACGTGAATACCTTGTTTTCTAAGTTATTTAATCTACTGGAAGATGAAAGAGAGCTACGCATACGGCATCAGGTTGGAGAGAAAAAATTTCAGGCCATTTTTGAAAACTCTGAGACCGGGATTTTTCTCCTAAAGTCGAATGGTGAAGTCATTTCTTCCAATCCTGCTTACTTGCGCCTGTTTGCCATTGCGACCGACGCCGATGTAAATCATATCAAAGATAGCTTAGTACGGAATCTGGAAGAATATGCGCTACGCCTGCAAAGCATGTTGGACA
The DNA here is from genome assembly GCF_058808015.1 of Undibacterium sp. GW821-FHT11H02. Lineage (NCBI taxonomy): Bacteria > Pseudomonadati > Pseudomonadota > Betaproteobacteria > Burkholderiales > Oxalobacteraceae > Undibacterium > Undibacterium sp. GW821-FHT11H02. Next base: position 21,510 of record NZ_JBXARG010000015.1, on the reverse strand, counting down.
ATGCAACTTATGCAGAATATGTTGCCTCCGAAGATTTCATGATAGAAGTAGGCAATCCACCACAAAGAAAATGGATCAATCTGGTAATCAGTGCGGTCGAAGATGGTGTTTTACAAGGACTAGTCAACGATATCACCGACAGAAAACAAATTGAAGAGTCGGCGACCCAATTAGCAGTAACTGATCATTTGACAGGAATTGGGAATCGACTTGGTTTTGAAAAAGCCATGACGCGCATCCATTTTGAAATGCACGGCGGCTTAATCGACAGTTTCTATTTGCTGATGATAGATCTCGATGGATTTAAAGAAGTGAATGATCAATTCGGCCATGACATTGGCGACAAAGTGCTGTGTCACTTTACCCAGCTGCTAAGTAAAATCGTCAGGAAATCCGATTTTATTGCCCGTGTCGGAGGCGATGAATTTATCGTCATCCTGAAAGATATCGATCAGTTGGCAAAAGTTAAAAACATCGCCGATAAAATCGTCACATCGGCCGCACAGCCTATAATTTTTGAAAACACAGAAGCCATTCAAATCGGTGCGAGCGTAGGGATAACACTCGCCAATACGCCCGACTACGATCAAAGCGCGATTATGCTGCAAGCCGATGAAGCCATGTATCAGGCAAAAAAATCCGGCAAAAATCAATACCGAATTTATGCTGAGAGTGACTGAAATATAATTGAACGACCTTCAGTGTAGACATGTGCAGCACTTAACAAGGCAAATCAAAAATCCTAAAGCTTCTTCTCGTGCTACCCAGCGTCGTAGCAAATAATACCGAAAAATACGACTAGTCGAATCAAAGGAATGCAGCTAAGCTTTCGAATTAGCTTTTAATCTAGCTTATGCATACCTCTATGTCTGAAATTTTGCTCACGCATCGAACGAACTGGCAACCACAAACAAAGCAAGAACGCAGCTTTGCCGCCGTTGCCGCGATACTCATTTCACTGACGTTCTTTGCGCAATTTAATCAGCAATTCGTCCCCAATAATCTACCTGACAAATTGGGCAATTCCAAACAACTTTTTTTGAGCTGGATCAGCGTAGCAAAAACGACTACAGCACCGCAAAAAATAGAAGTCACACCAAATACACCAAAGAAAATCGCTCCCAATAAAGTCGCCTTGAAAGCAATCAGCAAACAACGCCCGATTGACGGCGTGATGAGGGAACAGCCAGCCACTTCAATTACAAGCATCAACAAAGAAACTACGAACGAAACTGTGAAAGAAACTGCGATAGCAGATCCTTTAGCAAACACCGCGACTCAAGAACCCACATTCAGCGCTAGCGGCAAAACCAGCATTCATTTGGGCAAACCCAACAGCGCAGCAATCCGCGCCGCCTACGAGGCGAGTAAGTCCGATATACAAAAAATGGCAGATGCCAGCAATAAGACTTTGATCAACACACCCGCCAGCAAATATGAACAATTTCAAGGCGCTGCCAATCGCGCAGCGAAACCAGATTGTCTACGCCAAGGTGGCAGCATATTGTCTTTATTGGTGGTTGCTTATCAGGCGGCAACCGATCATTGTAAGTAGGCGTTTGCGCTCAGTTATTTAGGGCGTCTTATCGCAGTCGCCGCTTGCGGGAGTAAGTTTATTTTAGAGCGAGAGTAATGCCTCAAAGGCAACATTTAAATGACATCCATTGATTAATTCAGCTATCACCATCGTCAGCAACACCCTCATCCAAGCCCAACAAACTTTGCGCAGTATCGCTTGGTAAGGCTTCGACCAATTTCAATTTACGTGTCATTTGACGGGTGCGGACTTCTGCTTTGTCTATGTTGTCTGCGGCTTTGACCAGGGCATTTTTGGTGGCGGCTAAGACGTCGCCAAATTTGCTAAATTCAGTTTTAACAGCGCCCAAAACCTGCCAGACTTCTGAGGAGCGCTTTTCTAATACCAGAGTACGGAAACCCATTTGCAAGCTGTTTAATAGCGCGGATAAGGTTGACGGACCTGAGATAGAAACGCGATGCGTGCGTTGTAGTTCATCGGCCAAACCCGGACGGCGCATGACCTCAGCGTACAAGCCTTCAGTCGGTAAAAACAAAATCGCAAAATCGGTCGTCAATGGCGGCGACAGATATTTTTCGGCTATCGTTTTCGCTTCATTACGAATCGCGCGTTCTAATTCTTTACCTGCTTGTGCTACACCTTCGGCGTCAGCACGTTCTGCCGCATCTAACAAACGTTCGTATTGTTCTTTCGGGAATTTTGCATCTATCGGCATCCACACAGGTGCACGATCATCTTCTTTGCCGGGCAATTTGATCGCAAATTCAACCCGCTCTCCACTACCGGGAACCGTCTCTACATTTTTACCGTATTGATCAGGGGTCAGCATTTGTTCCAACACCATCTCTAGCTGTACTTCACCCCAAGTGCCACGAGTTTTTACATTCGTTAGTACCCGTTTTAAATCGCCGACACCGATTGCCAATTGCTGCATTTCGCCCAAGCCTTGATGTACTTTTTCCAGGCGCTCAGACACTTGCTTAAACGATTCACCCAAACGCTGCTCTAACGTTGCGTGAAGTTTTTCATCAACCGTTTTGCGCATTTCTTCCAACTTGCCTGCATTGTCCGCTTGCAGTTGTTGTATCTTTTGTTCCAAAGTGGTACGTATCTCGCCCATACGCTGAGCGTTCGATTCGGTCATGCTGGCCAAGGTCTGATTCAAGGTGTCAGCAAAACGTTTCAAACTCACGCTTTGCTCTTCCCGCGCCGTTTGCCCTTGGACCGTCAAGGCCTGGCGCATTTGTTCTAGTTGCTGGGCATTGGTCTCATTCAACTTAACCAATTGCTGAGAGAACGCATCGATTTGATTATTTTGTAACGTGGCGACGCTGGTGAGTTGTGCGGCCAGCGCTTGTTGAAACTGCGTAAAGTTACCGCCTAATTCCTGACGAGTGGCTTGCGCAGTGGATAGTACTTGCTCGCGTAAGCTACGTTCGCTGCGTTCTTGCGCTTGTTGTGATTGCGCTTGAAGTGTCTGTAGTTGCGTTAGCAGTTGTGTGTCACCACTACTTTGTTTACGGAACAACATAGCAATTTGCAGTAGTACGATGACTACCATACCGACTATCAGAGTGATTTCTATCGTGGTCATTGGATTTGAACGCTTAAATTTATCGGTCTATTTCAAACGAATTTGAAACTCATTTCAAGGTCTTTTACTTTACCCCGGCGTATTCCGCATCCAGTCTGCCGTTTGATAAAACGAGCTCATCAGGTGTTCTTGCAAGCCCTCTTCAATACCGACATCTTGCATGGCCCAAGCCATGCAACGTAACCATTGGTCACGTTCTGCGACCCCTATCGCATAAGGTAAATGACGGGCGCGTAAGCGAGGGTGTCCGAACTGTTCTATATACAAGTTGGGTCCCCCCATCCATCCGGATAAAAACCAAAACAACTTATCACGCGAGCTGTCGTTCGGTTGTGGATGCATCGCGTTGATGCCAGAAAACTCTGCTTCCAACTGCATCAGATCATAAAACCTGTCGACCATCTCGCGCAATTTATCCGCACCACCAATCAATGCATATAAGTTTGATTTCTCTTCTTCAATTTCCATAAAACTGTTTTACTCGTTCAATTTAATAAACACTAAAATCTTCGCTTTTCTCTGCGCTCCTCAGCGCCTCTGCGTCTCGGCGTTGAGGGGTTTATTTTGTGACCCTTATTCATGAGACTAAATAGTCAACATTTCTTCCCAATAAGTAGGTTCAGCTATTCCGTAACGACAGCAAAGGCGGTTGATTCAAGACATTACGCAAACCCAACCAACCACCGATCAAAGCACAAATCGCACCGACAACAATACCAGCGCCCCAAACCAGAGGTGAAAAAGTCCAAGCGAATTTAAAAGAGTAAGTCGCCAATACCCAACCTATGGCGGAAGCGCCACTCGCGGCCAATGCACCTGCGACACTGCCCACCAGCAAAAATTCTATCCACTGCGCTTGTGACAGTTGTTGACGCGTTGCACCTAATGCTCGTAATAAAGCGGCTTCACGCATGCGCAAATCCTGCGATCCTGCCAAGGCGGCGTACAATACCAAGACACCAGAAACCAGTGTAAACAAAAACAGAAATTCAACCGCGGTGATGACTTGATCCAATACATCTTGTAACTGCTTCAAAATTGCCCCTACGTCCATCACGGTCAAATTGGGGAAATCCATCGTCAATTGATTTGCAAATTGCTTATTCGTATCAGGAATGCGAAAAGCCGTAATAAAAGTCTGCGGCATATTCTGCATCGCTTTGGGGTTGATCACCACGAAGAAATTAACCCGCATCGAACCCCAATCTAGTTTGCGCAAGCTGGTGATTTTTGCCGTGATTTTTTGTCCCGCGATATCAAAAGTCATCTTATCGCCTAACTGCAATTTCAAAGTCTTTGCCAAGCCTTCTTCCACTGAAGCTTCAGGTTCCGTAGCACGACTATCTTGAAACCACTCTCCTGCTACAACTTTATTCAGATAAGGTAAATCGCTCATCGTGGATAAATTAAATTCACGCTCCACCAAGCCATTTGCACGTTCATCCTGATAACTATTCGGTTTCAAAAGGCTGCCATTCACTTCAATCAGACGTCCACGTATCATGGGATAAATTTGTGGTTGTGCGAATTTCTCCAAACGTTTGGCGATCTCGCTTTTTTGTTCCGGTTGAATATTGATCACAAAATGATTCGGTGCGTCAGCGGGTGTCGATTGCTTCCATGCTGCGATCAGATCACTACGTACTACGGTCAATAGTAGCAATGCCATCAGGCCCAAAGACAAAGCCACCACTTGTACCACAGTCGCACCGGGGCGACGCTGTAGTGCTGTAATCGCAAAACGCCATGCTGAATGATTGACGACATTGCGTAGACGTTTTAAACCCATCATGGATAATCTGGCGATCAGCGCAAACCCAAGCATGCCTATCAAAAATCCTGCGGCCACCATCAGCCCTACTTTGATGTCACCGGTTTGCCACAGCAACAAACCGACAAATACCGCCAAACCCAAGCCATAAGTGACTAAGGTCAATGCTTGTGGCGCGTCTTGTTCACGTCGTATAACGCGGTTATGCGGCACATTACGCAACTGCAAAATCGGCGGCATCGCAAAACCGATCAGCAACAAAATGCCAATCGCCAATCCTTGCAAAGCAGGTAAAAAACTCGCAGATGGTAAATCATTCGTCACTAATTTTCCCAACCATTCCAACAACACATAATGTCCGGCAAAACCGAGCATCACACCGGCGATACTACCTATGACACCCAGCACTAAAAATTCAAACAAATACATCACCGTGACCTGGTTTTGCGTTAAACCAAGACAACGCAACATGGCACAAGCATCGATATGACGTAGCATAAATCGACGTGCCGCCATCGCCACCGCAACAGCCGCCAGCATGGCGGACAACATACTCACCATAGACAAGAATTGTTCCGCTCTGTCCAAAGTGGTGCGCATTTGTTCGTTGCCATTTTCTATGGTTTCCAGGCGCACGCCTTTCAGGCTTTTTGTTTGAATTTCCTGTTCTAAAAAAGCCTGGAATTCTTTGATGGCTGATTTATCGCCTGCCAATAACAAACGATAAGTCACACGCGAGCCATCCTGAATTAATTTAGTCGCAGCCAAATCGTCCATCGCTATCATGACGCGCGGTGAAAAACTCAAAAAACCTGAGCCACGATCGGGTTCAGAGGCAATACTGGCTGCCACCGTGAATTGTTGCTCTCCTAGCGTAATCAGATCTCCCGCCGCGACTTTTAAACTGCCAAACAAGGCGGGATCTATCCATACCGTCCCGCGTTTTGGAATTTCATTGGTGACGACTTCTTTATCCGCCTGATTCAATTTCAACTTGCCGCGCAGAGGATAATTACTGGTAACCGCTTTTAAGGTCACCAATTTTGCCATGCCAGTGTCGCTACTCCCATTACTACCATTAGAGCCGCTCGATAATGCCATGCTAGGAAATACCACCGTCTCCGCCACTTGCAATCGAGCTTGTTGCGCCTTTGTTTTCCAATCTGGATTCAGCGCTTGCGCCGAACTGATCAATAAATCAGAGGCCAATACCTGATGCGCATCGCGGTTCAAGCCATTACGCAGACGATCTACAAAAAAACCGACGGACGATAAAGAGGCAACCGCCACCATTAAAGCAACCAAAAGAAAACGCAGCTCTCCAGCACGCCAATCGCGTTGCGTCATTTTCAGAGAGAGTGACAAAATGCTAGAAAACATAAGACTCCTAAATTGTGGTGGCGGACCTGAGTAAAAATCAGCCCGCTAAAGCCTGTGCAAAATCATGCAACAAATCGGCGGTATCTTCTATCCCAACTGAGACCCGAATCAAGGAATCGGCAATCCCCATCTCCGCCCGCCGCTCCGCGCCCATTTCAAAAAATATGGTATGCGCCACCGGAATCACCAGGGTACGGGTATCGCCCAAATGGGTGGCGTTGATCGCTAAATTCAAGCGATTCAAATAATCAAAACAATCAATCTCTGGCTGCAATTCAAAACTGAACAAGGCACCATAAGCACGGAACAATTCGCTCGCCAGTGCGTGCTGGGGATGCGAAGGCAAACCCGGATAATGCACGACGGCGACGCGTGGATCAGCTTCTAACATCTGCGCCAAAGCCAATGCATTGAGGCTTTCACGTTCCATACGCAAAGCCAGTGTCTCTGCGCCGACAGCGATCTGATGCGCCGCATCGGGTGCCAGCGAAGCACCAAAGTCACGCAAGGCTTTAGCACGCAATTGGGCCATGCCTTGCTGCGCTGGTGCTTGCTTACGGAAATTCGCAGCGATATGGGGATAGCTGGCCCAATCAAACAAACCCGTATCCGTAATTGCACCGCCTAAAACATTGCCATGACCGGCAATCGATTTGGTCAAGGAATTAATCACTAAGCCAGCGCCCACCGCTTTGGGTTGAAATAAGTAAGGCGAGGTCATCGTATTATCGACCACAAACAAAATGCCGCGTTCGCGACATAAGTCGCCTATGCGTTTTAAATCGGCGATTTGGGTACGTGGATTAGCAATGGTTTCCACAAACACCATGCGGGTATTGGATTTAATCGCTGCGGCAACATTGGCAACATCCGTGGCATCGACCAATGACAACTCCATGCCTTGCTCGGCACAGGTTTGCCATACGCTATTGGTATTGCCGAATAAAAATCGTGAAGACACGAGATGATCGCCGTAACGCAGCAAACCCTGAAACACCGCGCCTATGGCCGCCATGCCCGTTGCAAAACAAATGCTGGCAACACCCTGCTCCATCTTCGTCAGCTTGTCTTCTAAGGCAGAAACGGTGGGATTACCTTGACGTCCATAGCGGTAACCTGATTGTTTACCTTGAAATACCTCGGCCAAATCACGCGCATTCTTGTAGCCGTAAGTGACTGAAGTATGAATAGGTTTATGGGGAGAACCGTGCTCTATGTCTTTTTGACGGTCGTTATGCAAAATGGTGGTAGTAAAACCCAAGGATTTTGGAGTATTCATCGCTAAAATTACCTGCAGAAATCGAGACAAAAGAAGAGTTTAACAGCTAACGCCAAATTTGCTGCAAGTGCGATCGATTTCGCTATCAATTCAACGATAAAAAAAGCGAACCTCAAAAAGACTGGTTCGCTTTTTCTTGTTTTGACAGAGGCAAGTTTCTAATCACTCTTTCTCTTTTTTGTCTTCACGTTTAATCCGAATTTCTTTGATTTCTTTTGTATCCTTGAGATCTTTGGCGATATCTCGCAGTTTATAGTCACCCGGTACGGCAAACATACTAGCTGCAACTTCATCACGTTTAATGTTATTCAAGCGATAGATTCTGTCACCAGAGCGTGGATCGCTGTGTTTTGAATAAATCGTAATCTGCAAATCAGGTGAATGCCAGGTTTCGTCTGTCACTACAATAGGATTTGCATTGCCAATTTCACCGGCCGGGATCTCAAAACTGCTCTGTTTCCCTTCTGCTTTGATGCCATCAAAATCTTTACTACCAAGCGCTTTCGTTTGGCGTTTGCTCGCCCATTTAGCATCGCCAAAGACGTTGACCAGACTAGTGCTCATCGCACCGCCGCTTGCCATGCCAGGCATGACAAACTCCAATTGACGGCCGTTTTCTTGACCGAGCACATTGACTGTCAATGTTTTTTCATTGTCGCCGGCTTTCGCTTCTGCACCTGCTTTTTCTACACGACGAACTATCACATGGCGCTCAGTATCTTTGGCGTCGCCAGCGGTCATTTTCAACTCGACAATATCCTTACCATCTTTTGAACGCGTGATATTTTCCGTCACTATTTTCAAAGGTTCGCCACTTATTTTAGATGTCATCGCCATTTTGCCCATGAGCTTGGTAGCCACCTTGGTTTTAGGATTCAAAATAATATGGCCTTCCGCGGGATCGTTAATGATAATTTCACGCAGTTCACCTTTCGCATCACGAATTTCTTCGCGGGTACGTCCCTGGCTATCGCGATAAGTCAGCGTCGAGCTCTTATTCGAAATCACGTTGCCGTCAGCTAGTTTTTGCTGACTTTCAGAAATCACCTCTGCGCTATAGGGTGCATTTTTTACCAGTTTTCCTGAGAAACGGAAGAAATTCATGCCACTTGCTGGATTGGCAAATATCATTTCTCCCGAGCCATTTACTCTACGCTCAATTTCTATTTTTCGTCCCTCAACTTTTTCTTTGTCCTGCTCATTATCCAATACTAGGTTAAATGCCAAAGTAGTGTCGACAGCAATCGTTTTGCTGATCTTAGTATCGGATATTGGATCTGAACGATCGATCGCTTTGACTGGCAAACTCAAAATTGCAGCAGCAATCGCTGCACTGATAACTAATTGTTTCATATTCACACCATCCTTTTTTCTTTAATTAAGCCTAAACATGCTCACTAAATCAGCTGACGCAATCGACTGACTCAATCAGCACTCCGTTACACAAGCTACCCAGCAAACAATTTCGCCTAATTGGGCAAAAACCTTACCGCTAAAAATTCATCGTTAGCCCCGACCAAGACTTCGGCTTTAGAACTTAAATTTGCCACCTCAGGATTCACGGTCACGCCCATAGTCGCCAATACCGAATGCGGAATCTGCGCCCGAACAATACGCATATCATCCTGTTTCAAAATTTCTGCACCGGAATTCAACGCCAAAAAAGGTATCTCTTCATGCATTTCATAGCTAGCTTGAAGTTCACTGCTATCCAAAATTACATCCTGACTTGTGTCCTGATTTGTGTCCTTATTTGCGATCAATGCCACAGGCGAGGTCTGATTCAACACCAACACCACGACTACCAGACATGCACATAAACCGCTTGTTAATTGCCAAGAAAATTCCTGCCAGCGTCGATACCAAGGACGCTTGGGAAAATGTTGTTCAAACGCCCCCAATAATGTCTGCTCGAGCGAAGCAGGTGCCTCCAAAGACGCCAGCTCCTGCTGCAAAGCCCGTTTATAGGGCTTAAAAATAGCTTCTGTCTCATCAAAATTTTTCATTACAGTTTCCAATTACTATGCATTATTTCTTTGTTGTCTGGATTTGCATCAAGCGCGCTGCGCATCTACTGCATATCCACTACGATACTGGCTTAGGCGTTCCGCGAGTGCTTGACGAGCGCGCGATAAACGAGAACGCACCGTGCCTACATTAATCTGGCAAATATCGGCAATCTCCAGATAAGACATTTCATGTAGCTCATACAGTATCAACACATCCCGATAATGCGGTGCCAGACTGGCGATTGCTTGCCGCAAATCTTCAGCCATTTGATCACGCATCAAACGCTCCAATGGTGCAGCGTCCTCGCAAATAACTTCGCTTAGCGTATCCTGATCCTCATCATCTTCGAATTCAGTGAGCGCGCTTGCTGTTTTTTGCAAGGCACTATCATGTTTCATCGCCACATTACGCGCCACACCAAATAGAAAGTAATGCAATTGACCTTTTAAGGCGTCGTATTTGTACTGATCCGTCATTAAACCGATAAACACGTCTTGCACCACGTCTGCGGCAATCGCGCTTGCGCCACAACGCAGGACTGCATAACGATATAAGGCAGCATGATGACGGCGATATAAGACGGCAAAAGCGTTTTTATCGCCATTACGCATCTGTCGCATTAATTCGGTATCAGAAATCAAATCATCCATGCTTCACTATAGTTTTTTTATGTAACGTCGTCTCGCACAACTTAAGCTGCCATTCCGTCGCAAATTTGTTTTATACGTCTATTCCTCAGTAAGGCATAAAAAGTTCCAAATATCGCTAAAAGAACGAAAAAAAATCGCTGAAATAAAAAAAGCAACAAAAACACTTTGACGGTTTTTGTTGCTTTTAATTTATTTAAACGAATTATCGCTACATGCTTGAAAGCGCTACGCATTCACCAGAACGGTATCAATCACCCAATAAGAAGTCCTCTATCAGTGTTGCTAAAACTTCTGGCTGATCATGATGCAACATATGTCCCGCGTCCATCACTATTTCTGTGCGCATCTTAGGCACATATTGCATGCGTCGATCGATCTCGGCGCGCGCCTGTTCTTTAGAACCTATCATACGCCAAATATCGGTGTCATTGGCCTCCACCCACAATACGGGTGCTGCAATATTGTGCCAACATTCCAGGACTTCATCGACATGGTACAGAATAGGACTGGAATTTTTGTGTGCCGGATCAGCTAGCAATTCCCAAACGCCTTGTGCATTTTGCTTAGACCAATGCTGCGCTAAGAACGCTGCGCGCTCATCGGGCAAACGCGGATTGGTTTTTTGCAAGCGTCCCGCTACTTCTTCTACACTTGCGTAAGTGCGCAGACTTGGCACTTCACGCAATTCTTCCAACCATTTTCTATAACGCCCTGGTGCTTGTTTGGCTTGCGTCATCGGCATGCCAAAGCCTTCCAGGTTAATCAATTTGGCAATGCGTTCTGGGCGCACCCCTGCGTACAGCATAGCGATATTTCCGCCCATACTATGTCCTAGCAAGTTGACTGCATGCTCAGGTGAATAGTGCTGCAAAATCGCATCCAGATCGGCAACATAATCAGGAAACCAATAACTTTCTACTTTTGGATATTCAGTCAAGCCAAAACCGCGCCAATCGGGTGCGATAACATGCCAATCACGCGCCAGACAATCAACGACAAATTGAAATGAGGCCGCCACGTCCATCCAGCCATGCAGCATAAACAACAACGGTGCATCGGGATTACCCCAATGGCGTATATGCATGTTCAATCCACGCAGGGAGACGAATTCAGAGTGACTTGATTTCATAATATTGACCTAAAGATAAAAATAGAACGACCGTTCGATTATTATACGCTATTGCAGCATTTTGTTGTTTGACCCGCTTTTAATGAAAAAGGCAGCCGATTTACTTTGACATAAATCGGCTGCCTTCTCATTCTTGTTAAGTCCATCATCGCGTTCACATGAATATCGCCGCTATTCAAACGCTGCTACCGCCCACTGTGTAACTATCAGTAGGCAAGGGTATCAAATCGCACAAAATCACCTACTTTCACCTGCACCGTTTTATTACTCTGGTCCTCCAGTAACTCAGCCACCGCAAATGGCAATTGCACCTGTACGACTTTCATCTTGCCCATGCTCGCTTGTGGAATGCCATACTGCAAAGGACGGGCTTGCTGAGCACTTAGACCCAAAGTCGGCAATTGATCGTAATCGGATACCACCAAAGCCTGATCGCCCACGATGATGTTAGAACTTAGACCCGCATCAAAAATAATTTGCTTGTCTTTGATTTTGATGATCTTCGCCATCAGAGGAAATGGCGCCAAATCCTTGCGTATCCATGCCACCGATTCTTCGATCACTGCATCAACCGCCTTGCCAAAACTAGTCGCATAGAAGGCGACACTGCCAAAAGGCTTGTCGCGTCCGACCTTACTATCATCATCCGCAGGACGATATAGCAAATGACGACTTATAAAAGCGCCACTCAAGCCATCATAAATATTAAATTCGACTTCTATATGGCGATTCCGGCTTTCCCATAGGCCGAGGAATTTTTTATCGCTGCGGATACCGGCATTTCTGATTTCACCCGAGATCACAAATTGCGCATCATTTTCAGCCGCGACTTGCTGCACCATTTTTGCAGTCGGAGCGCTTTGTTTTAAATCGAAAGATAAAAGATTCGGTGACTGGCGCACAATGTAACTACCGCTGCGTTCCAGGCGATTTAGCATTTCACGAGGAAAACCCTGAGCGATATCGTCAAGATCTTGCACTTGTGAGGCCACATTGACAGCAAAGCCCGTCATCACGACTTTCTTTTTCAATACTCGCTCTGCTGCCGGCTTGGGGGCTGGCGGTTTGGAAAATAAGCCGCAACTACTCAGTGTTAAAAGTGTAGCTCCCAAAGTGCTTAGCACAAAAACGCGACTGACAAATCGACTAGCACTTTTTAATAATTGAAAAAAGCTCGTGTTTGACCATGTAAAAGAACCGCGATATTGAGACATTCTTATTATCCTTTTTTTGCTAAATCGGCTTGTACTGTTAATACTAACTAATATTCATAGCACTAAGCTCTTGCTGCGTAAAACCCGCCGCAAGACGCGCTGCTACATTAAACGGTGCGCGCAAAGTTGGTGCTCTAAATTGTGCAGCTAATTGTGCGAAACAAGCTATCGGCTCTAACTGACGTTGTTCGCATAAATAGGCAAACCATCGATTACCTATCGCCACATGTCCGATTTCATCACGCAGAATGATATCTAAAATTTCAGCGGCGGCCTGATCACCGGCTTGTGCAATTTTGGCACGTAAGGCAGGTGTCGCATCCAGTCCGCGGGCCTCCATCGTCCGGGGGACCAATGCCATACGTGACAGCACATCGTCCTGAGTTCGTTCGGCCAATTCCCACAAGCTATTATGCGCAGGAAAATCGCCGTATTCAAAGCCCAATGTAACTAAATGATCGGCCAGTAAGCTAAAGTGATACGCCTCCTCCTGAGCCACTTGCAACCAGTCGCTGTAATACGCGTCGGGCATATCAGCGAAACGCCAGATTGCATCTAAGGCCAGGTTGATGGCATTGAACTCAATGTGCGCCAGAGCATGAATTAAAGTAGCGCGCCCTTCTAAAGTGTTCATGGCACGGCGCTTGACACCAAGAGGCGGTACCAACTCCGGTCTTGATGGCCGCCCCGGTATTTCAGCTGGCGCAAGCAATCGTGCACTGACATTCAGCGTCAATTGCTGCGCCAAATACGCTTGCCGTAATGCCAGTACAGCAGCTGCTTTGCTACGGGCATCAGCTTCGATCAAGCATACCAATGCAGCTGATCGCAATTCAAATTGCGTTGAGTCGCGATCAACATTTCCCTGAGTGCTGTCGTCATTTGAGGAAGAAAATTCTGGTGAGGTCGGTGAAATCATGCGGAGGGCGGTAAAATGACGGATTATTTAAGTCCACTATTTTACGGCATTTACCGCCCTCCTCTTTAGAAGTTTCATAGGAAGCAACATGGCAATCTATCAATTAGGCGATGTCACACCCGACATTGATCCCAGTGCTTACATCACCGACAGTGCAAAAATTATAGGCAAAGTAAAAATCGACGCGTTCGCCAGCGTCTGGTTCGGCACCGTGATTCGTGGTGACAATGAGTTAATTCACATCGGGGAAAACAGCAATTTACAAGAATCTTGTGTTTTGCATACTGATCCGGGTTTTCCCTTAACCATTAGCAAGAATGTGACGGTCGGACATCAAGCGATGTTACATGGTTGCAGCATAGGGGAAGGTAGTCTGATCGGCATACAGGCGGTAATTCTCAATGGCGCGAAAATAGGCAAAAATTGCCTGGTCGGAGCCGGTTCACTAGTCACCGAGGGCAAAGCGTTTCCTGATAATTCGCTGATTGTTGGCTCGCCAGCCAAAGTTGTCCGCACGCTCAGCGATGAAGCCATCGCGCAAATGCAAGCCAACACACAAAACTATGTGCGTCGTGCACAAGAATATAAAACCCAATTAAAGCGCATTGATACTGCGCATTGATACTGAGTAATCGTCATAGAACTCATCATAAAAAATCAAGGAAATACAGTGAAAGATAATCTGCAAAAATTTATGTTTGAACACGCCGGTGTACGCGGTGAGCTGGTCGAGTTACCGAATACCTGGCGCGAAATTTTATCGCATCAGACTTATCCTAAAGCGGTACAAACGATATTAGGTGAATTACTGGCAGCGTCGGCGTTACTCAGTGCCAATTTAAAATTCAATGGCACCATGATCATGCAAATACATGGCGATGGTCCAGTACGTTTACTGGTCGTTGAATGTGACGCGCAAATGCGTATGCGTGCAACCGCAAAATTAGCGCCGGATGTTGAGATTGCTGATGATGCTAGCTTGGGTGATTTAGTTCATCAGAACGGTCAAGGACGTTTCGTAATTACCTTAGATCCAAACGACAAAATGCCGGGACAACAAGCGTATCAAGGTATCGTGCCTTTAGATGGCGAATCAATTGCAACCGTGATTGAAAATTATATGATGCGCTCAGAACAGCTCGACACTAAGCTCTGGTTAGCAGCAGATAATCAGGTGACGCGTGGCTTACTGTTACAAAAACTACCCAAAATCGGCGGCACAGAATCTAGCGTAGAAGATGAAACAGAAGCCTGGAATCGCGCCGTCATCTTAGGCAGTACGGTGAAACGGCAAGAATTATTAGATACCGATATCGACACCCTCATGAATCGTCTGTTCTGGGAAGAAACTCTGCGCGTTTTTGAATTGCAGCATCCTCAATTTCATTGCAATTGCACGCGTGAAAAAGTCGGGAATATGTTGAAAATGCTGGGTGAAGAAGAAATTAAAACAGCAATTACCGAATTAGATAAACTCGATATCAATTGCGATTTTTGCGGTAAACATTACGGATTCGATCCGGTTGACTGTGCTCAATTATTTATCACTAGTACTTTGGTGGATGGCGTTGTAACACCAACGGGTAGCAAACACTAAGTTTTATTCCCCGTTTCTAAAGACCTCGCGACAGTTGTGGAGAGGTCTCCTCTATGTAGTGTGTATTAAAGCTCGGTCGAACTTTAGGGCCTGTTAACATTTAAATTGGGAGTGCGAATGCGGAAAAACGGGCACAGGGCTAGGCGTCAAGGCGCGCCGCAGTGCGAGCACTGTAAGCGACTTGCAACAACGCCATGTGCCCGTTTTACCCATTCCCGAAGGGTTCAAGCCAAAAGGCGCGATGGACAGCGTTGCAGCTCTTGCCGAGGCATCAGCCTCGGCGGCGAACTACGCCTTGCCATCACACCTTTTTGCTTGAACGCATCTCCCGATTTAAATGTTAACAGGCCCTAATACACACTGTTTTTTTATGTGGACTATTTTCAATCAAGTGCCATCAATACTGATAGGAGAAGCGCACATTAAAACGATTCGCTTTATTGCCGCCATTTGCATCAGCATGCGTATAAGTGAAAATCGTGACTATGCCGTTTTTCCACGTCATATCTGCGCCTAAAGTCAGCAATAACATTCTTCTATCGATATCATTGCTAGGGATCAAATAAATCGCATCTGGCATATCGATGTAATTTATTTTCAAGCTATCCCTACGCGCAAAATCACGTTGGAATTCCATCTTCAAGCGCGGTATCAATTCGCCCCATGCTGTAGCGATCTTCATCTCGCTAGTGAAGCCGACTGTACTTCGTTGACTTAACATCGTCTGTTCATGGTAATGCAAAAGATAAGCCCCAGTGCCAGTCTCTGAAAACGGATCTAGCTTCAATTTTGTCATATCGAGACGTACATACGGCATCAACATGATTTTGCCAAAACTAAAATCGCTGCTAACCGAACCCGAACTGATCATCTGCGTTCCTTTCCACTGACCAAAGGCCATAGACATATCATTGCTATCCTGGCGACCGAAACGGTCTTCGATTTTGTTCGCACCCAACATGAATGAGAAACGCACCGAGGGAAATAATTGTGTCGTGAGATAACTTGCAGCAGTGTTCGCGGTTGCCGTCATGAAGGAAGGATTGCGTGCAAACTCACTATGATCGCGGGCATAACCCAAACCAAAACCGATATGCGTTTGGCCACCACCAAAGCAACGATCAGCACCAGCGCTAAATCCCATGGTAGTGTATTTCAAACCGTTTGCACTGCGATAACTACCAACGCTATTCAAGCCAGACACCCACATAGCAAGCGGACCACAATCTTTCTTAGGCTCATTTTTCTCATCCGTTTTTGAAGCGGCAGCCTGCGATGCCAGCTCTAGCATCCGACCGTTAAAATGTTCTATTTGAGTCTGTTCAAAATGACGTACTGCAGCAGCATTCGCCGCGAATACGGCTAGTACGCCTGGATCTTTAGACGGATCGGGACGAGGAACCACCGTGATGACTAATTGCGCAACATTTGAAACGCCGCCGATTGCGCTCGCAGTAAAGTTCAGACTATCGCCGCCTATATAACCTGGTGCTGGCGTATAGGTGACTCGCGTACCGCTCACGCTTGCTACGCCATGCGCGGGCGGGCTGTTTAGACTGATACTGACTCCCGAGAAAATAGGACCAGAAATTAATCCCGCCAGATCAATGACCCCACTTCGTCCAGCCTCGACCGTCAAACTCGCATTGCGCACAACGGGTGCCGCTGCAATCACCGAGATAGTAATCGTGGCAGAAGCAAAACTGCCGTTACTACCTAATAGCGAATAACTTACCGTATCAGAGCCCACATAATTTGTCGCAGGTGAATAACTTAAGCTCATTCCATTATGGGTCAAAGTGCCATGTGCTGGCTGAGAAATAATACTTAGACTCACCGTCCCAGGCAAACTCATTACAGGTAAATTGTTGGCTGTACTATTGACCTGAACGATCACGTTATTTGAGGCATTGGCAATAGCTTGCACTGTAATTGAGATAGTCACAGGGTCCGACACGCCACCCGGCCCATTCGCTTTAATACTGACGGCATCGCTACCAACATAGCCTGCTGTTGGCGTATAAATCAATCCCATACCACTC
Organism: Undibacterium sp. GW821-FHT11H02; assembly: GCF_058808015.1. Classification (NCBI taxonomy): domain Bacteria; kingdom Pseudomonadati; phylum Pseudomonadota; class Betaproteobacteria; order Burkholderiales; family Oxalobacteraceae; genus Undibacterium; species Undibacterium sp. GW821-FHT11H02. The sequence continues at coordinate 4,388 of NZ_JBXARG010000015.1, read as the reverse complement.
ACCGCAACGCTACCGTGCGCGGCTGTCCCTGTCACCGTAATACTAGTAGCGCTACCAGTAATGAGGGGCGTTATACTATTCGAACTACTGTTAGCCAATACGGTGACACTGCTGGCATTGACCACAGGCGGTAATGGATTCACCGTAATGTTAATCGTCGCTGGCGCTGAACTACCACCTGGCCCTGTCGCCGTAATTGTGATGCTGTCACTACCAACATACGCGGCCGCGGGTGTATAACTTAGTCCCATGCCGTTCACCACAACGCTACCGTGTGCTGCTGTCGCTGTCACTGTAATGCTGGTGGCGCTACCGGTAATGACGGGCGTAATACTATTCGAACTACTGTTAGCCAGCACGGTGACACTACTTGCATTGACCATAGGCGGTAAAGGATTCACGGTAATGCTAATCGTCGCTGGTGCTGAAGTACCACCTGGCCCTGTCGCCGTAATCGTAATGCTGTCACTACCAACATATGCGGCCGCGGGTGTATAAGTTAATCCCATGCCGTTTACCACAACGCTACCGTGTGCTGCTGTCGCTGTCACCGTAATACTGGTGGCGCTACCGGTAATGGCGGGCGTAATACTATTCGAACTACTATTGGTCAGCACAGTGACACTACTTGCACTGACCACAGGCGGCAATGGATTCACCGTAATGCTAATCGTCGCTGATGCTGAAGTTCCACCTGCCCCTGTCGCCGTAATCGTAATGCTGTCGCTACCAACATAAGCGGCTGTCGGCGTATAAATCAAGCCCATCCCGCTCACTGTAACAGTACCGTGCGCTGCTGTACCTACTACCGCGATACTGGTAGCACTACCCGTAATTATGGGGAGAATACTGTTTGAACTACTGTTGGCC
>NZ_JBXARG010000015.1:0-3419 GCF_058808015.1 Undibacterium sp. GW821-FHT11H02 | reverse complement strand
GCTGCTGTACCTACTACCGCGATACTGGTAGCACTACCCGTAATTATGGGGAGAATACTGTTTGAACTACTGTTGGCGAGCACATTAGCGCTACTTGCGCTAATCACAGGGGGTAATGGATTTACCGTGATAGAAATCGTCGCTGGGCTTGAGGTACCACCTGGACCTGTCGCCGTAATCGTAATGCTATCGCTACCAACATAAGCGGCCGCCGGCGTATACATTAAACTCATCCCACTTACCGTAACAGTACCGTGCGCTGCTGTACCTACTACCGCGATACTGGTAGCACTACCCGTAATGATGGGGAGAATACTGTTTGAACTACTGTTGGCCAGCACAGTGACACTACTTGCATTGACCACGGGCGGTAATGGATTCACCGTAATGCTAATTGTCGCTGACGCTGAAGTTCCACCTGGCCCCGTCGCCGTAATCGTAATGTTGTCACTACCAACATAAGCGGCTGCTGGCGTATACATTAAACTCATCCCACTTACCGTAACAGTACCGTGTGCTGCTGTACCTACTACCGCGATACTGGTAGCACTACCCGTAATGATGGGGAGAATACTGTTTGAACTACTGTTCGCCAGCACGTTAACACTACTAGCATTGACCACAGGCAGCAATGGATTTACCGTAATGCTAATTGTCGCTGGTGCTGAAGTACCGCCTGGGCCGGTTGCTGTAATAGTGACGCTGTCGCTGCCAGAATAACCTGCAGCCGGTGTGTACACCAGTCCCAAACCAAGTACCGTAACCACACCATGTGCTGCATTGCCTGTCACGGAGAGACTAGTAGCACTGCCAGTAATAGTGGGGGTAATACTATTTCCACTGCTATTCGCTGCCACTGTTATAGCTGCGCCCGTTACCGCAGGGGGTAATGGATTCACGGTGATAGAAATGGTCGCAGACGCTGAAGTACCTCCTGGCCCTGTCGCTGTAATCGTGATATTGTCAGTGCCAACATAAGCGCTTGTCGGCGTATAAATTAGTCCCATCCCGCTCACCTCAACGCTACCGTGTGCTGCTGTACTAAGCACGGCAATACTGGTAGCACTACCGGTAATGATGGGGACAATACTATTTGAATTACTGTTGACCAGTACGCTGACACTACTTGCGCTAACCACTGGTGCTAGTGGATTCACCGTAATCGAAATCGTCGCCGGTGCTGAAGTGCCCCCTGGCCCTGTCGCCGTAATAGTGACACTGTCGCTACCAAGATAAGCAGCTGTTGGTGTATAGCTTAGCCCCATCCCGCTCACTACCACGACACCATGCGCTGCGGCCCCCACTACCGAAATACTGGTGGCACTTCCTGTAATGATGGGCGCAATACTATTCGAACTACTATTTGCCAATACGGTGATGCTAGTTGCGCTCACCGTAGGGGGTAATGGATTTACCGTAATCGAAATCGTCGCAGGTGTTGAAACGCCACCCGGCCATGTCGCGGCAATCGTGATGCTATCGCTACCAACATAACCCGCTGCCGGTGTATATATTAACCCTGTTCCGCTCACCTCAACCGTGCCGTGTGCTGGGTTACTTACGACTGCAATACCGGTGGCAATGCCTGTAATCACAGGTGTAATACTATTTGAATTGCTATTAGCCAATACGACAACACTACTTGCACTGACCGCAGGTATTAATGAATTCACCGTGATGCTAATCATCGCTGGCGCTGAAGTACCACCTGGACCTGTCGCCGTAACAGTGACACTATCACTACCCAAATACCCCTCAGCTGGCGTGTACACCAGCCCCAAACCAACCACAGTTGCCACACCATGTGCTGGGCTGCCAGTCACAGCAATACTGCTTGCACTACCAGTAATTATTGGCGTAATACTATTGGAGCTACTGTTGGCCAGTACGCTGACACTACTCGCGCTAACCACCGGTGCTGATGAACTCACAGCGATGGAAATCGTCGCTGGCGCTGAAGTACCACCCGGACCTGTCGCCGTAATAGTGACACTATCACTACCAACGTAAGCAGGCATTGGTGTATAGATCAGTCTCATTCCACTCACAAACACTGAACCATGCGAAGCGCCAGCAGTCACATTTATGCTGGTGGCACTACCGACCACTATGGGTGTAATGCTGTTCCCATTACTGTTAACCGACACACTGACACTGCTTGGTGTAACGGTAGGCGGTAGCGGACAGACAGTAATGGAGATCGTCGCCGATGTTGATGTCCCGCCCGGCCCAGTTGCAGTAATAGTGATGCTATCGCTGCCAACATACCCTTCTGCCGGCGTGTAGACTAGTCCCGTGCCAACCACAGTTACCACGCCATGAGCTGCATTAGCAATCACTGTAATACTGGTCGCACTGCCAGTAATCGATGGCGTAATACTATTTGAACTACTGTTGGCCAGCACGCTGACACTACTTGCACTGACCACAGGAGGTAAGGGATTTACTGTAATTGAAATCGTCGCCGGGGCTGAAGTACCACCCGGACCTGTTGCAGTAACTGTGACACTATCACTACCGGAATACCCTACAACTGGCGTGTACACTAGTCCTAATCCAAGTACCGTTACCACACCATTTACTGCATTACCAGTCACAGCAATACTAGTAGCACTGCCAGTAATTATTGGCGTAATACTATTTGAACTACTGTTAGCCAGTACGGTCACGCTACCGGGACTGACAACAGGCGCTAATGAATTCACCGTGATGTAAATCGTCGCTGATGTGGAAGTCCCCCCAGGACCTGTCGCCGTAATAGCGATGCTGTCGCTGCCTACATAACTGGCTGTCGGTGTATAGATCAATCCCATTCCACTGACGACTACGCTACCATGTGCTGGCGCACCGACCACCGTAATACTGGTGGCGCTACCTGTAATCGTGGGGATAATACTATTTGAACTACTATTGGCCAGCACGCTGACGCTACTTGAATTGACCGTAGGTGGTAGTGGATTCACCGTAATCGAAATCGTCGCTGATGCAGAAGTTCCCCCTGGCCCTGTCGCCGTAATAGCGATGCTGTCGCTGCCTACATAACTCGCTGTTGGTGTGTAAATCAATCCCATTCCACTGACGACGACGCTACCATGTGCTGGCGCAGCGACCACCGTAATACTGGTAGCGCTGCCGACAATCGTGGGAATAATACTATTTGAACTACTATTGGCCAGCACGCTGACGCTACTTGAATTGACCGCAGGTGGCAGTGGATTCACCGTAATCGAAATCGTCGCTGATGCAGAAGTCCCCCCCGGACCTGTTGCTGTAATAGCGATGCTGTCACTGCCTACATAACTCGCTGTCGGTGTATAAATCAATCCCAATCCACTGACGACTACGCTACCATGTGCTGGCGCACCGACCACTGTAATACTGGTGGCGCTACCTGTAATCGTGGGGATAATACTATTTGA
>NZ_JBXARG010000014.1:0-141536 GCF_058808015.1 Undibacterium sp. GW821-FHT11H02 | reverse complement strand
TCAGCAGCAGAGAAACGAGATTATGCAGCACTTCTAACTTTCCGTCAACCCCCTGTTTTTACTACCGTTTAAATTTTTGTTTCTTCAACTTAATTCAAACATCAGGAAATCATCGAACAACTGCTTGCATACCTACTTATTTCAACCCCGCATTTCTGCGGGAGGCGAACTATAGCAAGCCTTACTTCTTTTTGGCAAGTCTTATTTGGATAAACTGAATAAATCATATAAATCCTCCACTTGAGTTGGTCGCTATTTAGATCACAACCCTCACTACAAAAGAAAGGCGCTCCGCAAGCGGAGCGCCTTTCAAGATAAATGCTGACAATTTAATTAGTATCTACTTTGCAGCCTCAAGCAAGTCGGCAGATTTCAACAAGGACTGAACCGCGCGTTCAAACAAAGGCTCCGTTTCCAAAAATTTCACCCGTCCATGCGCAATCATACGGCGAAACATTCTTACACTGACCATGGATGGTTGCTCCTGTCCATCCAGCGTAAGAATTAGGTTCGTCAATGCCGGATCGATCCAATTCAATTTACCTTGACCGGGTTCGCCGCCCAAATTAATTTCAACCGCTACGCCCGTTTTCAATTGCTCCATGACCAAATCAATACCGTTGTCTGCCGCTTTTTGCTCTTCATCTGGGCTTTCCTTGGGTAGCTCATGGACATAAACCTGATCCAATAATTGAACCTGGATGTCCAATTCCTTAATAGCATCGTCGAGAAAACGCTTCACACCAGAACTTTCAGGTGTCTTTAGAGCTGCAAAGTTCTCTAAATCAGGATCGGCAAAGAAATTATTAAAATGCTGATGGATCGCGGATAGCGAAGCTTGCTTCTGCAATGTTAGAGAATGATTTAGACGCAAAGACTTGGTGTGCGCGTCGACCAACCAGTTCATTAAGCCCTCTTGCTGAGTGGCATTTAACTTGATGCTTGCCATTCCCTCTTTTAATGTCGTCAAAATTATTGGTAACAATGCCAATAATTGTGAACGCTCTTCTTCGTTCGATTTAGGGATAATGCTCCACAATAAATCAGGAACTAAGAGGCGGAAACGGTGTGCTCGCTTTGCATCTTCTCTATCAGCAAGCTCTAACGCATATACCCAAGTAGTTTCAAAAAAGGTTTGCAAATAAGGATCTATCGTTAAGCCAAGCAAGGCTTCATGTAATTGCGCGGAAGTATGAGCAAAGCGCAGCGTTCTATTTCTCGCGTTTTCTGCCCCTTCAATTGCGTGCTCTGTTTTCTTATCACTGGCACGAAGCTCCTTCGCGATGAAGGCGTCAAATTCATCGAGCATACGAGAGAAAATTTGTGGGTTTTCACTCTCGTCGTGCAGCAAAGTTTCAACAATACGGCAAATCTCTTTCGTAATTTCTATGCCACTAGGGTCAATTTGCTTCAACCCTAAAGAAATTGATCCTATACGATTGACCAAAAGTCGCGCTGGGTGCCCTTTTTGCGTCAGTAAAGTACTGTCTTTGAGCGCGAGCTTTAATACCAAAAATTGCAGGCGCCCGAGTTGCGCACGAATCTCAGCAGGAACTTGCGTATCTCGCAATATGAATTCGAACAGCATAGCGACGATATCTATCGTCATCTGCTCATCAATATTCGATGTCAGCTCGTTTAACGCGCCCCTTTGCTCCAGAATAAGGTTACGTACCTCTCCGGTGCCATCGAACATGTCCGGCCCCGAGGGCGTGAACGTTCTTTGAAAACTGTGAATAGATTTGCTTAGTCCGTGAAAGCCGCTCGATCCTTGCATTCCGATATTGCCATTGATGCCGCCTCCTTGAGTTTCAGCTGCAACGGGAGAACTGCTGGAATTTGCTCCATTTGCGTGTCCAGCATTACCAGGCGTCGTAACAGGAGCAGAGTTCGCAAACAGCATAGAACCCTGCGCTCCGGTGTTTACACTCGATGCCGCAGAACCAGTTGACTGTGCGCCAAAAAACTTTCGAACAGACTCACCAAGCGCCTCACCGTTACGCACCCATGAGAATATGCCCTTAGTTTCCGAATTCGAGCCCGCATTTCCTGCCGGGATATTCACGCGCTTATCGAATGCGTCATTTTCCGATTGCAGCCCGCCCTCTTGCTCTTGATTCGCCTGAGGAGCACCCGAACGACCACTTATTAAATTAGAGGCGCGCGACAATGCGGAACTAAAAAACTGCTCCATTTGACTGGTTCGCGGCGCTTGCTGGCGCGCGGAGCCACGATGTGCGGAACCACGGGATGAGTTGAATGCATCCTCCTCAAGTTCCTCCGGCTCCGAATCTGGCTGGATTGTATTGGTCTCTTCGTGCTGCAGGGTCGATGTTGGCGATTTACGGATTTTTAGTTGAAGCTGAGCTGCAATCCCGTGCTGAGCTAAGTGCAAATTGACTGCGGTATAAATAGCGGGAACGAAGGAGATGAAATTATCGGAAAGGCGCTCAATCAATATATCCGTAAGACTCGGATTAATCTCAAGATTCTCAACCGTAGAAGAAATACATCTCGAGAATAAATAGGGCCGGAACGGGTTTTCACGCTCATTGGTCACCTCTTGCTCGAATAAAATCGCAATACGAATATTTAAATCACGCAATTGCTCTTCAGCTTCACGCCGGAATCGATTGGTGATTTCTTCAATGCGTAAGCCGCCTTCAAACGCAGTAGGATCAATTAGCGTAAGCGATTCCGTATTAAAATTAGCACTAGGCCGGTAGGTACTGTAGGTCGTCTTGAAACTACGCGCCAACAAGTGTTCCATCGTGTTCGTCATTTGCACAATGACGTTATTGCCTTGCTCCACCAATACGGTTCGCGCATCCAAAAAGCGGCCTTGCTCAAGGGATGAATAAGTGTCATCCGCCTTAACAAAAAAATCTTCGATACATCTCGGTACCGTGCGCTGCATAGCCTCGGTGAAACTACGCATAAATTCTGCGCGCGCACTAGTTAATAAAGCACTATGGTCCATACATCCTCTATGTGAACAAACCAGCGCCCGACACCAATATACCGCTAAGACGGTATTTGGTTAGGCGGTTTTCTTCTTTCGTGCTGTCACTTTCTTTACTGGCACTTCAGTTGCAGATTCTGCTTTTGCTTTCGTAGCGGTTTTTGCTACTGGTTTAGCTTTGCGTTCCTCGAATTCAAAACTAGTTTTCCCATCCTTGCCTCTTACCAAAAAGGCTTTAAACGGACGACGGGTTCTTTGCGAAATAAATCCAGGCAATAAGTCAGTTTTACCCTCAACCAATAATTTGCGCATCTGCTCCGGCAAAATTTCTTGCTGCAAAATAATCCGCCCACTTCTAAAATCACAGGCCTTAGGTTTAGCCACAGATTTTTCGCAGACATAGGCCAAGCCAAGTTCATACACATTGCTGCCACATTTTGGACATGCTCCCAGCACTTGCGCCTGAGTAAAGTCATGATCCTCGCCCTCTTCGCCATCATCCTGATTCTGTCCAAAATCGAATTCTAGCTTGAGATTATTGATATCTTCATCCCGCACAATCTTCAAAATTGCCGCGAATGGACGTCCCATCTTAGAGCGAAATCCTTGTAACGGTCCAATTTCGCGTTTACTTAAGAGCTCCTCGACTTCCACCACTTCAAACTGACGACTGCCAGGTGTCTTACTCATAGAGAATTCACACTTAGTACAAGCAAAACGACGATAGTTCTCTTTGATCACGCCACCACAATTAGGGCAAGGCGTATGCAAGGTCGCATAATCGCCAGGTATCGTATCGTTATTAAATTCTTTTGCGCGCTTTACAATGATCTGCGTCATCTGCGCGATCTCACGCATAAACTCTTCACGGGTAATCTTGCCACGTTCCATTTGTGCAAGTTTGTTTTCCCAGCCACCGGTTAACTCTGGCGAAGTTAGCTCATCAACACCGAGACCGCGCAATAGCGTCATTAATTGAAACGCCTTAGCGGTAGGGATTAATTCTCGGCCTTCACGCAACAAATATTTTTCATACAACAAGCCTTCGATAATCGCCGCACGCGTTGCAGGCGTTCCCAGTCCTTTTCCGGACATCGCCTCACGCAACTCTTCATCATCAATCAACTTGCCAGCGCCTTCCATAGCGGATAACAAAGTTGCCTCCGAGTATCGTGCAGGCGGTTTGGTGACCAAACCATTGGCGACAACTTTTTCGGTTTTGACTTTTTCGCCTTTTGCAACCGCAACCAGATTGCCTTTATTTTCAGGATCGGTTTCATCCTGGGCTTCTTTACCGTAAATCGCCAACCAACCAGGATTGGTCATGACTTTACCTTCAGTCTTAAACTGATGCCCAGACACTTCTGTTATCCGCGTTGTTACCTGATACTCGGCAGCAGGAAAAAACACCGCCATAAAACGGCGTGTCACCAAGTCATACAGCTTTTGCTCAGGTTCAGACAAATTCTTAGGAATATGACCAGTCGGAATAATCGCAAAGTGATCACTGATCTTGGTGTTGTCAAAAATACGTTTATTCGGTTTAACCCAATTATTGTTCAGAATTTTCGCAGCGAATTGCTGGAAATTATTGATTTCACTAATTTTGCTTAAAGCCTCTTTCACCGACGGCAGATAATCTTCCGGCAAATGACGCGAATCGGTACGCGGATAAGTTAACACCTTATGCTTTTCGTACAACGCCTGGGCCAGGCCTAAAGTATTTTTCGCAGAAAAACCAAACTTCGAGTTCGCCTCACGTTGCAGACTAGTCAAATCGAAGAGCGCTGGTGCCATTTGGGTTGCGGGCTTAGACTCTTCGGTAACATTACCTTGCTTGGTACGGCATGCTGCAACGATAGATTCTGCGGCTGCTTTACTCCACAGACGTTCTGCCTTCTTTTCAGGATCAGTCTCCTCCTTTTTAAATTGGTGATCTAACCAACGGCCTTCATAAATACCGGCAGCACAAACAAACTCCGCCCGCACCTCCCAAAAATCTCTGGGAACGAAGTTCTTAATTTTTTCTTCTCGCTCAACGACGATAGACAATGTCGGGGTTTGTACCCGTCCCACCGTAGTCAGATAAAAACCACCTTCTTTGGAGTTGAATGCAGTCATGGCACGAGTGCCATTGATACCAATTAGCCAGTCGGCCTCGGAACGGCAACGCGCAGCGTCAGCCAGCGGCAGCATTTCTTCATCGCTGCGCAATTTTTTGAAACCGCTACGAATCGCGTCAGCGGTCATTGATTGCAACCATAGACGCTTGATTGGTTGCTTGGCTTTCGCATGTTGTGCTATTAAACGAAAAATCAATTCCCCTTCGCGGCCCGCGTCACATGCGTTAATTAAGGCGGAGACATCTTTGCGTTTTATAAGTTTATTCAGCACCTTCAGGCGCGACTCTGTCTTGGCAATAGGATTCAAGGCAAAATGCGGCGGAATCATAGGCAAATGCGCAAACGTCCATTTTCCACGTTTAACGTCATATTCTTCCGGTACTGCGATTTCCAACAAATGACCGACGGCTGAAGACAAAACATACTCGTCAGATTCAAAATAATCATCGTGCTTGGTGAAACCACCCAAGGTTTTTGCGATGTCATTCGCTACCGAGGGCTTCTCGGCGATGATGAGGGTTTTTGTCATAGTTGAGCTTCTAATTTTAGAATTTTGTTATGAAGTTTGATTGCGACACTTGGCGAACACACGAATCAATGATTTCACCAGTTTGGATACTGATTATTCCACTCAATCGGGAACTATTTACATCGTCAACGGTGATGGGCTGCCAGGCAAACATACGATTCGCTTAAGCTGACTTATTAAATTATCTCCAAGCCATACTGTAAGAAAAGCGCTATATATTAGCGGGGAATAATAAACGGAATGAATCATCAACTGCAATAGAAGCACGTTATTTGCCACAAATAAACGAAAAATACTGTTAAAACCTGTATTTTGATGGCACTAGTGTAGCAAACGCGGTTCACTTTCATGATTTGATAATAATAAATCATCAAATTTCAAGATATCGAGTTCCGCGCCCTGACTCCAAAGCACCATCAAGACCACGACCTTTAGCTTATCTAAAGCGACCGGCGCATCATCCAGCGCCATGGCGCGCTCAATAACCACTTCGCGTTGTTGTATATTAAGCAAATTAGCATTTTCCAGATAATGTAAAAAACCAATTGCAGTAACACCCAAACAACTACTCTCATGCTCGGTAAAAACACGAAATCCTGCGTTTAACGGAATTTCAATACTTGTTTCATCTAAACCAATTTCATAAGCCTGTGGCTTCGTTGCATTCGCCAAGGCACTCAACCAATCAAGTGCCTCCACAATTTCTTCATCATCGAAGCCTACTGCCGATAGCTTCTTCGCTAAAACGATAGAGTCAGGGCAGGTTTCCGGTCGATAGTAGGTTTCATACAGATAAACAAGAATATCAAACATAAATACTTCAAATCAAAAATAGACGATGTTAATTTTTTCTGAGTCAGCAAACTTAATCCGGACTATGCAGGCGTTGAAGTAGTCCGCTTGCTAACACTTCTATCTTGCCGTGCAACTCCAACTCAAGTAATTGAGCGGACAATTCGTGGATACTTAGATCACTCCGTGTCATCAAGACATCCATGTGCACCGGATCATACCCGATTATCGAAAGCAGCTCATGCTCAGGCGCAATTTCTGGTGTCGACGAAACGATGGGCAATTTTGACTCAGGACCGCTGAGAACTTGTATCTCATCCAAAATATCTTGAGCCGTTTCTACCAGCTTTGCACCTTGCTTAATCAGCTGGTGACAACCTTTTGCCAAAGGCGAGTGAATCGACCCGGGTATCGCAAATACGTCCCGCCCTTGCTCTGCCGCCATTCGGGCAGTAATCAGAGATCCGGATTGCGCCGCAGCCTCAATTACTAAGACTGCTTGTGAAAGCCCAGAAATAATACGATTACGTCTTGGAAAGTTACTGGCAATTGCAGGCGTTGCTAAGGCATATTCACTCACTATGCAAGCTTGCTCCGCAATCTGATGTGCCAAAGCACGATTTCGTGCTGGGTATACAATATCAGCGCCCGTTCCTATCACTGCGATAGTTGATCCCTGACCTCGTAAAGCTCCCTGATGAGCTGCCGCATCAATTCCTGCAGCGAGTCCCGAGCAGACGGTCAAACCCGCATGACTTAAATGTTCTGAAAATTTTTCTGCATTCTGAACACCCTGTGCTGTGGCATTACGACTGCCAACAACAGCGACTCCCGGCACCGCAAGTAATTCGATACGCCCCTTAAGGTATAACATCAAGGGCGGATCAGGGATAGTCAACAAATTGGACGGGAAGCATGCGTCTGCTAATGTGAGTACATGATTACCAGTTTGCTGTAACCACTGCTGGGTCAACTCAATTTGCGCCTTTAACGCATCATCTGGCTCTTGCAGTATCAAGCGTGCAATGCGCGCCGGCACTTGAGTCTGCAATGCGGCAAATTCTGTCTGAAATATTTGCGATGGTAAGCCGAAAGCAGCGAGCAACTTACGTGCCGTTTCGTTTCCGATACCCGGGATCTGCAATAAATGCAGCCAATCTATCCAATCGAGTTCATCACTTTGCATCACTAGGCAGTTTATCTTGCTGTCATAAATGAAACTTATTTCTCTGGAGTGCGAACAATATCACCGACGTTCACCACGTCAGTCACCTGCATCACCAAACCATATGAAATGTTCTTAAATACACGGAAAATAAATAACTGCCCATACATTTCATCGGGCAAACGTATGGGTTTTTTATCATTGGTTTTGTCTGGGATGACCTGACCATAGCGACCGAGTTCCAGAACCGTGCCAACATCAATGCCCATGCTCGAACCACGATTAATACTCACTATGTTATTTTGACCCGCCACGCTAACTCCGCCATACACGGCAATCACCCGTGCCTTTACTTCTTTTTCCTGACTATGGGGAACGTAATTGGTAATGGGCGTTGGCGGAATTGGCACCAGACGATCACCTATCCCCATTTCTTCTTTGGAAGAGACCACTGTAAAAGTATCAACGCCATCCGCGGTTTTTGCAGTACGTTCTAATTTAACAGTCCCGATATACACGGCTTCATAACCGATGATTTCTTTAGTATCAGGATCTTTCAATGCAACGCCAGGACGAAATACCTGAAATGAAGTGCCATTCTTCAGATCGCCACGGACATAAACTTTATCACCCTTAACTAAATAAACCCGTCCTTCTTGCGCTGCCACTATACGTGGCGTATTCGCGAATTCTTCTTTTTCAATGATGAGTGGTTGAGACAAGTAAGGCTCAATCAAATTATTTGGAATGGCAGGGATCGCGTTTGCGCCCTCTATCCCCATACTACGAATTTGTGGCGTCAGTTTTGAAATACCTGTAGCCGCCCCATCGAGCGGATTTGCCAAACGCAAACGACCATTTACACGGTCAAAATAGACTATTTGATTAGGATAAATCCAGTGCGGATTGCGAATTTCGTCCTTGTTCATGCCCCAGACTTCAGGCCAACACCATGGATTTTGTAAAAATTTACCGGAAATTCCCCACAAAGTGTCGCCTTTTGCCACAACATGTTTATCTGGCGCATTTGGTAAGAATTGGCATTTATTGCTCAATGCTGAAGGTGCTGTGTTTACTGTTTCCTGTGCCACGGCTGTCATTGAAAGCGTGAGAGGAAAAGTCAAAGCGAGGGCGATTGTGCTAAACTTTTTCATGAATTTTTCCGATGCAGGTAGCTGATTCTAGGGAATGGCGCGCCTCTATCCTCTGCCGAAGTGATACTGCTTTATTTCGCCTGGATGATGTTGCTCTTGCCAAACTTACCAAATTGAATCAAATTCTGCCCATAAATCCTTGAACTAGCAAGAGAAACCGCAATCTGGCGCCTCTCGTTTGTTGTGAATTGTCTTATGTCTATACTTAATATTCTTCGTTATCCCGATCCACGCTTGCATAAAATCGCTAAGCCAGTCACCGTTTTTGATGAGCGCCTGAAACAATTAGTCGCTGATATGGCAGAAACCATGTATGACGCCCCGGGCGTTGGCCTGGCCGCATCGCAAGTCGATGTGCATGAGCAATTAGTCGTTATTGACACCTCAGAGGACAATTCCGAGTTACGCGTTTTCATCAATCCAGAAATCATTTGGGAGAGTCCTGAGCGCAAAGTCTATGATGAAGGCTGCCTTTCGGTACCGGGTATCTATGACGGCGTCGAACGTCCCGCCGAAGTTAAAGTGCGAGCTTTAGATATCGATGGCAAAGTTTTTGAATTGCATGCTGATGGCCTTCTGGCCGTTTGCATACAGCACGAAATGGATCATCTGAAAGGTAAAGTTTTCGTCGAATACTTGTCTCCTATGAAGCGCAATCGCATCAAAACCAAGATGTTGAAAGAAGAGCGCGAACTCAAACAAAAACAGAATGCTCGCCGATGAAAGTTATTTTCGCAGGCACACCTGAATTTGCCGCCACCGCCCTAAAAGCCATCCTTGATGCCGGTTTCGAAGTACCTTTGGTGTTGACCCAACCTGATCGCCCAGCAGGTCGTGGCATGCAATTACACGCTTCTGCGGTCAAACAACTCGCTTTAGTCCATAACATACCGGTTGCTCAACCGATTTCCTTGCGACTCGACGGCAAATATCCCGAAGTGGCGGCGGACGCTCACGAATTACTGCGCAATACGCCACACGACGTTATGGTGGTAGCCGCTTATGGCTTAATCTTGCCACTCTCATGTTTGCAAATACCTCGCTTGGGATGTTTGAATATTCACGGTTCGTTGCTCCCGCGTTGGCGTGGTGCTGCTCCTATACATCGGGCGATTGAGAGTGGCGATACGGAAACTGGCATTACTATCATGCAGATGGAAGAGGGATTAGACACCGGACCTATGCTATTAAAACGCAGTTTAGCTATTCTCGAACAAGACAGCACTGCCACATTACACGATAAGCTCGCCGAATTAGGCGGTCAAATGATCGTAGACGCCTTGCGACAATTAGGTGCAGGTCCACTAGTCGCAACCGTGCAACCGGAAGCGGGCGTGAGCTACGCGGCAAAAATCAGCAAGGAAGAAGCCGCCCTCGATTTTAATTTGCCGGCACAGGTGATAGCACGCAAGATACGCGCGTTCAACCCTTTCCCTGCCGCGCATGGCAGTATCAACAACACCATCATCAAATTCTGGCGGGCTGAAATTGTCGCAGGCGAAACCGATAAAACAAGTGGCACTATTATCGAAGCATCCGGGCAGCAAGGGGTATTAATTGCATGCGAAGGCGGTAAATCTCTTGTACGCGTATTGGAGTTACAAAAACCTGGCGGCAAACGTCTACCTGCGCAAGAGTTCTTACAAGGATTTCCGCTACAAGCTGGACAGATCTTTCAAGGATAGGCCTGACCTTCACCTGCACTGCTAAAGTTAAGTGCTAAGTTAAGTGCCATACCGCTCAACGCCGAGACGCTCAGTCGCCGAAAAAAACGAAAGCCGGCAAAAGGTTTCTCTAAGCTCTTTCGCGAGCTTTGCGCCTCGGCGTTGTGGGTTTTAAATCATCATCTTTAACTTAATGGTTTTGCCACATATCCGACCTGTCTATCCAAGCACAAAGCAAGCCGACTCAAATTCGGTGCTATACGCTGCATTCCGTTGCTCCCAGCACCGATCTAATTTGTCACATTGCCATCACCAAGGCGCATTACAATAGCCGCTACTAAACCCAGGTGATGCGATGGACAAAATAGCTGACAGAGAACATTTATCTTATGGCGCCGATCAGTCGGGATTAATTTGCGGCTATTTATTTGAAAATCAGCAAGCCGGACAGCTACTACATACCAAGCAAGTGCTCGATTACTTACGCCAGCCCCAAGCAATGGAGCGTCAGAGTTTTCTATGGCTGCATTTCAATCTAAGCCATGCTGCAACAGAAAAATGGTTGCATGAGCACACCGCATCACCCGAAGAATTTTACGAAACCCTGCATCAAGGCTCACGTTCGACCCGGATAGAACACGCTGATCAACACCTGATCGCCGTGGTCAACGACGTATTGCATGATTTCAGTTTTGACCCGTCGGACATTGCAACCCTATGGCTCAACGTCAGTCGTAACTTGATGATTAGCGCCAGACGCAAACCCTTAAAATCGGTCGACCATTTGCGCAATGCGGTCAACGCGGGTGAAATCTTTCAATCTCCTATGGAGCTATTGACGCATTTACTACGCGATCAGGCTGATGTGTTGACAGGTATCGTGCGTAATGCCATCACCAAGATTGACGATGTCGAAGATCATTTGTTAGCCGATCGTTTAAATAAAAAACGCAGCAATCTGGGGGAACTACGACGCCTGCTGGTTCGCCTGCAACGCTTGTTAGCACCAGAACCAGCCGCCCTATTTCGCCTCTTGCAAAAACCACCTGAATGGATGGCTGAAAACGACGTGCATGAATTGCGTCAATCCACAGAGGAATTTTCGGTCGTATTAAGCGATATGGCATCACTACAAGAGCGTATCAAATTACTGCAAGAAGAAATCGCCGCGCATGTAAATGAACAAAACAATCGCTCGCTTTTCGTGTTGACCATCGTGACCGTACTGGCTCTACCTATCAATATCATAACAGGCTTGATGGGCATGAATGTTGGCGGCATCCCTTGGGCGCAAAACGAAGCAGGCTTTTGGATTATTATTGCCATCATCGCCAGTATTACCGTTGTCGCCGCATGGCTCGCATTTAAACCTAAGGATAGAGATCGATGAACAGTTACCTAGGGCTAAAACATTTACACATGACTTGCGTGGCATTAAGTGGCAGCTTGTTTGTTTTGCGTTTTATTTGGCGCTTGCAAGCGTCTTCCTTGCTACAAAAGAAATGGGTCAAAGTCACACCACATATTATTGACACTTGCCTACTCCTAAGCGCCATAGCGCTTGCCTTTATTGCAGGCATCAACCCACTTGCACAAACCTGGTTGGCTGCGAAAATAATTGCACTTGTGTTCTACATCGTATTGGGCACTTTTGCCATCAAACGAGCCAAAAGCAAAGCGGGGCAAATCATCAGTTTTATACTGGCTGGATTGATGTTTGGCTACATCATACTAGTCGCAGTCAGCAAACAAGCGCTGCCATTTGTACCGACTTAAATCCAGATTCAAGTATCAATAAGAGTCACACTAACAAAAATTAAAATCCATTTGTATCAGGAGACAATATGAAGAACACCAGCAAACTCATCATCGCCGCCAGCCTTAGCAGCATTCCTTATGCGCATGCTCAATCAAGTCAACCCAGTATTCAAAGCACACAAGATTTAACCGCGATCGCCCAACAGTATCAACAAGGTAAAACCACGGCGGTAGAACTACTCAAAACCTACCAAGCGCGCACTAGCCAACTCAATCCACAACTCGCAGCCGTAACTGCGGTACGCAAAGCAGCAATGCAAGACGCCGAAGCAGTTGATAGACAAGCACGTCCAGAATCTAATCCAAGCTTAAGCTTACGAGGTCTGCCCTTGATGGTTAAAGACAATATTGCAGTCCAAGGCATGGTCACAACAGCAGGTTCCTTAGCACTGGCCGACAACATGGCCAGTAGCGATGCCACCATCGTACAAAAATTACGCGCGGCGGGTGCCATCATTGCGGGCAAGACCAATCTGAGTGAATGGGCAAATTTTCGCTCTACCAAGTCCAGCAGTGGCTGGAGTAGCGTAGGCGGACAAACCCGCAATCCTTACAATACAAGTAAAAGCCCTTGCGGCTCCAGCTCTGGTTCTGGCGCAGCCGTGGCGGCACGCATGATACCCGCGGCCATCGGCACTGAAACTGATGGCTCCGTGGTATGCCCGGCCGCCGTCAATGGTTTAGTGGGCTTAAAACCGACATTAGGGCTGGTCAGCCGCAACGGCATCATTCCACTCAGTCATAGCCAGGACACTGCAGGTCCTATGACCCTAAGTGTCAGAGATGCGGCCTTGATCATGAACGCCATCGCCGGCTCAGATGCAGCAGATCCGGCCACCAAAGAGGCCGATAAATTGCGCGCCAAAGACTACACTGCGGGTTTAAATCCGAATGCCCTAAAAGGTAAACGTCTCGGCGTGGTGACTAAAATGTTGGCAGGCTACGACAAGCGAACTTTGGCCTTATTCAAACAGAGCTTGGATATCTTAAAAGCACAAGGTGCCATCATTATTGAGCAAGTTGAGCTAGGCAATTTAGAACAAGCAGAGAAAGATGAATTTGCTGTCTTGCTTTATGATTTCAAAGCTGACTTAAATCAGTATTTGAGTGCCACACCCGCCACCGTTAAGTCTCGCTCACTGGCCGACATCATGCAATTTAATAAGGCAAACGCGAAGCAAGTCATGCCGCATTTTGCCCAAGAAATCATGGAATTGGCGCAAGCCAAAGGGCCTTTGACCGATGCCGATTATATTCAGGCTAGTACCCGCGCTAAAAAACTGACCGGCGTAGAAGGAATAGACGCTGCTCTAAAAAAACATCAATTGAATGCATTGATCGCACCGACCACCGGACCGGCCTGGGACATCAATTACAAAAAAGGCGATGTGATTGCAGGTAGCTCAAGTTCACCAGCCGCGATTGCGGGCTATCCGCATTTAACAGTGCCTATGGGATTGGTACAAGGTTTGCCAGTCGGTATCTCCTTCTTCGCGGGTGCGTGGAGTGATGCCAGCTTGCTTAATATGGGTTATGCCTTTGAAGTAGCACGCCCTGCTTTGCCCGCGCCACGTTTGCGCAAATAAAATTGAGCTCAATTTGAGAGATGACAATTGAGTTGCGTTATTTAAGTAGGTGACGCAACTCAATTCTGCTTGGTCCAGCCTAATTCAATTTAATTTGTCACAGGCTCAGACAAGACTTCCACCATCCACACCGTCGTATCCGCAAACTGCTCCAAAGGCAGTACCCTTCCTATCAGGCGCGCCTGGAAATTTTTACCATCAGCACGCTTCAGCGAGCAAAACACTTCGGCTGGAGAGTCGGTCTGCAAACGCTTAGCAATTTGATCGCGCAATTTCTGGTACGCCTCTTCATTTTCGAGCATAGTTAAGACCGAGACTGTCAGCATGTCTTTCGCATCACGATATGCAAAAATCTGTGCCGACATAGGATTGGCTCGCATGATCTTATCCTTGTGTACCAACATAATACCGACAGGCGTATGAGCAAATAAAATTTCCAATTCACTCGCCAGTTTTTTATAGCGATCTCGACCTGAACGCAAAATATCTTCGAAATGTCGAATTTCCATCTCATGCTTTTTTCGTTCGGTGATATCAACATGGGTGCCCAACATCCGCACCGCACGACCATTTGCGTCCCACTCGACTACGCTACCTATCGACAACAACCAACGCCAATCACCATTTTTGGCTCGTAATCGAAACTCTGCCTGGAACGGAATTTTCCCCTGCGACTTGAAATGCTGCTGGTAAGCATTCTTTAGACTCATAGCATCGTCAGGATGCAAGCCATCCAACCAAAAATATTGCCAGAATTTTTCAGTATGCTTATGGTAGTCTGCAGGCAAGCCCAATACCTCCGCATATTCAGGACTAAATTGTCCCTGCCCGCTGGGGATATGAATATCGTAAGAACCAAGTTTTATGCATTTCAAGGCAGTATGAATCCGCGTATCGGCAGCATGCGTGTGTTGTTCAAGAAATTTACGTTCACTGATATCGACTAAAAAACCATGCCAAATCACGCTGCCATCAGGCTGCTTGGTCGGATAAGCCTCACCTGATAAGTGTCGTTCACCTTGCTTCAACACGATGCGGTAATTGAGATGCCAGATCTGCAAAGTTTGGGCAGAATATTTCATGGCTTCGCGCAAGTGCTCCAGGTCATCGGGATGTACTTGGGCGAACATAGGCGCTGCATTATCCTGTACCTCGCTCGCAGGTACCCCATGTACATAGGCGATAGCGTCACTAGCGTAAGGAAGACAACAACGTCCACCAGGGAATCGCTGAAATTGATAGAAGAAAATTTTCGGCAGCTCGCGTGACAAATTCTCTAAGACCTGTTGCCCGCGTTGATAATTCTGTCCCGCAGTATTTGATACAGGTAATGCCACCGGTAATGCGGCCAAAGTGCCCTGCATACGCAAGGCCTTATTTGTTTCGCTTTTCGCCAACACCACGCCACGAGCGCGCACCCACTTCCAACTTCCGTCATTACACAACATCCGGTATTCATCCTGAAATTGTGCGCTACGTCCATCCACACAGGCACGCATCGCTTGCATCGCAGATTTCACATCGTCGGCATGAATCCGGCTGAACCATTCATCAATATGGCTGCCCCAGTCGCCCGCTGGATAACCGAGCAAATTTTGTATGCTGGAAGAAAAGGACATTTGATTATCCACAATATTCCATACCCAGATAGACTCGCCAAACAATTGTAAGAGCTGGTTCGCATCCAAGGCTTGTACCTCTTTATCACCTGGTATTAACTGACCGAGTAATGCGGACTTACCAGTATCAGTATTGGCAAATGGATTCGAGGAAGCGGACATAGTAGGGCAAGTAAAAGTAGATGAACCTGAATTGAGCAACATACTGAACTTGTTTGCTCGCTTTGTCACCCAAGAGTTGACTTGGATTTCCAATTTATTTTCTCATACAAATTAGGCATGTGAAGAATCAAGTGGCGACACTAATAATCTATGACTTAAGTACTAAAAATCCACTAAAATACTGATCAAATAATCAGTACCAAATATCCGCAGCTAAGAATCACATGACTCCTGTACAACGCAAAATCATTCACTGCGACTGCGATTGCTTCTACGCGTCAGTAGAAATGCGTGATGATCCACGTCT
The DNA here is from genome assembly GCF_058808015.1 of Undibacterium sp. GW821-FHT11H02. NCBI lineage: Bacteria > Pseudomonadati > Pseudomonadota > Betaproteobacteria > Burkholderiales > Oxalobacteraceae > Undibacterium > Undibacterium sp. GW821-FHT11H02. The sequence continues at coordinate 125,655 of NZ_JBXARG010000014.1, read as the reverse complement.
GCGAGAACTGCCACTTGCAATAGGTGGTAAAGCCGACCAACGCGGCGTCGTAGCAACCTGCAATTATGTCGCACGCAAATTTGGTATACGTTCTGCCATGCCCACCTCACAGGCTTTGCAACGCTGTCCCGATCTGATCGTCCTGCCACCCACCATGGAAAAATATCGAATCGCATCGCGCCAGATTTTGGCGATTTATCGCGACTACACGGATCTGGTCGAACCTCTCTCTTTAGATGAAGCGTTTCTCGATGTCAGTACCTCAAGGCAACATCAAGGCAGTGCCACCCGCATCGCCCAAGAAATACGCGCTCGTATCGCCAACGAAGTCGGCATCACCGCTTCAGCAGGTGTAGCACCAAATAAGTTTCTTGCCAAAGTAGCCAGCGATTGGAACAAACCTGATGGCATGTATGTGATTTTGCCGGAGCAGGTAACAGCGTTTGTTGCCGCCTTACCCGTGAACAGACTTTTTGGCGTCGGCAAAGTGACCGCTGCCAAATTACAGCAGCTAGGCGTACTCACTTGTCAGGATTTACACGCATGGAGCCTGCCTGATTTACTCCAACAGTTTGGCAAATTGGGGAGTCGTTTATATTCTTTGTGTCGCGGCATTGACGATCGACAAGTACAAGCCAGCTCAGTCAGAAAATCGGTTAGCGTGGAGGAAACTTATACCCGAGACTTAGCTGACTTAAGCGCCTGCTTAAACGAATTACCTATGCTCTATGAGGCCTTATCAAAACAAGTGGAACGCACCAAAACTCAACATCAAATTCACAAATTAAATATCAAGATTCGTTTTAAAGACTTCAAACAAACGACGGTCGAGTGCCGGGCGGATAGTTTAGACAAAGACAAATTTGCTGAATTAATCACCAATGGCTATCAAAGGCGACAATTACCAGTAAGACTATTAGGCTTGGGTATCGGAATCGAAGAGAAAAAAGTTATAGCGCAGCTAGACTTATTTTCTTACAAAGAAGAAGTTCTGTAGAAATACTACTGTTAAGCTTGGTGCGACCGACAGGAATCGAACCTGTATTGCGAGCTTCGGAAACTCGTATCCTATCCGTTGGAAGACGGTCGCGTGTGCAAATGTTTGCAGACCGCTATTGTAGCGGGTTGAAGCTAAATTTGCATATAAGAAAACGGGCTAAATTGAAAATGCAAGCTCGGCTTCCTTTTAGACTCATTTCAACAAGTTAAGAATTAGACAAAATTTTTCATTTTAGGACTTACGCAAAATTGCCCTGGCTAAAGCATGCCCTCGAATGCTTGAATCGGGGCGTGGAGCCGAAGACAGTGCGGTTGCACGGCGAGGTGTACACAACAACGCCAGCGTCTGTTTTGCGTAAGTCCTACATTTATCTAACACCCACTATTGTGTGGACGGCTAAGAAAAACGAGCACTTGTAACGAGCATTTTCAATACAAGTGCATGTCTGAAGCTGAGATCCCGACCAATGTTAAGGCAGCCGACGTATCGGTAGGCGTAATCGCAGCAGCTATCAACATGCCTTGTTCGATAGCGATCGCTCCGGATGCGAACCCCAGCCCCCAATCAATAGCGAATGTCTTAGCCACGGCAATCTTATTATCCAATAGATTCGCCACCCAGCCCCACGTCGCATCGCCTTTAAAGCGATGCGCAGAATCGAGGATTTTTGACACTACAGATCCGCGCGTCTCTGATCCATTCTGCAATCCTCCTGTCCAGTACGCCAAGCCACCTGCATCCGCACCATCACTTCTGCCCAATACATTTCTATAAATCGTGTTGATGAAATCCGCATGACTCATGGTGGACGAGAAACCGGTTAAGGCCGGATATTGAACGCCGGCATTATAAAAACTATTCGCAATTTGATCGGTCGTGTGTCCTCCGTTCATATCGCCTATCCAATAAGCTAAACCATCGGCGTCGGGCACGCGATTAAAGAAGGCCACGTACAATTCGATTAAACGCTGCACATTGGCTTGTGGTGAGCTTACTGCAAGTTTCTGAATGGTCAGATTGACCGTCATATCACCAAATTTCAAAGATTCGATATTCGCGACATCAACGACTTCAGTGAAATCTTTTGAATGGATGGAATAGCCCCAATCAGATTTGCTAACAGAATAATTCGAAAGTTTTTTCTCAAAAATAGCAGTATCGATACCATCGAGGCCATCTAGAAAATCATAACCGCCAAGGCCGGCGAGAACATCATTCCCACCCGCGCCAATAATGTCATTATTGCCCAAGTTACCAACGAGGCTAACGCCTTGGCCACCCCACGACCTTAAATTTTCAATGTATGGAAGTTGTGCAATCGAAAAATCAAAAGGAACAAGAATCGTATCAAGCCCTTCGTTGGCATATTCAATACCACGGTCACCTGGTGTATCGAAATAGAACCAGTCATTGCCTTTACCACCATAGAACACATCGTCGCCCCAATTGGCATTTGCCGGGTCAAAAATATCGTTTCCATCCTTGCCGTACAAAGTGTCATCGCCATAGCCACCATCCAAGGTATCATTCCCCGCACCGCCAACTAAGACATTGTTCGCTTCGTTACCGACCAGGTGAAGATCAACTATGGCCGCAGTCTTAAAATTATAACTGCTGGTGCCGACGTAACTATTACCAGCTAAATCTTTCATGCTGCCGGGCGCGAACTCAATTTTATAGTCGGAACCAGGGGAAAAATCACTGCCTGGATCAATAGTCAAAGTAGAACCCACTATCGATAAATAAGCGCTGTTCTCAGCCAAGTAAGACGCTATCACCGTATTCGTAGCATCTTTTATGAGAATCAGTCCGCTTCCGCGAGCAATAGGCTCGCTAAAAACAAGCACAATATTACTCGAAGGATCAACATCTATTGCCTCATCCGCCGGCGAAAAACTCAGAACGGTTGGCGCAGTTACATCGAGGCCTTGAATAGGGCTAGTCGAATTCGAGGCTTTACTTTCGAGCGTGCCAAAACCATCGGTGTACCTGACGATCAAGTTAATTGTTTTACCAACGTCTGCAAGACCTATCGTATAACTTGCTCCCGTAGCGCCAATAATGTTGATACCGCTACTTTGCCATTGGTAGCCAAACGCACCAAGACCATCTAAATCACTCAAACTGACGATGCTTGTGAGGGTTTCTCCTTGAATTGCGTGCCCTGAAATAGTGACAATTCCTATTGGCAAATCGTTGACATTGGCGACGCCCGCTGTCGCTGCGGAAGTAATCCTTTCTGCGATACCGCGTCCATCTGTATACTTCACCAGCACACTGATGGCCGCACCGACATCATTCTGATTGAGTAAATACGTACTTGCTCTTGCACCGCTAATATCAATTCCTGCTCGTTGCCATTGATATGAAAGCGCTCCGAGGCCATCCGCATCCGCGAGCTTGCTTGTATCTGCCGTTAAAGTCTGTCCCTGTGTCGCAACGCCAATAACACTGACGCTTCCAGAAGGTAAATTATTAGGTGCGGCGATGGTCGTAAAATTGTAGCTGGTTGTGCCAGCATAATTATTTCCAGCAAGATCTTTAATACTGCCTGCTGCAAATTCCACTTTATAACTAGTACCAGAAGCCAGATCCTGACTCGGATCTATGATTAAAGTGTTTCCTGAAATACTCAAGTTACTGCTACCCGCCGCATCGTAAGAGGCGAGCACCGCATTGCTTGCGTTCTTTATGACGATGGTGCCATTGCCTCTTGTGATGGCTTCGTTAAACGTCAGCACAATATTGCTCGACAGTGCGACTGCCGATGCCTCATCTGCTGGCGAGAAACTCAGTACAGTTGGTGCGCTAGTATCTGCATTTTGAATGACACTGCTTGCATTCGAGGTTTTACTTTCGAGGGTGCCGAAACCATCAGTGTATTTCGCAATCACACTCATCGTTTTTCCAACATCACCCAACGCTAGCGTGTAAGTCGAGGCTGTTGCGCCACTAATATTAATGCCGTTACTTTGCCATTGATAGCTAATGACTCCCAGTCCATCGAGGTCGGCCAGCGTATTGCTCGCACTCAGTATTTGCCCTTGAACCGTCGAACCGGAAATCGTTACCGCCCCTGTCGGTAGATCATTAACATTGGCGACGGCTACAGTAGCCACAGAACTGCGACTTTCCAACACACCAAAGCCATCTGTATAGGTCGCCTTAACTGTCATCACTTTACCGACGTCTGCCTGCGTTAAGACGTAGCTGGATGCGGTAGCGCCATTAATATTGACGCCATTACTCTGCCATTGATAGGCAATCACACCAAGGCCATCAAGATCCGTCAAGCTGTTACTTGCGCTGAGGACTTGGCCTTGTGTGGCCGAACCCGAGATAGTCACGACACCTGTCGGTGCATCGTTGACATTTGCAACTGTCGCAGTCGTAGTTGAACTTCTGCTTTCTACGGTACCGAAGCCATCCGTATATTTTGCAATCACGCTCAAGGTCTTTCCAACCTCGGCCTGAGTCAGTGTGTAGTTTGCCGTCGTTGCGCCATTAATATTGACGCCATTACTTTGCCATTGATAGGCAATCACGCCGAGACCATCGAGATCCGTCAAGGTATTACTGGCGCTGAGAATTTGGCCTTGTGTCGCCGACCCCGAGATAGTCACGACACCTGTTGGTGCATCGTTGATATTGGCTATGCTTGCCGTCGCAACTGAAGTGAGGCTTTCTGCGGTACCGCGTCCGTCCGTGTATTTCACCACCAAACTGATCGCTGCGCCGACATCATTCTGATTAAGTAAATACGTAATCCCTGTCGCACCGCTAATATTGCTTCCTGCACGTTGCCATTGATATGACAGAGTTCCGAGTCCATCCGCATCGGCGAGCTTGCTTGTATCTGCTGTTAAAGTTTGTCCCTGTGCTGCAGCGCCGGTAATGCCAATGCTTCCAGAAGGTAAATTATTTGGCGCGGCGATGGTCGTAAAATGGTAGTTGGTCGTGCCAGCATAATTATTTCCGGCGAGATCTTTAATACTACCAGCAGCAAACTCCACTTTATAGCTTGTACCAAAAACCAGATCCTGACTCGGGTCTATGGTTAAAGTGTTTCCTGAAATACTCAAGTTACTGCTACCCGCCGCATCGTAAGAGGCGATCACCGCATTGCTTGCGTTCTTTATGACAATGGTGCCGTTGCCTCTAGTAATGGCTTCGTTAAACGTCAGCACAATATTGCTCGACAGTGCGACCGCCGATGCCTCATCGGCCGGCGAGAAACTCAGTACAGTTGGTGCGCTAGTATCTGCATTTTGAATGACACTGCTTGCATTCGAGGTTTTACTTTCTGCTGTGCCAAAACCATCAGTGTATTTCGCAATCACACTCATTGTTTTGCCAACATCACCCAACGCTAGCGTGTAGGTCGAGGCTGTTGCGCCACTAATATTGATGCCATTACTTTGCCATTGATAGCTAATGACTCCCAATCCATCGAGGTCGGCCAGCGTATTGCTCGCACTCAGTATTTGCCCTTGAACCGTCGAACCGGAAATCGTTACCGCCCCTGTCGGTAAATCATTAACATTAGCGACGGCTGCAGTAGCCACTGAACTGCGACTTTCCACCAGACCAAAGCCATCTGTATAGGTCGCCTTAACCGTCATCACTTTACCGACGTCTACTTGCGTTAAAGTGTAGCTAGATGCGCTTGCGCCATTAATATTGACGCCATTACTTTGCCATTGATAGGCAATCACACCAAGGCCATCAAGATCCGTCAAGCTGTTACTTGCGCTGAGGACTTTGCCTTGTGTGGCCGAACCCGAGATAGTCACGACACCTGTCGGTGCATCGTTGACATTTGCAACCGTCGCAGTCGTAGTTGAACTTCTACTTTCTACGGTACCGAAGCCATCCGTATATTTTGCAATCACGCTCAAGGTTTTTCCAACCTCGGTCTGTGTCAGCGTGTAGTTTGCCGTCGTTGCGCCACTAATATTGACGCCATTACTTTGCCATTGATAGGCAATCACACCGAGACCATCAAGATCGGTCAAGGTATTACTGGCGCTGAGGACTTGGCCTTGTGTCGCCGAACCAGCGATAGTCACGACACCTGCTGGTGCATCGTTGATATTGGCTACTGTCGCAGTCGCTACTGAAGTGAGGCTTTCTGCGGTACCGCGTCCGTCCGTGTATTTCACCACCAAACTGATCGCTGCGCCGACATCATTCTGATTGAGTAAATAGGTATTTCCTGTCGCACCGCTAATATTGCTTCCTGCACGTTGCCATTGATATGACAGAGTTCCGAGTCCATCCGCATCGGCGAGCTTGCTTGTATCTGCTGTTAAAGTTTGTCCCTGTGCTGCAGCGCCGGTAATGCCAATGCTTCCAGAAGGTAAATTATTTGGCGCGGCGATGGTCGTAAAATTGTAGCTGGTCGTGCCAGCATAATTATTTCCAGCAAGATCTTTAATACTGCCTGCTGCGAACTCCACTTTATAACTCGTACCAAAAGCCAGATTTTGACTCGGGTTAATCGTCAGTGTGGCGCCAGAAATATTCAGGTTACTGCTGCTCGCCGCATCGTAAATTGCGATCACGGTATTGCTCGCATCCTTAATGACAACACTGCCGCTGCCTCTGGCGATGGCTTCGTTAAACGTCAGTACAATATTGCTCGACAATGCGACCGACGATGTCTCATCTGCTGGCGAGAAACTCAGTACGGTCGGTGCTGCAATATCGTTGCTTGCTAACAATTGCGCTAGCGAATACATACCGTTCGAAAATTGGATACTTTCAACATTGGTGACATAGTCGATCCCGTCTACGTCCGAGCTAATTACATAGCTTAGTCCCGAATTACTTGTCGTGACCACATACTGCGCTCTTAGTCCAGAAAAATAGGCTATGTCGACTCCAACGCCACCGTCGATCGTATCGCTACCCGCTCCGCCTGTTAGTTTGTCGTTCCCATTTCCGCCAGTCAAACTATCATTGCCTTGAAGTCCAAGTAGTTCATCATCACCACTATTACCGTTGATCAGATTATCCGCAGCATTACCTGATATGTAATCGTTAGCACTACCACCTGTCGCGTTCTCAATGACCGAACCGAAATTGATCGTGATTTGACCAGGTGATGTGATCAATGTTGATTTGGCCCCGATGTAACTCCAATAGCCAGGCTCAAGATATAAGGTAAGCGCTTGACTTAGCGCTGAACCGTTCAAAGTATCGATACCTGCACCATCCCAAATAAAATTGGGCGTCGTTTCACTCAAACTAAAAACGGTATTTTCAGAATTCGCTTGGCTTGATACACCGTAGATGTATTGCAATGATGCGATGTCGAGGGGACTATAGGTTTTGTAATCTGATTTATAGCCATATGAATAACTCATTACAGTCCAACTTTGCACATCCTCAGCGCTAGGAAGAAAAGGGCCAGGGCCCATGCCACCCCACGCGTCAGCCTCGCCGAAAGGATGTTTAAGCCCCAACGAATGCCCGATCTCATGCAAAAGTAGTCGCAGGAATGGTGTCCCATCAATATCTTTGCTAGGACTATCAAAGGCTGCATTAACAATTAATTTATTGCCACTCCAAGAGGAAATCGTACTGGCGTAAGCGGAAGCGCCAGCTGTGTTGGTACTATTTGCCAAGACTATGCTTAATGGGGAATTTGATAGTGCGGTTTCGACAAAATGTACATTAATCAATGCGCTAATATAGTCAAATGCCTTCTTTGCATAGGTGATTTGATCCTCTGTAAAAGCGACAAAAGTATCCTTCTCAGTCTGACTAAACCAAGAAGGTGCCGCTTTCGCAAAGTGATAATAAACAATTCGACTTGCACCAATATCTTCATCTAGAGACTTTACGTCGTAGGTGAGTGCATCAATCCAGTATGGTAATTTTTGCACCCCCGGGGCTAAATTCCAGTGTTCGATACTTGGATTGGGTTTAAGCCAATCAACAAAAATAGTAGCCGTATCGTTGCCAGCTGAGTCAAAGATTCTATCTGTAACACTGCGAATATAGTAAGTGTCATCACCGTCGCCGCCCTGCAAAACATTTTTACCCGAGCCCCCATCAAGTATGTCGTTTCCCGAACCTGCAGTGACATTGTCATTACCATCCCCGCCGTCGATAGTATCGTTTCCATCTCCAGCAAAAACATTATCATTTCCGCCTCCGCCTAGGATCAAATCACCAAGATCATCTCGCACCCAGACGCCTGAACTGCCGCTTATGATATAACCGCTATCAATCCAGTCGTCACCGTCGCCGCCATCAATCGAATCGCGACCGCCGCCACCAACGAGACTGTCACTACCCAGACCACCACTAATGGTATCGCTTCCAGAACCGGCATTAACCGTATCACTACCTTCGCCACCATCAAAATAATCACCTTGGTCGTCAAGCACCCAAATCGCCTTTATCAGATCATATCTCCAACCAGCAGATAATTGATCATCTCCGCTACCGCCATAAAGCGTGTCTGCACCACCGCCGCCCTCTAAGTTATCGTTCCCACCCTGCCCGTCTAATTTATCATCACCTAGACTGCCAGAAATCAGATTCGCAAGTTCGTTCCCCCGAAAGAAATCGGCAGATGGCGTACCGTATATTTGCGTGGTGCCAGTCACATAGCTAAATTGACTGCCGTCAGAAAACACAAAAATCAAGGACGTCAAATCGGCGATATCTGCGCTTTGCGAGCTTAGTGTTAAGCGGGAGCTTGGCCCCTCAAAAATGATCTGACCGTTTAACCAGATAATGTTAAGTTTAGTCGCCGATATCCCATCAATCTGTATCGTATCGCCTGCTTTATAGCTGATCGTTTTATTGCTTGAGGCATTCCAAAGATGTATGGTCATAATGTTTTGAAAAACTAGTATTGGTGAGTAAATTGCTATTCGATCATTCGATGATTCGATGATTTAAAGGCCGAAGACCAAGTCAAACTTCGTTTGTCCCATGATCAAAATCTGATCCGAATCGAAAGCGGATAGGTTTCCACCAACACTCTCGGGAGTGATTTTTGCTAAGAGTGTGTAGTCATTAGTATCGCGAACACCATCTTGGTCGAAGTATAAAAATCCGCTAACGGAATCGAGAATAAATAGCGGAGATTCGCCTGCGCTAGGATTGGCTTTTGCTGCGTAGTTCGATATACCCGAAATCAACAAGAAATTATTCTTCGGCAGGTAATACGCAGTTTGATTATCAAATAAATTACCAACCGAAGTTGAACTCCAATTCCAGGTCGCAACGTCTTTTATTAGTCCACCGAGTTGATCGGCAGAAAAAACCAAATAGTCTTCCGCCGTCACATCGCTAAAGAAATTGGCGACATAGAATCCTTCAATTGAATCGACATTTCCAGCATTGTTTCCAATATTCACATCGACAAAGAAATAATCATTGTCGCCGCCACCGAACATTCTATCTTGCCCCAACCCGCCACGGAGATAGGAAACATCTACATTATCAAGCGCTAGATCGTCCGCATATTCATCAATCAGTGAGCGAACTTTCAATGGAATTTCAGATTCGTTGAAACGCGAACTGAATGCATCATATTTTCCGCCAATAAGAATGTCATTTCCATCATTACCAAATAAATAATCTTCATCAGCGCCGCCAATCAATACGTCATTTCCCACGCTACCATAAAGATGATTATTGCCCGCATTGCCCACAATATATGTGCCACTTCTCCCACCAAAAACAGAGAAATTACTGGAGTTTGACCATGCGTCATCGGCCATGATGACAACTTCAATGTTGAAAGGGGTATGAAACACATCTGAATCTAAGTAGGATGCGAGTCCAGAAGTACCACTCAACGCATTATTTCCCACAATGATGACAGTATCGAAATCACCTTCACCGGATATCTCGATTACCTCGTCTTTTTGCGTATTGACGAAGTAAATATCGTTACCCGCGCCGCCGACTAAAATATCACTCCCCTCAGCAAGCCATTCGAATTGACTTACTACCAAATCAATCAAACCATTGATGAATACACCTTTCGCCACTTCACCCATTAATGATTGTATTGGCGACAGCAAAATCCCTTTCTCGCCATAAACGTAGGTTCCAAGAAGGTCTTTGACTGCTTCAGCAAAAATAGGATTCTCTGAAGCATTTTCCGATGTCAAATTGGAGATAAACTTAGCGAGTTCGTCAGGAATTGTGAATCGTGGTTTATCCAAAATATCATCGCCGCTTCCACCAAAAATAGTATCGGCACCACTTGCCCCAGATAATCGATCATCGCCATCACCACCGTAAATCTTATCTCCTCCATCTCCACCTATGAGTTTGTCATTTCCATCCCCGCCCAAGAGATAACGACCTGACGCCTCAAATTGATTCACGGCATTCTTAAACATATCGATAAATTTTCCCGCTTCGTCGATGAATCCGGAAGGAGATTTCTTGAAAACTTCAACAGCCGTTTTCAACAATTGCACCCCTAGTCGATACACGGTCGCGTAAGCGATATCGTCATCGCCACCACCCGCACTTTTGACATTACGAATATTATCGATTTCCAATTTAAGTGTTAATTGCGCGGATCCGAACACTGTTTTGTTAAACCAGCCAGAAAGAGATTCAGCTAACCCCTCGAAGCGAACACCCTCTGAATCCACAAGATTGGCAACCTGAGCGACGACGTTTAATGGATGGTACATAAAGGCTCTGGCAGCATCCAAGTAAATACTTCCAGTAGCGAGCGACAACGCTCTCGAATAATCCTCAACTGATACGACAAATCCAGAATTAACTCCTAAATCAGGTACCACATCTCCATTAAATTCAAACTGAATCAATCGCGAATCGAGCTGACCAGATACAAAATTGTAGGGGGCACCCTCGAATGTGACGCCGTGATACTTCGTTCCCGGATGACTCGCCATAAATGCTTCGACCATCGCACCGCCTAAGCTATGACCAGTTAGGTATACATCTTTAATGTTGTTTGCTGGATTCGCTATATAGGCTTCGATCGCACTGATCAGAGGTTTGTAGCGTAAATAATGTGCTTCCATTGAAACGAAGTCATCTTTCCAATCTTCACTGCCATTTGTGCCTCGAAATGCGATAAATAGTGCGTCGGCAGAACGTCCGACAATCGCATAGGAATTATCGCCCTCATACCGTCCATCAACTGCGTGTCCTGTTCTCGCGTCTGAGAACCCCCATTCTACGGAGTCATCCAGTTCATTCGGTAGATCTATATCGTTCATAACGCCGGTAAATAGCTTAAGTTCTGCAGCTGACATCAAACTAAAACCCGTCAAGTTCATCAAAGTTGAATAAACATCCTTTTCCCATTGCGAATTTCCACCAGAAGCTTGGTAGCGATCTCCTTCTTGAAAATAACTCGCTGCACTTAAATTTGCGAAAGTCGAATAATATCCAAAGGTATCGAAAAGAAATGTTGCGTTCTTTAGTGGTGCTTTGTTTAGATCTTCGATTTTGATCTGTTGATCAGGGAAGCTCAGCCGCTCAACGCCATATAGTGTGTCTGTTCCTTCTTTGCCGAAAAGGTCTCTAACTACTATCTGTCCCCCATTCTGCTTGATTTCATATTGAACTATTCCGCCGACTTTATACGGACGACTATAGATGGCCGTATCTACGCCTTCTCCACCAATCAAAACATCGTTCCCAACGCCGCCCATCAAAAGATCATTTCCTGCACGACCCTCGATACGATTATCCAGACCATTTCCGGTCAACGTGTCGCCTTTTCCAGTTACAGGGTCGGCGAAATTGGTACCGATGAGATTTTCGACAAAATCAAGCTTTGCGGAAGCCAATAAGTCGGCACCAAGATTTTGTGTATCGACTGTAACCGTCGCCGGGATCTCACCTGGCGCATGACTATCTGTTGACAGCTTTACTTTAGTACCATCAAATGCAATCGGTTCAAGGTAAGTGGTACTAGTGATCCCACCAAATCCAATCGCACGCGAAGTGATCTTGTTTGCGATTAAGAAGTTCTCCCACGCTACTTGGTCATTTGGATCAATCTCAGTTCCCCAACCGGGTTCACCATCAGAAAGGAAATACAATACATTTGTGCCAGTCGAAAAATAGTTTTGACCTCTTCCGATTAAAAAGGCTTTATTTGCTCCCTCCAACGCTGAATCATAATTTGTACCACCACCAGCCACCAAAGCTGCTATATCGATCTTCGCCTGACTCACATCACTCCATCCCTTATCCTGCGAGTTGCCAGCTTGTTGACCATTTATGACCAAGTAGTAGTCAGCGAATTCAATAACACGCACTGCAACATCACCCAACTTGTCATACGCATCAAGTAGATCAATTGCGGCTTTCTTAGCAAGTGATAAGCGTGTCGGAGAGTCCCAGCCCATACTTCCAGAAGTATCAAGCACCAAGATCACATTTGTCTTTGGAGCATCTTGTTGCGTCGCACCAGACTGCGTTCCAGAACCAAGCTGAATGGTCGTGGCAGTACCCACAGTGCCACCATCGGTCAAGTTCACGACTGCCGCACCATTCGCCTTCGATAAATCGACTGTTTCTACATCGCCGGTGTTGACACTGGCAATGATTGTTTTCTTACCAGTCCCGGCGATGACAAAAGTATCGTTACCTTTCTTTCCGGAGAAAACATCATTGCCATTTTTTCCTTCGAAAACATCGTTTCCTTCTGTGCCGATTAAATAGTCGTTTCCGTCACTGCCAGTTATTGGGCTACCTTTGGTTCCGATCACTACTTGCTCAAGAACATCAGCGCTGCCCCGTGCATTACTGCCATCGGCATTTTTTATTTGCAGTGTGGACTGTACGGAGTAATTTGAAGGAAGTGTAATGCTGCCACTCGCGCCAGTTATAGTGCCATTACCCGTCAAAATGTGTGCGCCGCCAAGTTGCGCGAGCGATGCAACTTTCAAGACAACATGTTCGCCCAATGAAATTTGCCCAATTTTCGCCAGAGCAACAGAGTTGGCCTGTGTCAAATCAAGTACCAGCGGATCACTTGCACTACCGCCTTCAATGCGAATCACACTTGACCCATCGCCCGTTAAACTGACCTTACCTGATGCCAAAAGAGAAGATAAAACACTCTGACTAAACGTGACGTTGGAGCGAATCTCAATATGTTCTATTCCCGAGATATCGTACTTAGACAAATCCGCCGTACCATACACATACAAAGTATCGTCACCTGCCCCGCCGCGTATGATCTCTGCGGCACCATCTGCATCTTCATTGAGATCTTTACCGTTCAACTGAGTGAGCGGAAATCCTAGCGCGATGGTATCGGCAGTCGTATCAACTTTACCGCCGCCAGAGATATCACCAACGATCACAAAAGTGTCGTTACCAGCGCCACCATCCATGCTGTCTATGCCAGCACCACCACGCAATACGTCGTCACCATCGCCACCTACTAGGCTGTCATTGCCAGCACCGCCATCGATACGATCGCCTAGTGTGCCACCGGTTAATGTGTCATTGGTTTCGGCACCGATCAACAATTTTCCAGCGACGATAATGCCGCCGCCACGTGTGGTGTCGATGATGCCGTCTTTATTCTGTATTGTGAGATTGACGAATTTGTTGCTTAGTGTAAGCGTACTACTCGCCGCCGATGCCTTTAAGCTGCCTTCACCGGTCAGGTATTGCAAGCTGTCGACATCGGCCTGGTCTAGTACTACCGTGACCCCCGCACCCACATTCAGCGTGCGGAAACTAGTCAAGCTCACAGTTGACAAATTCAATGTGACTGGTGCGGCGCCGCTATTGGTAATATTCAAGATGGAATTACCATCACCAAAGATCATGCTGGTGTTGAGACTTGCTAGTTGTTGTGCACTAAGAGTGACGCTGGAGTTAACCTGAATTTGACCGATGTTTGTTAGTGTCGTACCCGTAAAGTCGACATTGCCATAGGCAATCAAGCGATTGATTCCAGTGCCACCGTCGATACTTTCTCCAGCGACGACCTCACTGATCGCACGACCATTGAGATCTGTGAGCGTTAGTACACTCGATAAATCAATGCCGCTACCACCGACATTTGTGATGTTATTCTGAGTGTATTGCCCAGTTGCCGTCTTCCCTAATACGACAATGATGTCATTGCCGCTGCCTGCATTCACGGTATCGGCACCTTCACCAGCTCGAATGATGTCCCTGCCTTTTCCCGTCAAAATAACATCATTTCCAGTGAGCGAATTAATGATGAAATCATCCAAACCATTATCTTGATTGAGATTGTCCGCGACAGAAGTTCCATTTAAGACCGTAGTTTCAGTCAAATCATCAACCACGATAGTGAAGACTTGCGTCTTCGCCAGCCCCCCATCATCAGTCGCGGTGATGGTTAGATTGACGGTGGGCGCTTTCTCATGATCTAGGCTGGTATCTGCTTTAAGTTTGAGTTGCCCTGAGACGACTTCGAAGCGTGCATCGTCAAGCGCGAAAGTGTGAGTACTGCCTGCATCTGGATCAGTCGCCGAGAGTTGACCAATGACGCCACCAACGACATTTTCACTCACCTTATTTGACGAGAGCGCAATATTAGTGGGCGGGTTATTACTGTCAATAACCTCTATCGTGAAGAGCTGTATGGTCGACAAACCACCACTATCGGTAACGGTAACTACTAAATCTATGAGTGAGGCTGTTTCTAGACTTAGATTGATGCCCGCCTTTAATTTGAGTTGCCCTGCAACGACTTCAAAGCGGGGATCGTTTACCTTGAAATCATGAATATCGTTCGCGTCTTGATCTATCACGACCAGGTTGCCAATCACAGCACCCGAAATTTTCTTGGCAATGGTGTAGTCCGAAATGCTTAAACCGGTCGGCGCATCGTTGACGTTGACCACCGCCGTTGTTGCCGAACTGGTGATAGTTTCTGCGGTGCTTTGACCATCGGTATAACTTGCAACAACCGTGATTGTTTTACCTACCTGCGCCTGTGTCAAAACCAGCGTTGAGCTCGTCGCACCAGCAATAGGATTGCCACCCGCTTTCCATTGATAGCCGATCGCACCCAAGCCATCCAAATCGGCAATCGTGTTGCTAGCTGTGAGCGTTTGACCCTGCGTCGCAGTGCCACTAATCGTAACGAAACCGGTCGGTGCATCGTTGACGTTTGTCACTGCCACCGTTGCCGCACTAGTAACCGTTTCTGCGGTGCTTTGACCATCGGTATAACTTGCAACAACCGTGATTGTTTTACCTACCTGCTCCTGTGTCAAAACCAGCGTTGAGCTAGTGGCACCAGCAATAACATTGCCACCCGCTTTCCATTGATAGCTGATCGCACCCAAGCCATCCACATCGGCAATCGTGTTGCTGGCTGTGAGTGTTTGACCCTGCGTCGCCGTGCCACTAATCGTGACCAAACCGGTCGGCGCATCGTTGACTGCACCTATCTTTACGTTGACTACTTTTGTTGCTGTTGCCCCCGCCTTATCCGTCACAATGACGGTGAAACTATCAGTACCATTAAAGTCCTTTTTTCCCAGATAGGTATAGCTACCATCAACTGCTACAACGGCAAGTCCATTTTGCGCATTCGCCCCGATCGCGTAGGTCAAAACGTCATTCAGATCGACATCGGTCGCCGCTACTTTGCCCGTTAAACCACTTTCTTCCGTTCCAAACACGAGCAGAGGTTCACTAGCAAACACGGGAGCATCATTAACCCCAACCACGACCACATCAACTTTTTGTGTCGCGGTAGCACCAAATTTATCCTTCACTGAGATAACAAAGCTATCCTTACCTTCGAAGTCTTTTCGACCCACGTAACTGAAATGGCCTTCAGAATTCACCGAAACAACGCCGTTCGTGGAGGCGCTATTTATCGAGTAATTCAACACATCACCGTTATCGGAATCACTGGCAAACACCCTGCCCGCAATCACCGTATCCTCCGCCCCCGTAACGAGCGTCGAATTGGAAGAAAAGAATGGGGCCTTATTAAAAAAAGCCGCAATTTGTGCATTGGCAGCGTCTTGACCATTCACTCCCGCGGTCACAAGGGATAATAAAGTAGAAGTTTGTGAGACATCATTGCCGTTGAACTCAAATGCATATTTCAAACCCACGGCCACTTTGTTCAAGAACAGTGATTGTGACTGTAAGGCTGATGCTATGGATCCGTTGTACGATACAATGGCTGTCAACATTTCGGCGATAACAGTACCTTTAGCAATGGCTTTGGATGCCGCAGAACCGGTGCTCGTCTCTGTGTTCAATCTCGATGTCCAATAGTTCAAGCCATCAACATCTGCTGTGCGTCCAAGAACATTCACGTAGAAGATTGCGACAATTTCTTGGTTGGTTAAAGAAATGGGGTACCAAGCCCGCGAAGGTTCGACATTAAACATGTCTTGCGCGGCCTGTTGGAATGATTTTCCTTTGCTCAATTCAGAGCACCAATAATTGAAACCATCCGCTTCAGGTGCTCGGCCAAATAGAGATACGTATAACTGAGCAACTTGCGTCCGCATTTCATGCGTAATATTGCCCGCGCCCAGAGGGGCGACTATTTTTGACTCACTTGCGATGGATTCTTTAGCGCCAAATCCATCGATATAACTTGCAACAACCTTGATCGATTTACCGACGTCTGCTTGCGTTAAACGATAAGTCGCTGAAGAAGCAGAAGCGATGTTAATACCGTCTCGTTGCCATTGGTAATTTACAGTGCCCATACCATCGGCATCGGTCAAGGTATGGCTTGCCGTTAAAACTTGATCTTGTGTTGTTGTACCAGTGAGGATCACCTTACCGCTTGGAGCGTCATTCACATTTAATACGGCCAATGTAGCGGGCGAGGTCTTGCTTTCAAAGGTGCCAAATCCGTCTGTATAGCTCGTAACAACTGATATCGCCTTTCCGACATCGGCTTGCGTTAGACTGTAAGTGATTGAAGTCGCAGAGTCGATACTCACCCCATTGCGTTGCCACTGATAGCTGACTGTGCCCATGCCATAAGTCGTGCTTGCAGTTAGCGTTTGACTTTGCGTTGCCGTACCTGTGATGTTCACGGTTCCACTGGGTACAGCGTAAACCATATCTAAATTGGAAGGTGTCAAATTGCTTTTGACCACATTATTTAAGATAGCGACCGTTTGAAATCCAATTGGACCAGAACCATCGCGATCTACTTCGACCAGCGTATTTCCACCCACTTGTGTTAGACGCGCATGACCGGTGGTATAAGGATTAGTACCGACAGCGAAGTTGGTTAGGAAAGAGATGGGGAATAATAATTTGTCGCCATTATTACCGGTAGCGAAATCAGTAATGGTATCTGTTGAGTAGTCACTCGATCCGCCCCACATCACGTAAAAAAAGTCAGAACCTGCACCACCAGTAATGGTGTCATTCCCCTCACGCGCCATAAAGAATTCGTTCGCTGCACTTCCTATAATGCTGTCGGCATAAATACTTCCACGCACATTCTCGATTGAGATCAGAGTATCCAATCCAATTCCAGCACCACTTGCGCTACCCAACGTCAAATTGACAATAACCGGACCGGTGGCGCCAAAATAGCTCGCATAATCGATGCCATCGCCGCCATCGAGTGTGTCATTTCCAGCGCCACCGATGAGATAGTCATCGCCAAGTTCCCCGAAAATTCTGTCATCACCGTCGTCACCCGATAAAAAATCACTGCCGCCGGCACCGGAAAGAATGTCATCCCCTCCTTGTCCAAAGATGTCATTTGCACCATCGTCGCCCCAGATGCTGTCGGCGTAATTACCGCCCCAGACGTGCTCTATTGAAATAAGGGTATCAAGTCCCATCTCTGGTGCATAAGCTGCCCCTTGTACTAGAAAGATTGTAAGCGCGCCATTTGAGTCAGAATAATCTGCAGTATCGTCACCTTCACCACCGTCGAGTGTATCGTCACCAATACCGCCTGTGAGCGAATCATAGCCTTCATCGCCCTGCAAACGATCATCACCATCTCCGCCGAACAATACATCGTTTCCAGCGCGACCTTCAATAACGTCATTACCCGCAAATCCTAAAATTGTGTCGTCGGTAAACGTTCCGAATAAATGATCATCGAACGATGAAGGATCGTTGATTCTGGGAATAAAACCAGCTAAGTTGAAAGCGGTTAAGCTATTCTTATTAACATTGTTCAACACTGCGACTGTTTGGAATACACCACTGCCAGTTCCATCCATGTCGATTTCAAGTAAAGTATCCGTGCCCGACTGTATCAACCGTGCATGACCAGTAGCAAAAGGATTTTCCCCAAAAGCGTAGTTCGTCAGACGCCAAGTCGGTATGTGAAAGACATCACCGTTATCGCCAACAGAAAAATCAGTAATGGTGTCGATGGAAGTATCGCTGGAGTAATTCCAGACATAAAAGCTGTCTTGTCCACCGCCACCAGTAATCGTGTCATGTCCAGGTGCGCCGAGGAAGACTTCGTTCGCCGTACTACCCACGATCCTGTCGGCATAGAACCCACCCCAAACTGTTTCTATCGAAATAAGCGTATCGACGCCTACTCCAACCCCGCTCGCTGTGCCAGTGGCAAGGTTGATCGTCATTGGGCCATCAGCGGTGTAATAGTCAACTTCATCATAGCCATCGCCGCCATTTAGCGTATCATTTCCAGCACCACCTTCAAGGGTATCATCGCCAGCGCCGCCTTCTAATCTGTCATCGCCAGCGTAGCCGTTTAACCAATCGTTACCCGCTAGTCCATCCATTATGTCGTTGCCGAGTGTTCCTGTTAACGTGTCATTGCTAGAAGTACCGGTGATAATTGAAGCATTGCCTGACGATGAACTGACCGCAACCGGTGGACCTGCAAAATTTGAGGTAGCAACGAGACCGTATGCCGCTAGCGCCGAAGGCGGAATGCTTGGAACCAAGCTGCCCATATCCACAACATTTGGATCAAATGATGTACTTCCAAATTGGCCTGTTGCGACTCCGAATACTCCATTTCCTCCGTTAAAAATAGCAGCAGTTGCATCATTCGATCGGACAACATTTGCCCCAGTCGCTACCGAAATCTGCTCGATTAACGCAGCACCCGCGGTTCCTTGACCAATATTGCTGCCATATAAAAAAAGCTCGCCATTCTGGCTCAGCGAACCACCAATAGAACTTAAAGCAGTTTGATATTGATTTAGGTTTTCTATATTGAGTTCCGCGTTTCCTAAATAGAGCTGCCTCGCACTACCATGAGAAAAAATGTGAATGGCATCAAGATCAGAACGCTCATGTAGAAGACTAGCCATTTGCAGCACGCCATCCGTGTCGACGTCTAAATAGAGAGTCTCAACGCCTTGCGGAAGTCCCAGTGCCAAGTTATTCCAATCTAGGGTTGATTTATCAATGATGGCAATTTGGCGGACAAAATTGGAGTTCGTGTTTTGATTTAGCGGGGACATTTTTTTCTCAATTGATGAATATCGATAAAAATAGTGACTAAACGTCACTTCACATTAAAAAGGCAAATCTATTTATTCATATCAACCACAGGTCTTTGGGAAAAGCCTTGTGCGTATCATTCAAAATAATCAAATTAGACTAGCCGTAACGTTGATGTCGATGTTCCAGTGCTATTCGGAGATGAAAGATGATTGCGCGTTAATAGACATTGCGTCTCCTTGAAGTCATGGCTGCACAGACACTTAATTTAGGCCTACTAGGCGCTGGATCATCAACAATGTCATTCGTTTAATAGAAACAGCTAAAAAGCTAACTATATAGAGAACTAATTATTTACACAAAATGACACTTATGACACTATCAGAACTTACTTGACAAGCCCTGACGGTAGATTTGATGTCCATCAATTATCTCGGAAGCACTTATACTTTTCGCAGCCAAGGTCTGCTTACCTTCCTTCGTTTTCTGGTGGAAAGACATCCTGCTCCGGTTTGCTACGCGGATTTGCAGTTACGGTTTCCTAGCCTGACACCACGCCAGATTGCCCGTTACATTGATGCAATAGAAGCGCATGAAGGATTGCATGGCGTAGTGACTTATCGCACCAAAACACGTGGGCCGTTTTATCTGAACGTGGCGAGCGCCGCATTAGAATTTGAGCACACTGGCTTACAAATTCCGGCGGCGGTAGCGACATCTAGCGTTCAGCCTCAAGCAGATCTAGGCAGGCTTGCGCAATGTTTATTGCCGGCCTGGGTAGACTGGGTACATGGATTATTACTGGCTACGCTGAGCTTGAGTCGTCTACACAATTCTGACCAGGTCGATGCCTATGATTTTTTAGATGCGGCCGCCATCGCCGCTGAACAATTACCGCCATGGGCCGGACTCATCGTTATGACTTGTCGTGCGCATCACCTTGAACGAGAGTCGCGCTACCGCGAAGCCCATTATATTTTGCGCAAAATTGCCAGCGCTGCTTCTGACGGCTATGTAAAACCAAGCGTACTGTCACGAGCACATTTGTGTCGTGCAAAAATACAATATGACCAGGGACGTTATCAGGAGTCGGAAAAAACATTGCAATCAATTGCAAATCATAACTACTCAGCACCACCGGCCTGGTTGAACGTACACGCCTTAAATCTCGGTCAGAAATTTAATTTATCAAAAGCCACTCGCGCGGAACAAGAAGCACTTTTATTAGAAACGCTATCGACCTTTCTCGAAGCGATCGGCGATATTTTCATGCTGTATGGGGATAGCAAATCCTTAGATGCACTCAGTTTTAATTTTGGGAATAATTTGCTACGCGCGATAAGAAAAAAACTTCTGCCAGAATCACATGTGCAAACGGTATTGGATTGGTTTGCATTGAATCTGCTTATCTGTAAACAAATGGCGACCGGCAATGATTCTGTTTACACGCATTTATTAGTGGTCGATGTACTTGAAGAATTTCCGATCGAAGTAGAACAATTGCCGGTCGAATTACGTGAGATCGCACTAAGCCGGGTGAAGCGCGAAAACTATTTAAAGAAAAATTTAACCCTGGCCAGGGTATCGGGCAATCGCCCAGAGGTTGCCGAATGTTTGCTACGCATAGGAAAAATCACATTAAATGCCGATTTCGCCCATCATTGTTTCAAAGAGGCGAGCGAAATTGCAAGCGAATTAGCCCATAAGAATCTGACGAGAGAGATTCTTACGGCTATCAGACTGCGTACAGATCAAGCCCCATTCCATTTCTAAATATATAAAAAAAAGCACCACGAAATCTTAATCATCGTTAAATCTTTAACAGCCAATTCGCTGCCAAGGCTTGATATTAAGAAAACAGAGATTTCTTATGGATTCTTTACTGTTAGATTTAAGCTTGTAGAAATACTAGTTTCTTGAAGCACATTCCCAACCATAATTAAACCGATGAAAATACCATCGCATTCTCTAAGGCATCACAAAAACCAAGACGCTATCGTTCTAATTCACACCAGTGGAAAGCCTGAATGTTAGGCAGCAGACCTCATAGAAGTGCTGCAAATCACGTAATGTACTCTTTAATAATTCTTTGCTAATTTGTGGATTTCTTAGGCATTTGAACCGCTTCAGCTGTCTCAAAAGCCGATTTTTCATTCCAAAACACAAGCTTTAGCTCTATAATCTGATGTTTTACGCTTTGCCTGAAGTATTGTGCGGCGAGCAAACCTGACATTATTTTTTGCATTGAGGAAACCATGAGCGACGCCCACGACGAACACGAATCAGCGATTAAAACGCCTAAGCAACTTATCGTTGCCGTTCTTGCTGGATTTATTGTCCCTATTATCATTATTGTGTTGTTAGTGAAATATGTTGCCAGCGACACAACGGCTGGTGCGGGTTCCAATAGCCAGTCACCTGAAGCGATTGCGGCACGTATTAGTCCTGTGGCGAACGAAGGCTATACTTTGATTGATGCGAATGCACCTAAAGTCTTGCAAACTGGCGAAGCAGTCTATAAGGCAGCTTGCGCTGCCTGTCACGGCACGGGCGCAGCAGGTGCACCAAAATTTGGCGATGCAGGTGCTTGGGGTCCAAGAATTGCACAAGGCTATGACACTGTTTTAAAACACGCAGTTGAAGGTTTGCGCGGTATGCCAGCCAAAGGTGGCAATGCGGATCTGGACGACGTGGAAGTTGCACGTGCCGTAGTTCACATGGCAAATGCCAGCGGTGGTAAATTTAAAGAGCCAGAAGTCAAGGCGGCAGCGTCTGCTTCAGCGGAAGCATCAGCAAAATAATCTACGCTGATAGGTGTAGCAAAAAAAGCCAGTCGATTGACTGGCTTTTTTATTGTCCCAATTTACTTCGTAATGTGGAGGAAAGTAAATCAGAAACTAATGTTCTGGCCTTACCCTAATTTTGATCTGTACCTATTAATACAAATTATAGCGACGCAGCGAGTTCAGCACCTTCTTTAATCGCCCGTTTTGCGTCGAGTTCGGATGCCAGGGCGGCACCGCCTATCTTATGAAAACGAGGCCCCGATTCACTTGGCTGTGCTGGCATTAACTCGGTTAAGGACTCTTGTCCCGCACACAGTATGACGTGATCGACATCTAATATTTGTGTTTTGCCGCCTATGCTTACATGCAAACCCTGATCATCGATTTTTTGATAATCAACGCCGGCCAGCATCTGTACTTTATTCCGTTGCAAAGTCGCTCTATGCACCCAGCCCGAAGTTTTACCCAATCCAGCGCCGACCTTGCTCGCTTTACGTTGCAATAGATAAATCGCACGCATAGGATGAGCTACTTCTGGTTTCACCAGACCGCCATTTTGCTTAGCGTGTAGATCAATGCCCCATTCGCCTAACCAAGTCGATAATGGAATTGGCAGAGGACTACTTGTGTCATGCAAAAGATACTCCGCCACGTCAAAACCGATACCACCGGCACCGATAATCGCGACTTTTTTACCTACTGGTTTTTTATGCAAAAGCACATCCAGATATGACATCACTTTAGGATGATTGACACCTTCTATTTTTGGCGTGCGCGGCGTGATGCCCGTCGCAACAATAATGTGATCAAATCCTTGCGCAATTAATTCTTCGCGCGTTACACGCTTCCCCAAATGCACTTTGACGCCAGTGATCTCAAGACGCTTACTGAAATAGCGTAAGGTTTCCTTAAACTCTTCTTTACCCGGAATTTGCATCGCAATCTTAAATTGGCCGCCGACGCTATCGGAGCTATCAAACAAGCTGACATCGTGACCACAGGCCGCCGCCACGGTCGCGGCAGATAATCCTGCTGGCCCTGCACCCACCACCGCGACACGTTTGACGATGGCTTTTTTCAAATACAATAATTCGGTTTCGTGCGCCGCGCGCGGATTGACTAAGCAACTGGCTCTTTGATTTGAGAAAGTATGGTCGAGGCATGCCTGATTACAGGCGATGCAAGTATTAATTTCATCGACCCGGCCTTCGGCTGCTTTATTAACAAATTCGGGGTCGGCCAAGAAAGGACGCGCCATCGACACCATGTCGGCGATGCCTTTGGCAATAATTTCTTCTGCCTGAGCAGGCATATTAATGCGATTCGACGCAATAACCGGGATAGATACGGCTTCTTTTAAACGTCCGGAAACCGCGGCAAAGGCTGCGCGTGGCACCGAGGTGACGATAGTCGGTACCCGCGCTTCGTGCCAACCTATACCGGTATTGAATAGCGTCACTCCGGCTTTTTCTAAGGCCTGTGCGACTGCCACTACTTCATCCCAACTATTGCCACCCTCAACCAAATCCAAAATCGAATGGCGATACATGATGATGAAATTTGGCCCCACAGCGGCACGCACGCGTTGCACAATTTCGACCGGCAAACGCATACGGTTTTCGATAGAACCGCCCCAACGATCAGTACGTTGATTGGTACGCACACATAAAAATTGATTCAGCAGATAGCCTTCACTGCCCATGATTTCTACGCCATCATAGCCGGATTTTTGTGCCAATTTTGCGCAGCGCACGTAGTCACGAATCGTGCTTTCAATACCAGACTCCGTTAAGGCTTTCGGCTTAAATTTAGAGATCGGTGCTTTTTTATCCGATGCCGATACGATAAATGGTTGATAGCCATAACGACCTGAATGCAAAATCTGCATGACGATCTTGCCGCCTTCTTCATGCACGGCACGCGTCACTTTACGATGGTTGAAAATATCACCCAAGCTATTCATGGTACCGCCAAATGGCAGCAGCCAGCCGCGACGATTGGGTGAAATGCCACCTGTGACGATCAAGCCCACACCACCTCGTGCGCGCTCTCTAAAATACGCAGCCAACTTACCGTAGTTATAAAAACGATCCTCCAAACCGGTATGCATAGACCCCATCATCACGCGATTGCGCAGTTGAGTGAATCCCAAATCCAAAGGTTCTAATAAGTGAGGAAAATGTGCGTTCTGCATGGACAGCCCTAGTCAAAAACGAGATTAGCTAAGAATACACAAGCTGCTCAAAAATAGCGAAATTTTGCCTAGTTGTTTTTCTCTAAAATGCACAAAAGCAAGTAATGCAAAAAGCTTAAGTAAGAGAAGTGATAATGCGCTTGAAAATTCGGGACAGACCGATCGCGCCAGGCTGTGCGCCAAGCTTTTGATGCAAGGGCTAAAGTCTATTACTAGACAAATAAAGTTTAGTGCTTACAAATTAGCAAGCCCAATTTTGCCGGTCTGAATCCTGACCAAACCTTGAGAACAGAAGCTAAGCCAAGGTTTTTAGAATTTCCAAAGCCATCTGTGGCTGAGTTTTGAAGTGACTAAAGTCGTCCTCGAAATAAGCCGCATAAGCGGGAAACTGCGCCAACTCTTCATCTCGCAGATGGCGAAAACCCATATTCCAGTGCTGGAAATAATGCGCTTCTATTTTTTGTTCCAATAACAAAGTTACATGCTCGTGGCGTGGATCAGCCTTAATGTGGTCAAAAGTGGCATGTACCGCTTTACTATCGCCTTCTAAAACTTGCAAGAAGCGACGATTTGCATATAACAACATACCAGTAATCGTGTGCGCCGTATTATTTCTCACAGCGTGACTGTGTATCGCATTCAATACCGACTCGTCACCTAGCAAACGACTTGCATACACCAATTGAATCAGACTCATCATGACCTCGTGTTAAGTACCTTATGTCGAATTCATTCTAAACCTAAACCAGCCATCTGCAAGCACGCTCGCGCTTATCTCAATATTAAACACAAGAGAGTTGCGAAATATCGAAAGAGTTGAGCATGCTTTACGAGCACTGAGAGATGCGGATACGAATTCTGTATCCGCTTGCTTCGAGGCCAGATCATTCAAACTTAAATTGGCGCACCCGGCGGTATCGGAGGTAAAGGGCGCAATTTCACACTAGCTGGATCTCGCAGGTATGAAAAAATCAACTCTGCTGCTTGCTTACGACTGCTGGCACTACTGCCTTTCGCAGGGTTCTTCTGTAACCACCCGCCCAGTTCAGCTACCACTTGACGTACCTCGGCCTGAACTTGGGGATGCAAACGAGCGCTGTCTAACAAATTCAAAGTCGCATCGAGTACCACCCAATTCGCTGCCAACTGCACCGCTTCACCAGCGACTAAATGACTAGCAATCGCTTCGCGTTTCCAAGTCTGATCAAACACTTGTTTGAACAATTCAGCAACGCCAAGTTGTTGCGTATCGTTCGCCTGCTGCCACGCTAAACGATTGATTCGGGCAGAATCAAACAAAAACATACTGGTTTGCGCAGCGCCTGCTTCTACCGCTGACAAGGCATCAAACACCACATTCATACGACCCGAAAAATACTCAGGGGTACGATTAAATCCCTCCGATTGTGGCGTCAAAATATCGAGTACATTTTTTGGCAAAGCCAAGTTTTCGGCACGCAAACTGCTCACCATCTTTTGCAATGCCTGTCTTTGTAGGGCGGCAGGTACTGTTTTAATGCCTGCTTGCACGCGGCCTGCATTCAAGTCTTGCGCCGTACCATATTCATATTCGCCACCCGCAATCAAACGCGCGACAGCTTCGGTCTGATAACGATGCAATAAATAGACAGGCACCAAACGTGCCTCCAACTCGCCAATTTGGCGCTGTGGTGGCAATACTGCGGCCGAAAAATTACTCAAAGCACGTTGACGTACTGCCATTAAATGATCATAGGATTTCACCGAATCGGCACCGGTATCCCACAGCAGGCCATTGGGATGTGCCGCACCGGGCGAGCGGGAATCGGTATCCGATACATATTGCAGGCCAGCGGCTTTAGCGGCGACACGCAATTTGGCTAAAGCTTCGTCTTCATTCTGGCCAGGAAAGTTGGAGTACAAATGTTGAATCACAAAATCATCCCAAGGACCGACGCCGACGCCATAGGCCTCTTTCAGCTCAAGCTCGCCCTTGCTATTTAGGCCCAACAAGGGATGCGGATAATCCATCACGGAACCATTGCCCTGACGGCTAGGCGCAAAATTATGCGCAATCCCTAAGGTATGACCGACTTCATGCGCCGCCAATTGACGCAGACGCGCTAAGGCCATTTGCTCAGCTGCGTTTTTCTTTTCGGTATTGGTACTCTTGCCATAAGGCGCTAATAAACTCTCGGCAATCAAAATATCCTGACGCACGCGCTGCGATCCCAAAGTGACCGCACCTTTAATGATTTCACCTGTGCGCGGATCACTAACGGCATTGCCATACGACCAGCCGCGTGTGGCTCTGTGTACCCACATAATGGTGTTATAGCGGATATCCATAGGATCAACGCCTTCAGGTAATAATTCAACCTTATACGCATCTTTGAAACCGGCTTTTTCAAACGCACTACTCCACCAACGCGCACCATCTAATAGTGCCGAACGTACGGGTTCTGGCGTACCGCGATCCAGGTAATACATGATAGGTTTTTTGACTGTACTCAGCGCAGCATTAGGATCGATCTTTTCTAAACGATGCCTTAACTGCCAACGTACTTGTATGCTATCGGCCAATGGGGTTGCGAAATCCATTTTTTCACTATCAATGCCGCCAGAGCCAGGATGATAGGCGCGAGGTACATAGCCTTCGGGAAGACGGATCAAGCTGATATGCTGATGTACGCGCAAGCTCTTAGCATCCGCCGCGACCTGACGTACATACTGACCTTCGCCAGCACCGGCCAAAGTTAATACCGCTTCCAGTTCAGTATTATCAGGAAAAGATTTGGCTTGCTGGCTCAGCACTGCGCTGCGTTTTTCATCGAGCGCATAGTTACCTTGGCGACTACGATTCAAACTATCTGCCACACCATGTCGGTCGGCCAGTAAGAAAGATGAGAAATCAATCAGATAACGTTGATTCCCACTTACTGTCTCATTCGCCAAAATATCGCCGGCCCACAATACCGCCCCGGCAAAAGCTTCGCGCACCGATGCTCGTTCATCCGCATTGGGTGAGTCTGCCACAAAACGGGTATTTTCCTGTACCAAAAACAAACGTTTCCCGTGCCGTTCAAAGCGCACTAATTTACTACTACCAACCTGACCACGATCCAACCCGACATCATTTGATCCCAAACCAAATGGCAATGAGGTCACCAACAAAAACGGCTTATCTAATTCTGTCACAGCCAGAAAAACCTTAGCCTGCTCCGCACTACTCCAAATATCGAATAAGCCAGTCTGCTTTTTCATACCCATTGTGAGGGTAGCAAAATCGCCAACCTTAGCATTGACACTCACAGTTGCCGGCGTCTGACGTGCTTCGGTCACCGTCGTACTAAACGCCAGCACAAGACTAGACGCCAAAATGCTTAACATCAATTTTGACTGCGGCACAGATATAGACACGGACATAGTATTTCCTCGATTGAATGAATTGAAAGTGCTAAAACTTTTAAAGATATGAACAAGGGCTTGGACTAGGCAACCCAAGAATTAGTTGCGTTTGTATACCAACTATGAAAAGAATAATCCTATATTTAAGGTAAAACTATCTTTACTTTAACGCAGGTTTTGACCAGTCGTTTGAGGTCTGCGATTTATATAAATAATTAGGAATGAAGAAAACTATGCTTTACAAGTTGAAAATGATTTAAACGATATGAACTTAAATGCCGCGAACTTGTCCGATTAAGTTCAAAATACGCCACGTCTTTGCCTTAGTTTTTGTGTCACGTGATCAGAAAAACGCAACGGCGTCCCAGACTCTTGCTACAATCAAAGACAACGCCGAGCGAGATACAGCATGAAATTACTTAGTATTTTTATTCTGGTTCTGACTTTTAATGTGGGCTTATGCACCACGTTGGTATCTGCACAAGAACGGCTTAAATTACAGACCATAGAAGAATTTGATCGCGAAGGCAAACCCATACCTTTAGCAAAACCGACTGCAGAACTCCTCAGCTACATAGAGCGGACCTTACATATACACTTTCAAATCCAGCGCGTCCCTTGGAAGCGCGCCATGAGCAATGCACTGAAAGAAGATTTGGTATTGTTAGGCATGTCCATCAACAAAGAGCGCCTCGAAAAATACCTATTTTCAGATGCAATCAACGCCAACGGCAATTGGTTAGTGACGCGCTGCGACTCTCAATTCGAATTCAATCATGTCCAGGATCTAAAAGGAAAATTAATCGGGGTGGTCGCAGCGACCAGTGCTGGCGAGGCATTCGATGAACAAGTCGGCAAACTATTTAAGGTTGAAAACGATATAGGTGCAGGTATCTCACGTCTGCAAAAATTGATGGCAAAACGCATGGATGCCTTAGTTTGGTATGACAATATCGATGCCCCACATATTGTGGAACACAACATCAATCTTAACTATGCACAACGCCGCCTACCCAACACGACTGCAGATCCAAAACCATTTTGTGTATTACCAAAACCGATTTCTATTGTCAGCAATCATTTTGCCATGCGCATTTCGCCGGCCAACCGACAACTATTAGATCGCATCAATCAAGCGATGGCAAAAGGGCGAAAAGAAGGTGCAATTCCGCCCGTTGCCGCAACTATTTTGAATTAATCCGCTACACTGCCTGCTTTATTCAAAAAATTCTCTCCAACAGGCAATAGCGTCATGGCAACTGCACCAGGCTCCCCCCAGATCAATCGTAAATTTTTAGAAGGTTCGACCATGCGCCATGTCATTAATATGACAGCGACAGGCTCGGTCGGACTGATAGCTGTTTTTTTAGTTGATGTATTAAATCTGATTTATGTGTCGCAACTCGGCAAACACGAAATCACTGCTGCCATCGGTTATGCCAGTACCTTACTTTTCTTTCACACCTCGATAGGCATAGGCTTATCAATCGCTACCACTGCGGTAGTATCACGCGCGGTCGGTGCGGGAGAAATGCAGATCGCGAAACAATTGGCTGGCAGTGCGCTCTTTCTAATCGCCGGCATTAGCACTGTTCTGGTTTTGCTCACCTATCCACTGTTGTCGAGTTTCTTAAATTTATTGGGTGCGCAGGGCGAAGCTGCCGCATTAGCAAAACGCTTCTGCGCCATCGTTCTGCCCTCACTGCCTTTACTGTCATTGGGAATGGGTTTAAGCGGGCTGCTGCGCGCAGTCGGCGATGGTAAGCGTGCGATGTATGTGACACTGGGCGCCGCAGCCGCGACAGCGATACTCGATCCGCTGTTTATTTTTAGTCTAAAACTGGGCTTAGATGGTGCCGCCTATGCCAACATTATTGCCCGTTTGGTCTTGGCCGGTGTTGGCTTTTATGGTGTATTCAAAATTCACCATTTGTTCGCACAACCAACACCAGACATTTTTCGCCGTAGCGTTAAGGCCTTTGCCAATATTGGTATCCCAGCGATCATGACGAATGTCGCGACCCCATTTGGCAACGCAGCGGTCACCACTGCCATCGCAAAATATGGAGATTCGGCGGTGGCAGGTTGGGCGGTGATTTCACGTTTGATTCCTATGGCCTTTGCCGGACTATTCGCCTTATCCGGTGCGATCGGTCCGATCTTAGGGCAGAATCTCGGTGCCAAACGCTTTGATCGCCTGCGCTCTACTATGCGCGACAGTTTGAAACTCACTTTGATCTATGTATTGGTGGTGTGGTTCTTTCTGGCTGTCTTCAGTTCACTGATCGCCGCGGCTTTTGACGCCCATGATCTGGGGCGCGATGTGATCGTTTTCTTTTGTATTTTTGTTGCCGGCAGTTTTCTTTTTAACGGTAGCCTGTTCGTTGCCAATGCGGCGTTCAACAATTTGGGCTACCCACTCTATTCCACTGCGCTTAATTGGGGACGTGCCACGATAGGCGTGATTCCCTTTGTCTATTTTGGCGGCCTGTGGTTTGGTGCACGCGGCGTCATGGCTGGTTATGGACTGGGCGTGGTTTTCTTTGGTGCCATAAGCGTATGGCTGTGTTTCCGTGTCTTGGATAAATTAGAGAATCAAACACATATGGCGCCGACAGCCTGAAGTAAATTATTCCTTAGGCCGGCTTAATAAGGCCTTTAGGTTAGCCAAACGATTCTGCGGCGTAATGATTTCTTCCTCGGTAGGCAGGGCGTCACCTTCATCGAGTTTCATCTCTTTGATAAAGCGCGATGGATCGCAATGGACAGATTCACCAGCACGTTTGCGTTTTTTGCACCAGGTGACGTGCAAACTACGTTGGGCACGAGTGATGCCGACATACATCAAACGCCGCTCTTCTTCGATGCGTGCAGCTATGGTTTCGACTGGCGCATCGGGATCACCCTTATGCGGCAAGATGCCTTCTTCGACGCCGACTAAAAATACATGGGGATATTCCAATCCCTTTGACGCATGCAGTGTCGACATGCGCACCGCATCCGGGTCTTCATCTTTGCCTTCCATCATGGTCATTAAAGCCACCATTTGGGTCAAATCGAGCAGGCTACGATGCTCGTCGGTACCTTCTTTGCCGCCATTGCCTTTTTGTTTTAACCATTGCGTGAAATCGAGCACGTTTTGCCATTTGCTTTGCGCAGCTCTGTCATCGAAGCTATCGTATAAATAAGCTTCATAGTTGATCTCCTTCATCAAATCGTCCAGCAATTGTTCGGCATGACCTTCTCTGTGCGCATGCGCTTCGACGTTATTGATAAAGTTGCAGAATTCACGCAAAGGGCGCAATTGCCTGTCGGTCAAAATCGCTTCAATTCCGCCTTTGAACACAGCTTCAAACAAGGAACATTGCCATTGTCCGGCGTAAGAACCGAGCGCCTCAAGAGTCGCTTGTCCAACGCCACGTTTAGGTGTCGTAATAGCGCGAATGAAGGCAGGATCGTCTTCTTCATTCGCAATCAAACGCAGGTAAGCAATAATGTCTTTAATCTCGGCGCGATCAAAGAAACTCTGCCCACCAGAAATCGTGTAGGGAATACGCTCTTTACGCAGCGATTGTTCAATCACACGCGCTTGGTGATTGCCCCGATACAAAATGGCATAGTCAGCCCAAGCGGCACGACGCTCAAAGCGGTGAGCGGAAATCATGATTGCGACTTGTTGTGCTTCTTGCTCATCGTCTTGCATGCCCATCACTTTCACCGGATCACCTAAGCCATGTTCCGACCACAAGGCTTTTTCAAACAATTTGGGATTGTTGCCGATCACGGAATTGGCCGCCTGCAAAATGCGGGTGCTAGAACGATAGTTTTGCTCCAGCTTAATGATACGCAAGTTCGGAAAGTCGACCTGCAAGGTTTTCAAGTTTTCTATTGTCGCGCCGCGCCACGCGTAGATCGCCTGATCATCGTCACCTACCGCAGTGAACATCGGCTTCTTGCCTATACCGGTCACCAGCAATTTCACTAACTCATACTGGCAGGTATTGGTATCCTGATACTCGTCTACCAGCAAATAACGCAAACGACGTTGCCATTTGTCACGCACCTCTTCATTTTGTCGAAACAGCTCTACCGGCAATCGAATCAAATCATCAAAATCAACCGCCTGATACGCCGATAGCGTCGCCACATAACTGCGATACACGCGCGCCGCCTGCGCTTCGTCTTCATCCTGCGCTTGTTGCAGTGCTTGTTCAGGATCAACCAGACCATTTTTCCACAAAGACATGGCAGTTTGTATCCGACGTATCAACTGCTTGTCTGTGGTAATTGCGAGGTCTTGAACCAAAGAGAAGCAATCATCACTGTCCATAATCGAGAAGCGATCTTTCAAACCTAGAGCACGCGCTTCTTGCCGTAAGATTTTTACACCCAGAGAATGAAAAGTGGACACCGTTAGCTTGTTCGCCTGTTTTGGTTCCTTGAGCAATTTTGCAATCCGTTCTTGCATTTCCAAGGCGGCTTTATTTGTAAAAGTCAGCGCCGCAATATGCTTAGGGTCGTAGCCATGCAGTTCGATCAGATTGCAAATTTTTTGGGTAATGACCCGCGTTTTACCCGAACCAGCGCCTGCCAAAACCAGGCATGGGCCATCCATATAATTGACTGCATCGCGTTGGGGTTGATTTAGACCGTGGGACATGAGAACTACCGGAATGCTATTAAGGCGCTATTGTAACCGCTGACGAGGTAAAACTTGGCATTGAGGGCTGAACAAGGCTTGGCATTTTTTAAATTGCAAATGAAAATAATTCGTTAAAATAAATAGTAATTCCTTCGTCTCAGCGACTATAACTCTATGCGAACAGGCCGACACCATGAATCTGATTGAAAAAGCGACCGTGCAAGCCTTTCACCGGGACCGACTCGGCAAAGACGACCTGCGCGCATTAGGTTATCGGAATAATGACAGCCAACAAAAACGCTTTCAGGCACTGACACAATGGGGCGATATGAGTCATTGTTCAATCTTAGATCTAGGCTGCGGCTACGGCGACTTAAGACCTTTCCTCGATCTGCATTACCAAGACTTCATCTATCTCGGCGTCGACTTCCTTAGGGAGTTCATAGACGGTGCAACGCAACGTTATGGCACGCTACCCAGCACCCAATTTTTTCAATCCGATTTTTTGACCTCAGGTTTGCCCGAAGTCGATATCGTGATTGCTTGCGGTAGTCTGAACTATCGCTCAGACAACTCCCTGCATCCTTGGCAAACGATCAGCCGCATGTGGGAGGTGGCGAATAAAGGGGTGGTATTTAATATGCTTGATGCAAGCCAATTTGCGGAGGATCAGGTTTTATGTGGCTATGAGGCGACGCAAGTACTTAAGTTTTGCCGTCAACTTGATCCCCAGGCGGAGATTTATACGGCTTATTTGGCGGATGATTTCAGCATCTTTATGCGCAAATAGTCTTACCTGATCACACTGCCCTTCCAAGGGCTTCCATGCTAAGAATAGCGAACTGCTAGACAGATAGTAAGCTGTCCATTTCTATGTTCTGCTAAGCACAAAGAAGCATTTTCAATACCTATCTTCAATTCGAGCAGAACGATTTTGCGCTCCACTATTCGCTGGCCGGGCAGTCTTTAAAGCTGAAAGTTAGTCCTCCTCATACTTGCACCGGGTCGCCCGTTTTGTACAAAGCGTTTTGTCCTGTTCAAGACACCCCATACGCACGCTCCACCAAGTTAAACATATTTATGCTGGCACACCTTTTGCTGTGCCTAGCTGAGTATGGCTGGGCGAGATTAGCAAATTGACGGATCCAGACAGGTGGCACAAATCTGAAAAAGTGGTCTTATTAAAAAATAATAGATGAGCAAGCCATTGCAGATCAAAAAATAAATTATCGGCTCGCTTAAGTTGTAAATACAAATTTCTCTTATTGCTTTACATGGATAAAAGTAAATTTACATGCACGCTTCTTATTTTTACGTGTAATTTTTTATCAAAACAGAAAGTATTTTTTCATTCAACACAAAATGCAGGTATTTTTCTCTCATTTAAGCAAGAAAAAGAGAACTTAATGTTCTTGTCATTGTAAGAGGTGACAATAAAAATAGAACTTCTGTTGCATATTGATCAAAGATCTATTTGTGCAAACATCAAGTCACATGCTACTGTAGTAAACTAATTTTGCAAGCTTTAAAACAAAGAGTAAATATCTACTTTTTTATAAACTGGTCTTATCAATTTTTGTTCAATTATTCAAGGAAAGCCAGCCATGATTAACGCTGCTATCAGTCATCTGGCTCAGCAATTGAATCAACAATTCAAGAATAATTTTCATGTATTGGAAGACGTGGTGGTGGTGTCAAATCTGATGGAATTGGACGGCACGGTCGCACCCAATGCCAACAATAAGCTGGTGTTGACCTTGGTGAATATTGAAAAAGACAGTATGCCGTATCGTCCCAATCTGCCGACACGCGGGATGGACGACAGACAGTTGGTACACAGCAGTCCGCTTTACTTGAATTTGTATTTGATGATGTCAGCCAATTTTGGCGCTGGCAATTATGGCGAGGCTTTAAAAACGATTTCTCAGGCCATCAGTTTTTTTCAACAGCAAGCCGTGTTTGATCGTCAAAACAGTCCGGGTTTGGATAACAGAATAGAAAAGTTAATTTTGGATATGGAGAACTTGAAGATACCGGATTTGAATAATTTGTGGAGCCTGATGGGAGGGAAATACTTACCTTCCGCGTTCTACAAAGTGCGGATGATTACCGTCGATGCAGGTGCCATTGTGCAACAGGTACCTGTCATCACGGATCCGCGCCAGAGTCTTCAGCGCTAGTCTTAAAAATGGCACGTTATTTGCCTTTGTTCGCAATACAAGTCGAACATGAATTCTTTGCAGAGAGCTTAGGATCAGAGAGTTTGTCTTTGGAATTTGCACCAGACAAGGCCAGTGCAGAGATGATGCAAAGAGCAAATTTATTGTTGCGTCGGTGCGGCACTGGCATAGAGATTTGGCGCGAGGATCGCGAAGCTGGGTCGATGGGGATAGCAAATAAGCTTGAAGTAGAGACGACATTAGATTTTGTATTTTTGGTGTCTTCATCTGATCCCATGTTCGATTTTTATACTGCATGGGAAATGAATAAACCTGTCGTTTTTTCTGGTGTAAATGCTGATACCAGTAAGGTCGACAAAACAAATACGCAAAGTCTGCAAATGCAGACGGCAAAAGCATCTGACTATGATTTAAGTAGTTTTGAGCGCCAAAGAGCGTCCATCGTTTTTAGTGTGAAGTTACAGCACAAATTGCAGCACAGATTACCAACTGGCGCCGACGCAGAAATGACGCGCTATATGATTCATTTAAAGGCCAGACCTCTGCATTGGAAATATTATTTCTGCGGCGCTCTGGCAAAAAAACAGTTACAGATCGTTGATTTAGATCGTGAGAACGATGGTGGTGGTACAGAGTTTCGTCCATCACCAAATGTCGCTGGCAGTAATGGTCAGGCGTTTGTGTCTGATGCGGCGCTGCCGATGAGAAGTATCCCGTCACAGCGTTTTCAGTTACGTGAAGCAGATGCGACCGGGCGAGTATTAATGCGGCGATTGCCAAACGCCAGTATTCAAAAAATTGGCAAAGAAGGAGCTCCGGACGGTCAATCACTGCTCGTTGCGGAAATTTATATTCATCAATAATCTTCAAAGGAACACATATGGCTGGCGCGTATAAAACACCTGGTGTCTATATCGTAGAAAAAAATGCCTTTCCCAACTCGGTGGTCGAAGTGGCGACTGCGGTGCCGGCATTTGTTGGATACACCAAATTTGCTGACAATAAAGGCAGTTCGCTCAAAAACAAACCTTGGCGCATTACCTCTTTATCTGAGTTTGAGAGTTACTACGGTAAAGAACCTAATGACCAATTCAACATCGTAGAAAATACCGACAAAAATATCGCCGGTGATTTCAAGTCTGGTGGTAAATCCTACATATTGAAGCGACCAAACGACAAGAAAGATACTGAGCGTTTCTATCTGTATCGTTCTATGCAATTGTTCTTCCAAAATGGTGGCGGCCCATGCTACATCGTATCAGTCGGCAATTACACTAAGACTGAAGATGATGGCAGCGTCAAAGAAGAGACCGTACTTAGAAAAGCATTGGAAGACGGTATTGACCTGCTCTTGAAAGAGCAAGAACCGACGATGGTGGTGATACCTGATGCGCAAGCGCTTGATTTTGATAATTGCATCGGTGTTCAACAATATAGTTTGAAGCATTGCTTCAGCCAAAAAAATCGTTTTGCGATTCTCGATGTCTATGAGGGCTACAAGGAACGCAAAGATCCCAAGGGCGATTGCATTGTGAATTTCCGGGGCGATTTGGGAATTAACTATTTAAATTATTCCGCGGCTTACTATCCATGGCTGAACACATCCATTGTTCAAACCACGGATCTGGAGTTCTCCAGCTTTGTTGATATCACCGAAGTCAAAACCTTATTGCTCGCAGAAGCAGGTGGTGCCAATGCACCAAAAGAATTCGCCGATATTCTGAATCAAATCGGTGATGCGGGTCGCGATCAAAAATTAAAAACCTATTTGTCAGACGACGAATTGCACAAGATTTTGTTCTCGGTTAGCCCAACTTACAAAAACATCTTGTTGGCGATCAAAAACAAATTAAACGTACTGCCACCTGCAGCGGCAATGGCAGGCGTATATACCATGGTAGACAATTCACGCGGCGTGTGGAAAGCCCCTGCCAATGTCAGTTTGGCGAGTGTGGTCTCTCCTACCGTAAATATCTCTCACGATGAGCAAGAGGATTTGAACGTCTCGACAGCGGGTAAATCCATCAACGCAATTCGCTCGTTCATCGGTGAAGGCACTTTGGTATGGGGTGCCCGTACACTAGACGGTAACAGTCTGGATTGGCGTTACA
The DNA here is from genome assembly GCF_058808015.1 of Undibacterium sp. GW821-FHT11H02. Lineage (NCBI taxonomy): Bacteria > Pseudomonadati > Pseudomonadota > Betaproteobacteria > Burkholderiales > Oxalobacteraceae > Undibacterium > Undibacterium sp. GW821-FHT11H02. The sequence continues at coordinate 88,962 of NZ_JBXARG010000014.1, read as the reverse complement.
TCAATGTACGCCGCACTATGATCATGATAGAAGAATCCCTGCGTCTGGCGACCAAAGCCTATGTCTTCGAACCGAATGTCAGCGGCACCTGGATCAATATCAAGAGCATGGCAAGCAACTTCCTAACCAGTATCTGGAAACGCGGTGGTTTGGCAGGTGCTAGTCCAGAAGACGCGTTCAGCGTGCATGTTGGTCTGGGTGAAACCATGACGCCAGAAGATATTTTGGAAGGCTATTTGCGCGTGACTATCTTAGTGGCATTGAGCCGCCCTGCTGAATTCATCGAGATCACGTTCCAACAGCAAATGCAAAAATCATAGGTCGCCGATTTTCAATCGCGTTCCCCATTTGGGTGCGCTAAAGAGAAACCGCATTTTATTTAAGTCAATTTATTAAGAGGTTTGTTATGGCAGATGATGGATCAAAACAATCGGCAAATGTATGGCCTTTACCGAAGTTCTATTTCAAAGTGGAATGGGATAAAAATGAAATGTCTTTCCAGGAGGTATCTGGACTCGACGTACAGTCAGAAGAAATTAAATATCGTCACGGCAATAGCCCAGTCTTCTCTGTGATCAAGATGCCGGGTATGAAAAAATACGGCAATATCACGATGAAAAAAGGCGTATTCAAAGGCGATAATAAATTTTGGGATTGGCTCAATCAAATCAAACTCAATACGATCAAACGGGTTCCCGTCACGATCAGCCTGTTGGACGAAACAGGGAAAGCCACTATGGTTTGGACTTTAACCAATGCCTGGCCAACCAAAATTTCCAGCACGGATCTGAAATCAGAAGGCAATGAAGTGGCGATCGAATCTATCGAAATCGTGCACGAAGGCCTGACGATCGCGAATAAATAAACACCAGCATGAGTGGTGAATATTTTGAGGAGGGTTATCCTCCTCCCGCGTTTTATTTCACCGTGACTTTTGGTAACGGTGGACAGATTCCTGATGCGTCGTTTAGCGAAGTGTCAGGGATCAGTATCGAGATGGAAACCGAAGCGGTGGTCGAAGGCGGTGAAAATCGTTTTATCCATCAGCTTCCCAAGAGTATTAAGCATCCCAATCTGGAGCTCAAGCGCGGCATATCTATGCTGAACTCGCCTTTGGTGAAATGGTGCAAGGACACGCTGGAGGGTGCATTTATCAAATCCATTGTGCCACAGACCATCATCGTTAAGCTCAATGGTGCGGATGCACAGGTACTGCGCGCATGGGCATTTATCGATGCCTATCCGATTAAATGGGAAGTGGAAGGATTCAATGCAACCAAGAATGAGGTGGCGATAGAAAAAATGACTTTCGCTTATACCTATTCGAAACGCAGTAAGTAATCTGTTCGCAATAAGTTGACCTAAATAAGTTGACCTAAGGTGATTGTTCAGTCTCATTGATAAGAGTAAAAAACCAAACCCCTCAACGCCGAGACGTAGAGACGCTGAGGAGCGCAGAAAAAAGTGAAGATTTCACTGGTTTTCCCCGCGTATCTCCGCGCCTCTGCGTCTCGGCGTTAAGGGTTTTGATCTTTTTTATGGCGACTGAATAATGACAAACTAAGTAAGCTCGCCGTACTAAGTCAACCCGATTTTTTCATTCACTTAGAGAAGTGCTGCATATCATGGCTATCGAAATTAAAGAATTGATTATCAAAACGACGATCATCAATCGACCTGTCGATAGAGAAGATGAAGCGGAATTCGATAAGCAAGTGATGAAAGAAGAAATTCTGTCTGAATGCCGCAAATTGCTACAGAATTTACTACGTGAACGCCGGGAGCGTTAATCGTGTCTGGTCAAAAAACACTATTAAAAATCTCAGGCTGCAGCGTCGCAAAAAACGGCAGCATCAGCGTTGATAGCTCACGCCCAGTTTTTGAAGCGCTGATTAATCCGGCTGGTTATGGACATGATTTCTCGATTAAATACGCTAAAAATCAGGCTTTAGGTCAAGCAGGTAATGAAGCAAAATTTCACGCCAGTCAACCTGAGAAACTGAGCCTCAAAGAACTAGTCTTAGACGGTACAGGGGTCGTACCCGGTACAAAAAAAACCGTAAAAGAGCAAGTCGAGTCATTACGCAATACCGTCTACACCTATGTCGGTACCAAGCATGAAGCACCGATCGTGCAAGTCGTTTGGGGCAGCCTGATTTTCTACGGTCGTGCCGAAGGTTTGAAGTTTGATTACACCTTATTTAAACCCAACGGTGAACCGCTGCGAGCCAGGATATCTTTGCAGTTTGTCGAATACACCAGTGCCGCCGAGATCGTCAAAGAAGAGGCGCGTAGCTCACCTGATTTAACCCATCTGGTCGTCGTGAAAGCAGGCGACACCTTGCCTCTCTTGTGCGAAAGAATTTATCGCGACAGTGCTTATTGTACGGAGGTAGCGAGAATCAATGGTCTGAGTTCTTTTCGTCAATTACGCCCTGGCACCAATCTGCGTTTTCCACCGTTGGCATAGTTAGCATAATTGACATCCATGATTTTGAATATAAGTAGTCTTAGACAAGAAAAGATGCACGATGGCCAACTCCCCACTTACTGATAGCACCGGCGTACTCAGTTTCACTATCACTTGCGATGGTGCGCCTATGCCAGATATTGTCCAGCTTGTCTCGATTGAAACCGATCACAGCACGAATCGCGTTCCAAGCGCCATCATCACCGTGATAGATGGCGATATGCCGAATGGGACGTTTCCAGTTGCGGATGCGGGCAATTTCAAACCTGGCGTCGAGGTCGTGATCAGCGCTGGCTATGATAACGTGACCAAAGTTATCTTCACCGGCATCGTCATTAAACACTCGGTCAAGATTAATGGCGACAACTATGCACGCCTGATCATTGAATGTCGCGATAAGGCACTCGCCATGACCATAGGCAGAAAAAATGCCAACTTCGTCAACAAAACTGATAATCAAATCATCTCCAGCCTGATCAGCAATCACAGCGGTTTAACAGCAAGTGTGGACAGCACTAGCGTCAGCTATAAAGAGTTGGTGCAGTACTATTCCACCGACTGGGACTACATGATGGCGCGAGCTGAAGTGAATGGTTTTCTGGTTACTGTCGATGCAGGTACGGTCAACGTCAAAGCACCGCTGGCCAGCGCCAGTCCTGTGCTGACCTTGACTTACGGTATGGATTTATTGGATTTCCAGGCGGAACTCGATTCGCGCACGCAACTGAGTTCAGTGACTAGCACCAGCTGGGATTTAGCGCAGCTAGCGATCGTGCAACAAACCGCGCAGCCAGCCAGCTTGACCGGACAAGGTGATCTCGATTCCAAAACTTTAGCGAAAGTCTTGGGTGCTGGCGACTTCGGATTGCAAACCGCGGCCCCGTTAGAAAGCGCCACACTGACTGCCTGGAGCAAAGCACAGCAGACCAAAGCAGCGCTATCCCGCATTCGCGGTCATATGCAATTTCAAGGTAGTGCGCTAGCAAAACCCGGCGTCGTGCTGGAATTAAAAGGCGTGGGTACCCATTTCAACGGCAATGTCATCGCTAGCAATGTGTTCCATCGTCTGAACGACGGTAACTGGATTACCGAAGTGGAATTCGGCATGCCAACTTATTGGTTCACTGAAGAGCATCAGGTACAAGCGCCGGAGGCAGCAGGATGGACGGCTGGCATTTGTGGCTTGCATGTAGGCATAGTCATGAAGCTAGATGCCGATCCAGAAGGCCAATACAAAATTCAAGTCTCTCTGCCTTTAATGAACGCCAGCACGCCCGGCGTCTGGGCTCGTTTTGCCAGCTTTTATGGGTCGTCCGGTTTCGGGGCTTTCATCATTCCAGAAATTGGCGATGAGGTGGTGCTAGGTTTTTTTAATAATGATCCATCCTGTCCTGTGATTTTGGGCAGCTTGTATAGCAGCAAACATGTGCCCCCTTACGAATTGACAGCAGAAAATAATTTCAAAGCGCTGGTCACGCGTAGTAAGTTGAAAATGGAATTTGATGACGGCAGTAAGGTCATCACCTTCATCACACCAGCAAACAATAAAATCGTCATCAGCGATCAAGACAAATCGATACTCTTGCAAGACCAAAATAACAATAAAGTCGAACTAAGCCCAACCGGTATTTTATTAGATAGTCCCAAGGACATCACCATCAAAGCTTTAGGCAAAATATCGCTGTCGGCAGTACAAAATATAGAAATGGCAGCACAAATGGATGTCACTACGACCGGTCTCAATATCACCAGCACCGCCAATCTCAGCCTCACCGCAAAAGGTACTGCCAGCGCAGAACTATCCGCCGCAGGACAAACTACGGTCAAAGGTGCCTTGGTGATGATTAATTAGTGACGAAGCACACCGAAAAAGAATACGAAGAAAGCGACAAGAAACATGCCTCCAGCCTCACGAATTACTGATATGCACGTCTGCCCCATGGTGACACCAGGTCTGCCACCAATACCGCATGTCGGTGGTCCGATTTCCGGCCCTTGCGTGCCGAATGTGTTAATCGGCAGCTTACCGGCCGCGGTGCTGGGTGATATGTGCGTCTGCGTTGGACCACCCGATACGATAGTCAAAGGTAGTGCGACAGTTTTGATTAGTGGACGTCCGGCGGCACGCATAGGCGATACCACGGCGCATGGCGGGAGTATTGTTTTAGGTTTTCCTACGGTCATCATCGGTGGTTAGCTTTGTCGATAAAAGTATCATTCAATCAGGTAGATAAACACTGTGGATAAAGATAACGCATTTCTTGGTACAGGCTGGAGTTTCCCACCCACGTTTTCAAAACGCGGCAATGTCCATTTGGTCAGTGCCGAAGAAGATATACGTCAGAGCCTGTTGATATTATTGGGAACCAACCCGGGTGAGCGCGTCATGCAGGCGAGTTTTGGCTGCGGCATAAAGAGTCAGGTTTACGAAAATATCAATGAAAGTACCCTGACCGTCCTCAAAGATTTGATGCAACGCGCCATACTTTTTTATGAACCGCGCGTGATTGTCGAAGGCATACAAACCGACACTTCCGCCGCCTACGACGGCAAACTCGTATTCCTGATTGAGTACCGCGTCATCAGCACTAATACCCGACACAATATCGTGTACCCCTTCTACTTACGCGAAGGTACCGATGTGCAATTGTAATTATCAGGTGGCGGTATGAAACATCGCTTAAACGTCAGCGATGGGCGCAGTCAGGCCCAGCGTCTACTACCGGCATTAAGTGGGGACTACTTTCGCCTGTACGAGATGCGTTTTGAGCAGGTACTGGCGATAGCCAATGAATATGCGCGCATGGTGCATTTTTATAAGTTGGACTTACATGTGGACGGTGATTGGCAACAATTTTTCAATGCCGATGAAACCATACTGATGGCGAGCATACTCGCAGTGAAATCCGACCAACTTGGACAACAATTTGAACAAAGGTTAGCGCAGCACCCGCAATACCGTAACTGGTTCCGTGAAGACATCGTTGCCACCGTCCACGCCAGCTACCGGGAGCCACTCAACTCACCGCTATTAATTGTGCGCGCTCTGAATCAATGGCTAAACAGTATCAGTACGATACAAAGCGACATCGCACACGAAGTCAGAAAGCTGCTAGAAGGCATATTGCGCGGCCTGAAATGGGAAATCAAAACCTTATGCGACAGTACGCCAAGAGTCTTGATGCCGCACACAAAAAACCTGATGAGCCTGCGATTTCAAGAACTGGTCGACTGGCCGTTGCCAGAAATTCGCGCCCATAACGGTACGGAGAAAGTGTCGGAAAAAGCGCCCTCCATCAGCGAGATACAACATAATTTTCATACCCTCAATCAAGCGATACGTATCTTACAAAATGGCATTAAAGCGCTGATGCCAGCATCGCTACTGAGTGGCGATCATGATCCGGCTGCCAGCCTATTAATAGGATTTATCCGTCTGTTTGAACAATTGCAATTGCGCCTGAATCGCTTCGGTGACAAGCATATCGACTTCTACTACCAAGACGTACTCGGCATGCGGGCACAAGAACAAACGCCGGACAACAGTTTCTTGCTGATACGGCCCAGCGCCAGCGCACGCCAGATTTTGATAGAAAAAGCTACGGAGTTTGTCGCAGGACTCGATGCAGAACAAAATGAAATTATCTATACCGCAGACGAAACAACACAGCTCAATGACGCCAAAGTTACCGCGATCAGTACGGTCTATTTTGACCGTAAGCCACGTCATGACAAAGTCTTACTAACGCAATCGAGCTATCACAAGACCATCACGTTACCTGCGAGCGATGCCAGTGAACTCGATCACACTAAATTGCCTCCCTGGCCTTTATTTGGTGCGCCCAAACCCGGTGAGCACTTAGCCGGTGTAGCCCCGTCTGGTTTTGGATTTATGATAGCCAGCGACACTCTGCTGATGAACGAAGGTGATCGCACAGTCCGGCTGCTATTTCAATTTAAAAAGAACGAGCAAAGCAGCATAGAAGCGATATTGAAACGTATCATCGACAAAGCACACCAAAACCGCCCTCAAAGCAATCTGCGCTTAAGTGATGTCTTCGTCAAATTATTGCGTAGTATGTTCACGATCTCGCTCACGACGAAAGAGGGGTGGCACAAGGTGTCTGAGTACAGGCCAGAATATCGCGGCCTGAATGCCGATTTGTCCGAAAATTGCTTAGCGATCAGCTTTACCTTGCCAGCCAGCGCCCCCGCAATTACTGCATATCAAGCCAAGGTACACGGTGACGCCTATCCGACCTGCCTGCCCCTACTGCGTTTCGACATGACGCAGAATGAATATGCCTACCCCTATGATTTACTCACCCGATGGCTGATCGAAGACATCACGATAGAAGTTAAAGTCCAGGCTTGTCGCCAGTTACTTTTGCACAATCAAATTGGGCAATTAAGCGCATTAGCTCCCTTCCTACCATTTGGCCCTATACCCGCACTAGGTTCCTATCTGGTGGTTGGCTGTCAGGAGATTTTAGGTAAGCACTTAACCGATGTGTCACTCGACATAGAATGGACCGGGCTGCCCGCCAAACTCGGTGGGTTTGTTGCGCATTATCGTGCTTATGAAGTACCTTTAAAACCTGATGCAGTAGAAGTCAAAGTGTCGACTTTAGCCGACGGCAAATGGGTCAAAGCGAGCGCGAATAGCTCGCTGTTTGAATATGCAACCAGAACCGACGGTAGTCTCAGCAATCAAGTCAATCCAGAAAATCGCTTAAGTCTGAAATCGGTATTAGCCTTCTATAAACCTAGTTTGCCGTCACCAACTAATGCGCCTACCAGTCGTTTTAGCTACACGTCTGCGACCATGAATGGTCTGTTCAAAATCAGCCTGGAAGGACCCGAGGCCGCTTTTGGGCATCAGGAATATCCACAATTATTATCCAGAATTTTGACCCAAAATGCGCAGAAGAAAAAACTAGCACTGAGTCAGGCGCTGCCAAATCCGCCCTACACACCGCAAATCAGCCGCATGGTACTCAATTATTCGGCGCAGACCACACTCAGTTTTGAACAGCACTATGAAGGTAAGGAGCGGCTCATCAATAACCAGTTCCTGCATTTGCATCCTATGGGCTGGGAAACTATTTCTGCCGATCACTCCAAACAACCTGCTCTGATTCCTTATTATTCGGCAGCAGGCAATTTATACATAGGAGTAGAAGCCAAATATCTGCAAGACACGCTATCACTATATTTTTATCTGCGTGAAGATTCACTGCCTATGACCAAGATCAAGAAAACCGGCTTGAGCTGGTGTTACCTGGCAGAGAATCGCTGGCATCCGTTTAGCCAGTCACAAATTTTAGATGATTCGACTCATGGTTTTATGACCAGCGGGATCGTACAACTGCAAGTGCCGGAACAGATTGATCAAAACAATAGCATACTGCCACCAGGAAAATTTTGGTTCAGAGTCAGCGCCGATGCCGGTCTTGAACGATTTTGTAGTTTGTACTCCATCTACGCTCAGGCAATTCGCCTCAGTTACTCAAATCAACACGGAAAAAAAACCACCCCTAATCTGCCGGCATTTAGTATCAAACGGAGCCGCAAGCAAATTGCGGGTATCGACAGCGTATTGCAAATCCGCCCCGGCTTTAATGGCAAAGAAAAAGAAAATGCTCACCAATTCCGGACTCGTGCCAGTGAACGATTACGCCATAAAAACCGTGCCGTCACAGCGGCCGATTATGAATTATTGATCTTAGAAAATTTCCCTCAGGTGCACAAAGTGAAATGCTTTGCGAATTTGCGCTCAGAACAAGATCCTGCACAAAGAATTCGCGCTGGTCATATTTTGATTGTGGTTTTACCGCATTTACATCAAGGTGGACATGCCAATCAAAAGCCCAGCTTGAGCGGTCATCTGATTCATGAGATTCAGGAATTTATCCGTGACTTTAGCGCCTCGGATGTCACTATTAGTGTTGAAAATCCTGTCTACGAAGAAGTACAAGTTCGCTGCACGATCAAGCTCAAAACGCATTTGAATGGTAATCGACACAGCGGTCGTTACATAGAACAAATTAACCAGGCATTGTGTGCCTTTCTGTCTCCATGGAACCCACAAGGTCAGCATCAACACTTTGGCTGGACACTACAGCAGCACAATATTATTTCCTTCTTACACGACCTCGACTACGTCGATGAAGTCACCGCAGTATCGATGTTGCAAATCTCTCCAATTGGTGACGCCCGTGACCTGCTATATCACCTCAAGGACAATGCCAAGTTACAGCGTAGCGATAAAGATTTGATCCCCGCATATCCCTGGAGCGTGGCGGTACCGATGAATGAACATTGGATAGTATTGGTCGATCAATATCAACATCAAGACGCGAAAGCGGTCGGCATCAATGAACTAAAAATTGGCTCCACATTTATTATTCCTGCAAAAACACCGAGGACAGAAACATGACCACAAGAACGCGTGACATGCTCAAAAAGCAGTTCCAGCAAGGCAAAATGCCAACCGAGGAAGATTTTTCGGATGTGATCGAATCCATGTTGAATATGCTGGATGAAGGCTTTGATAAGACACCGGAAGATGGCTTCAAGGTCGCCCAGCTACGCGATGGAAAATTGATGAGCTTCTACAAAGATATCAACATAGGCAATGCTTTGTGGTCTTTTGGCTTAGAAAAATCCGGTGACAATCTCAGTATTCAAGATGCACAAAATCGATCTTTGCTAACGCTTTCCAGCGTCACCGATATCAATGACATCCGTCGTGCCGCAGTCGGTATTCTTCAAAGCCAGCCACAACATGAACTCGATGTCGCTGGCTGCATTGCATCGTATGGCAGAGTGGGCCGTAGTGGCGATCTCGCAGCGCCTGCCGATGGCAATTGGTACGACATCACAGAAAATATGACCGGCTGCCAGGCTTGGGAAATCGTCGCGGGTGTGGGTGCGAAGGACAGCGAAGGGCGTTACGCCTTAATGCATGCCTTTGCCATGAACACCTTTAATGCGAATAGCAGTATCACCTATCACCAAAGTCATTTTGGCAATAAATGTAGCCGTATCGAATTACGTTGGATCGCGGAAGATAGCGATAAGCCTTTCGAATTTAAATTACAGATGCGAGTTGGCTGCGGCTACGGCGAAGATGTCTGGATCAAATACCACATGAATCAATTATGGCTGGATACCCTGATGTTAGAGAGCGATCAAAAGCCTTTGCGCCAACCATCGCCACAATATGATGCCAAAGGCAAGGTAAAAAAATAAAGCCATGAGCACACGAGATATCCATTTACAACTCAGCCTGGCACAGGGAAATTTGATACTGGAAGCTTTGGCCGAACGTCCGTTCAAGCAAGTATTTGAACTGATAGGGGCATTAAATTCCCAGGCTGCGCAGATATTCCCGGCTGCGGCAGAGGAACATGATTTAGGCAATTTTATTTTGAATGCGCAGCAATTACGTTTGATTTTAGAGGTCTTGGGCGAAATGCCATACAACCGCGTCAATCGCCTGCTGCACAGCATGCATCAACAATTACAGAAAGCCACAGCGGGTGATTAGTCAACATCACATCATGCGACGCCAAGCCGATCCTGAGCAACTCGACTTCGAGGGGCTCAGAAGGCAAGGCATCGCTTTGCTGCAAGATTTATCAAAAGGAAAATGGACCGATTACAATTTACACGACCCTGGTGTGACGCTATTAGAATTGCTGTGCTATGGCTTAACGGATTTACTGTATCGCACAGAATTTAGTGTTGCCGATTTCCTGACCGATGAAGAAGGTCAAATCCGGTATAAGGAACAAGCCCTATTCGCCCCTCAGGATATCTTCCCGAATCAAGCTTTAACTGATCTGGATTTCTGCAAATTAATCTATGACAGTTTGCCAGCGGTCGATGACGTATGGATTACTCAAGGCAAAACCGACGACCAGATTGCCGGTTTATTTTCGGTTTTTATCAAACCGCATGAATCCCTGTTTGCACATAATGAAAGCGATGAAGATGCCAACCGGGAGCAACTAAGATTAGATGTGCTCGGTCTGCTAGCGCAACATCGAAATCTGTGTCGAGATGTGGCACAAGTACAAATTGTAATTCCACAAGCCTACAGCCTGGCTGGTGAAATTGAAATTGATGACAGCCGCCTGCGCAGTGAAATCTACGCCGACATTTATTTTCAATGTGCCAAATTGATCTCTTGTGGTAGCCGCATTACGCGCTTTGAAGAAGCGCTCCAACAAGGTATGTCTTGGGAACAAATCTTTGATGGCCCGCTTACCGAACACGGGTACATAGACGGCAGCTATTTTTCACAAGACAATTACGATATTGAAGCGATCAAACTGATCACGCTAGTGCGCCATATTCCTGGAGTAAAAAACGTTAAATCGCTCTATTTGCTTGATGAGCAAGGCCATGGCAGAGAGCATTTACGTTTCACACATCATGACACGACTTGTCCGGTACTACATTTTCCTAAAGATCATCAAAAAATACGGGCACTACGTTTAGTACATGGTCGAAGTGCGGCTTTAGAAGCAAATGAGGCACCAAGCACAAAGCTCGCGCCACGCCAAAGCACACGTGAGATTGATGCATTTGCAGAGCAAGTCAGTCTCTATCTGAAGAAGTATGAATTTGAGCACGAAGCATTTCGCCGCAATCTCGTTCATCTCGACAAAGTCGTACCGCTGCCACTAGGTCAGGCCAGACAGTTTTCCGAGTACACCTCGCTAGGAGAGGATACTCCTGCCATCTACGGCATCAATCGCTATGGTGTACCAAAATCAGAACCGGCAGAGACACACGCACGGGCACGCCAGTTGAAAGCCTACTTGTATCCGTTTGAACAAATCATGGCGAACTATCTGGCATCACTACAACACGTTCGTCAGGTGTACTCCCTCGATGAAAATTTGCAGCGTAGCTATTTTGCACAGTTCTTAGGCAACACCGAAATTCCCGATATAGAACGCTTGTATACCAAACAGGCGAATAGCCAGCAGGTCGATCAGATTTTGCGTGAGCAGGATAATTTTCATGACAGAAGAAATCGTGTGCTCGATACCTTGCTGGCAATTTATGGCGAACAGTTTCCTGAAGAGGACTTGCGTCGTTATGCTTACTATCATCGCAGCAATGTTGAGCAACACATCATCACTTGCAAGATCCACTTATTACAGCATCTTTGCGAACTCAGTAGTCAACGTGGACAAGCTATCAATCTGATGCGCGAATACCGTGATGGTAGTAACTGCGCTGCCCTTCAACGGCGACTGACTATTTTGATTGGCAATTATCAGCATAGTAATGATCCGAATAATAATGCTGGCCATATCAGTCAGAGTTTGCAAGACGCCGTGCAATACCTGAGCCATTCGCGCTATAAAGAAAAACTCACCAAGCAAATTAACTTTCCAGCGAGCTTGAAAGTCGAGCAAACAATTGCCGTTCCCAGAAACCATAGCAATGGAGAAGGCGCGCGCACCGAAAAAGCCGACTTTGAACTACCGCATGGCATGCTAAGCGATAGCGTGCTACGCAGCGGCGTCTTTTTTGAAAATTATCATTACTATCCAGAGGGTGAACATCATGCCTGGTTGTGCCTCATCAATGAACATGAAGAAGTACTGCCGGTTTGCCTATTGCCTATCGCAGAATTGAGTTCTTACGCAGTAGCCATGCAAGAAAAAATAGTGGCTATCAATCAGCTTTGCGAAGGCTTTCATATCCTCGAACATGTGTTGCTGCGCCCGAGAGTGACTAACTCTGAAGACAAAGAAGCGGAGGAATTCTATGCCCATCGCATCAGTATTATTTTGCCTGGATTCACCGCTCGTTTCGCAGATAAAAAGTGCCGCCGCTGGATAGAAAATCTCATCGCACAAAACCTGCCAGCGCATGTGTTGCCCGAGTTCTACTGGTTAGATTTTGCCTTTTTTGCGCAATTCGAAATGCGCTATCTGCAATGGTTAGGGCACCTGCGTGCCAGCAGCCTGACAGGTTTTTCTGGGGAGCAGAAGACTTTAGATGAAAGTGCCCAACAACTGGTCGCGTTCTTAAAAAAGAACCGACCTCAACATGAACTTCATTACTGGATATGAACAGCATGAAGATCATGAACCGCATCCATCAACTGACATTCGACGTCAACTTTGTCGCGACACCCGCCGACGAACAGGCTTTGCCCGTATGGATACAAGAAAATCTGCTACCTATCATTGATCAGCTTATGCAACAGGTCGATGAACAAACAGAGCTGGGTTCGACTAAAGTAAAACGAATCAAACGCATAGAAAAACTGGAGATTGATCTCGGCACCGTGAGCCAAGCGGAATCGGCGACTGAGTTGCAGCGCCGCTTACACAGCCAGCTTCTCAATGCATTGAGGTTTGAACTCGCAGAAAAAAACGAAACCAGCTTAGAAGCACAAAAGGCGCTCGCTCAAAAGACTCAGTTACTCGATTTTCTGCGCACAGGGCAATTAAGCTGGCGCCTTGAACAGCATGGGAAGCATGCCCACAAACACTTATTAAATCAGGTATTGAATCAACTATTTAGGCCGCCAACAACTTCAATTAAGGCTAACACGAGATTCGAAGAGAGCCTGTCTCAAATAACGCAAAATGATCTGCAATTAACTCGTTTAGTTCGTCAATTTGATACACCTGAACTATTTCAAATTATCAAAGGCCAATTACAAAACTGGCCGATTCGAGAACAAGAACTGATACTAGACTGGCTCAGTCTAGAACTCCTAAGCCTGTCGAATTCATCGGCGGTTTCTACCTCGCCAGCTGCCATTGAGCTGAGCTCAAAAAGCCAACGACAAGAACAATTTTGGAAGCATGTACTATTAGCGATCCAGCACGCCCAATCATGGCAATCGCTAATCATGTCTTGGCTGAGGCAGCGACACCCAACACCTGAGCATGCGCTGAATTACTATCGTCAGGCGATAGAGAGAGACACCACGCTGACGACTAGCACAAGAGCGGCCTTGCATCTTGTTTTAGAAAACTTTCAGCAGCAACTGAACAAAGCGCATACTCAGGCTGCAACCTATGAAGTCACGACAAATAAAGACTTAGCATGGTCTGATGCTGAGGTCGATGCCTTACGCACATTAATTATTGCAAGTAGAACAGACCAGCATCGCTTAGGTATTGAAGACTCGATACCTAAGTCAAATCGACATAAACGATTCAATACGGACCTAGAGAACACGAACGCCAGCGCGCCAGAGGCCATCGTTCATGCCTTAAAAATAGCTGACTTTGATGCGCTTGCTGAGCAATGGTCGCATTTACTATTTAATCAAACAGAGCTCATACGCACACTCAGAAAATCTGCATGGCAATTGTGGCTGCGCAAGTTTGAACCAGTTCACTGTCTGGAAATAGCTTGCGTGTTACAGACTAACTGCGCCTGGTTTTTATCGCGTCATCAGCAAGACATATTGAATCTCGCTGCTGCCGAGCGCGATCACTTGTTGGCACAATTATTAGTAGCAACGCCAGATGCTTTGAATGTCAGTGACTTATTTAAATCAGCACGCTTAGTAAGTCGATTTGAGATTCAAGATACACAGAAACACACTGAGGGGCGAGCCGACCTGCAAGCTAAGAATAGCGAAACGCTAAATCTATCATCATCGAATGATCTGCATCGTGTACTCAAAGCATGGTCTGCGCTGAAACAAAAACCTGAGGCTTTACTCACCCTGTTTTATCGTCATAAGCAAGAATACTTACACAAGCTGCCGCTCAGTCATTTGTTAGAGTTAGCGCAAATCGCTTACCCGGCTATTTTTCAAATATGGCAAGCAGATTTATATCTAATCTCAACAATAGAACAACACCCACAACGAGAATCTAGTTTGCGCAATTTATTGCAGAAGCTATTTTCGACTAAGCGAGATGCAATCAGCTCGCATGACTTCATTGCGCTACTCGCTACACAGCTTGCGAAGGACGCTCACGCGGGCTTTATGCTGCAATGGATTAAGGAAAAAACACCATCGCAATCCCCATCAGAAAACGCCGATGAACAGAATCTGGCGAGCTCTGTTCAGGCCAGCCTGGATGTGGCGATAGAAAATTGTTTGCAGGCCAAGCTAGCTGCCTTGTTCACCTTGCGTCCAACACTTTGGAAACATTGGTTAGCTTATGCGAGTGAAGCGCAGCAACTGAAACTGGCACGCCAATTTCAAGCACAAGTAAGCGATTTTTTAACGATATTGGACCGTCTCCCTCCAACTGAAAAAAGTCTTGCACTGAGCTTCGCGCTGCCCTTGCTGCTCGCCGCCCTTCCCGGAGCAATCAAACCTGCCCAATTGATGTCTGTTCTGCATCCGGATCTACAGGTAGCGCTAAACCGCGACTTATCGCCGGCGTATAGAGGTGTTGAAGCACCGGATCCGACAATTCGCACACCCGATTACCGTCCATATTCCGGCGATGAAATGATCGATGAAGCGATCGGATTTCATAGAAAAGCCGACGCTATTTCAGAATTTTTTCTCAACAAAAATCCCGCGAATTTCGCAGAAATAGTATCGAGCTTAATGCAAGAACGAGGTCGGGAATTGGCGCAGTTCTGGCTCGAGCTACAACGGGATCAACAAGAGCAATACCTGACACATCTAGACTTTGATGGCAAAGTGGATTTACTCGCCTTACTTTATCCTGAGCTTGCACAAGGATTACATCAGACCATCAACTTATTGACGCAGGCAACATGTTTAGCTGTTGAGAATTCAAGCATAGACGAATACGCGAGCAAGCAGTCATCTGAAAACAATCGCCGATTGCAAAGCTTCCTTACCGCAATTGATGAACTACTAGTCTGCGACAAGCACAATGCAAGATCTGCCAAAGAGATAATAGAGAAGTTTCTCAAGCTCTTTCAGTTACGATCAATGAATGCTGACGATACAAAAGAACGCTCGCTGACGCAGCAACTGCCATCTCAAATAGACCACGCTGTCCTGACCTCAGAGGCACTCGTGGAGAGCGAGAAAAGTAAGTACTTAAACGCCACACTGCCATTGATGCTCACCGCACTTCCTGAGGAGCTGAAACTCGTTCTACAAATTTCTGATGCTCTGCCCAGTTTGCTCGAAGTTATAGAACACCAGCCATTGGCGACGTATGAGTCTGGCACTTTGATTGAAAATGCGGCACCACTTCTCGCGGCTCAAACTACAGAGAAGCGCCCACCATCGGACAATAAGAAACTTGATACGAAAATCGATTTTCATCATGAACAAGAGTCTAGCTCGGACATTTTCCTCAAGAAAAATGCTCATGATTTCAGGCAGGCTTTATCGAATTTAATGCGACAACGCCGCCAAGAATTGGCACAATTTTGGCGGGATCTGCAGCAAGATCAGCAAGAACAATTACTCCTACAACTAAATGTTAGCGACAAACTGGACTTGCTCGCCTTACTTTATCCTGAGCTTGCTCAAGAACTGCATCAAGCGGTCAGATTCTTGCGGAATGGCTCACTGTTACCGCTGGAAAATTCGAAGATTAATGGGCGATTGAAAAGACAATTATCCGACATCAACACTCAATCTCTAAGTGCTAGTGAGCATCTTTTAAAAAAATTCCATATTGAAATCGACAAACTACTCGTCTCAGGCGAGTACGAAACCACCTCGGTCAGTGATACTGTGCATGAATTGACCGGGAGTTTGCTGACGCAATCCATGTCGACTGAAAATTCACAAGAACTCAAAGGGCTTAGACTAGGTCAAACGCCAGTAGGCGAGAGCCTTTCGACATCAGAGGGAAACACGCAAGTCGATAAACCTAATGCCTCAAATTCTGCTCAACCACTCGTGTTCACCGCACTTACTGAGGAACTAAAGCTAATCCAAGAAATTGCGAATTCCGTGGCCAGTTTGCCTAAAGGTATAGAGCACCAGCTATCACCCACTAATGAACATGGCGTTTTAGTTGAAAACGTAGCGCCACTTTTAACTTCTTTGGCTACAGCGAGCGAGCCACGATTGGACATGAAGCCTGACATGAAGATGGCCACGACAATCGATACTCATCAACAGAGTGAGCCCAATTCAGATCATTTTTTCAGAGAAAACTCTGACGATTTCAAAAAAACTTTATCGAACTTAATACGACAACGCAGCCGGGAGTTGGCAGAATTCTGGCGAGATTTACAAGCACACCAGCAAGAACAAATGCTCACGCAATTGAACGTTGGCGGCCAAGTAGACTTGCTCGCCTTGCTTTATCCTGAGCTTGCACAAGAACTGCAAGGAACGGTCAGCCTGTTGAAACGTATCGCACCGTCGGCGTTTGAAAATTCGCAGGTCATTGAAAATTTGAAGACAAATTTGAAAAAACAGTCATCCGATATCAGTGTGCCGTCTTCAACTCTGAGTCAGGGGGCTTTGGAGAATTTTCTTATTGAAAGCGGCAAGCTGCTGATTTCCGACAAACACGATGCAACATCCGCGCAACAGATCGTAAGAAACTTCTACAACGACGTACGGGCAATATCGAGTAATGCCGAGCTGAGCCTGTCAGAGCAGTTGGACGCCATCTGGTCTGCGCGCTTGACTCGCACTGCGGGGCAAACCAAGCACCGGCGCAAAAACAGCACAAACAGCACTGACAGCACAGACAGCACCGACAGCCAGCATCTGCTCAATCCGCTGTTACAGGGTTTTCGCAGCTGGCAGAAGGCTCAGGTCGCCTTATCACAATTGAGGCTCACTGTGGATGAGCTAGAACAGTTTCTGCACTGGTGGATACTGCAACAGACGCACAGTGATTCAGAGAGCCCGCCTGAGAATTATGCTTTGATGTTGAACAGCATAAAGCAAGCTGCACAAGAGTGCGCGCATCCTGAATTGTTTATGCAATTAGTTCTCGACGCTTTACTTCATGAGCAGGCGCTTGATTTGGAGCTATTCAAAACTCAAGCCGCAACTATGCCTATGTCAACAACAAGTAATAAGCATAGTCAAGACTGGGATGCGCTTAGTAGCAGGGCAGCAGATGAAGATTTTTATTCTCGATTTGCTGAGCTTTCCTATGACAAGATCACTATTGACCAGGAATGTTCGCTCGCGTTTAACTATCGTTCAAACCAGCTTGAGAGCACGCGGCCTGAAGATCTGCGTAGTACCTTTATTCAGCATTTTTTCTTGGCATTCAGCGACCGCCAAGCTGCACTTGCTACCTTCACCCGATTGCAGCGTGACCCTGGCTTACTCAATTATTTGAATACTGCACAACTGCACCAACTCATTTTTACGCGCTTGCAAAACATAGAATGGCAAGCACGGTTTGCCAACACTGGCTCTGAAGAGAAGGTGCCTAGGCTACTTAGTCAAGTAGAACGACTAGCGTATTACAGCAATGCCAGCCGCGATTTTTTGCTAACTGTTTGGCATAGTTTGAATGGAGAAGCCGAAGTTGGTCAACCGCAATTGCAAGCCCTCGCACACAGTTTAGAAGGCGCTCACGCCGCATCTTTGTTGCAGACTCAAGATATCACCACATTATCGAGCGCTTCACATTCAGCGCCCAACAAAAAACCCTATCGCCTGAATTTGAAACACAACTTGGCGGAAATTTTTGGCCCTGTCCAAGTTACCAGATTCACCGAAAACGAAAATGCGAGCGAGGTATCGTTGAGGTCTAAGCTGGCACTAAACAATCGAGTCGCAGAGCACAAAACCACTCTCGCTCAAACAGAATTTATTGAGTGGTTTAGCCACCTAAAATCACATTTGCAAAACCAGGCTTTCGCTGCATGGACCCTAGAATGGCTAACTGCACATACTCAATCAGCATCATTACAAACGTTTGAGCACGCAATGGACGATGCGGCAAAGTCAATGCCAAGCGCAGGCATAGACGAGCACGGTCTATTGCAACCTGAGAATTTTGCACTGATCTTATGTGTGCTGCAGTCAGCGTTGCCCGATCCTGTGTACCAAAGTTGGCGGCACAGCGCGAGAGATGTATTTTCTTTGCATGATGCGTTCTGGGAAAAATTGTCGCAGCACCCTTTTCTACCTACATCCGAGCTGTATCAATCTTGTTTGAATAACTTAACAAACACGACTTGGGTCAAGGTTCAAGAAAAAAACAGTTTGCCAAATGGAAGCAGCGCTCGCGAGTCAGGATCGCGGCTTGCGCAGAAAGAGAAAATGGCCGTTTCTAGCCTGCCACCGCAACTAAGGGACGCGCTTCCGCACAAGTTGGCGCAGGCTATATTGGAGGGGAATCTACAAAGTTTGGATTTAATCTGGGACGAGATACAGGCTCATCACCTCAACTTATTAGCTCAGGCACAGCGTCGTTACCTCACCAATCTGTCTCTACGTGAAAAAATAATCAGGAACAATCCGACCACTCGATTACTAGATTTAATCGCCGCATTATCACATAGCGCTTCGGTTTGTCTGAAATCGCTATGGCAAACTTGGGATATATGTCGCCGCCATTTGAATCCAAGAATGGCGCTCGCTGATTGTCAAAAGCGAAGTATCAGGGCAGCATTTTCGTATCTGCTCACTAACCCAAACTCAGATTCAAGGCCCAGTCTCTTTCTAGAAAATGTCTTGGTACAGCTAGTGGATGCCAAGCGTAATGCTAAATATTTACCCGATTTACTAAGCGCTTGCTTGCAAGATTTGAATGCGGATCAAAGTCTACAGTCTTCGCAATTAGTTTTGGCGATGGGCGAGATAAGACAGAGGCATTTGCTGCTAGAAAATTTCTATCACATCCAAGATTGGCAAGAAGTCGAGGTATCAAGTCAGATCTGGCCTGCCAACCAGACATCAACCAGCCTAAGCGCCGTCCCTCTTGTTCCTATTTTGACCAAAGTTCAAGTTCAAGACTTGTTTTTGCAAGAAATTGGCCTGCATGCGCCGGAACTGATCGAAGATCTGATGACACCCACAGCGAATGAAATCCATACAGAAGACGCAAATGTGAGCGATGCACCAATCTCCACCGAAATAACGAGCAGCACTCAGTTCGCCAGGATCAAGGCCAGCGATTACCCATCGCTATGGAACACAATTTTGCGCAACAGTACAGATGAAACACAAGAGAAATTCTGGTATGAATATGGCGCGCAACTACAAGGATTAGCGCAGACAGACGATATCTTAAGAATCCAAGCGTCCGCTTTGAATAAGAGCTTGTTGAACTTGTTCGCTGCGAATCGAGCATCGCAAGAAGACATTTCTAGATCGACGACGAGACAAAATACCTTGGCTCAAAATGCTTTAGCAATTGAAGCAGAAAAAAACCGCAAGGATTCCTATCCTATTCAAGCCTTTGCCTTAGACAAGTTGAGTCTGCTATTACAAACTCGCCGTGAATTATCCTTACCGGAACAAAAATTCCTGACGCTGAGTTTAAGCCGCTTATATGCCACGGACAAGTTAGCGTGGACTAACTTTGTTTCTACCTTAAAAGATGAGCCCAGCCTGGAGCGCTATTTGCAACTCGCCAGCTTGCACGACCTCAGTCGTCTATTTAGTTTACTTCGCCCAGAGTTAGAAAAAAGTCTCAAGGACATCATCAAAAGGATAGAAGTTGTTTTTGATGTGTCGCTTACACTTAGCGCTACGGTGTTCACACCGACTACCTGGCGCGCAATCTATCGCGCTGAATTTATAGGCATACAGACACATCACTATCAAGATTTTTTAATCAAATTGTTTTCTGCATTAGCTCATGATTCAGCTCATGATTCAGATCGCACTTCAACTCTGCCCGATCCTGAGATTTGCTTGCAAAAATTAAATGCCTACAAACCAGAAGCACAAGCCGATTCAGACCATGCAAGTTTAGAAAACACCGATGAAGGCATAAAGAATAAAGCCATCGGATCAGATCAGAGCAAAACCAAGAACGCCGACAGCAGTACTTCTTTGAATCATGAATCGCATGTCTTAAACGCCGGCATGGTCATCGTCGCGCCTTATGCACAACGATTGTTCGGCATCTTAGAACTCACCCAGAATGGCAGCTTTGTCAGTGATGAAGCGGCACAACGCGCGGTACATCTCTTACAGTACGTGGTTACTGGCGAGACGCAGACGCCAGAATTTCAACTCAGTTTAAACAAATTACTGTGCGGCATTCACGGTGGCATTCCTATCGTCGCGGGAATAGAAATCACGGCACATGAGCAAGAAGTCATAGAGCAAATGCTGAAAGGTGTCATTAGTCACTGGAGTGCATTAGGAAACACATCGATTCAAGGCCTGCGTGAAACTTTCTTACGACGTCAAGGCTATTTGTACTTCGAAGAAGACAGTTGGAAACTAAAAATTCCGCAGGCTGGTTTTGACATGTTATTGGATCAATTGCCGTGGAGTTTTGCCATGATTAAATTTCCATGGATGCAGGACCCATTGCATGTGACTTGGCGATAGATCGTGGTTTTCAAATCAGCGAGTAAAAAAATTTAGCGAAGCGAAGAAAAGCAAAATATGAATATAGAGAAATTAAGTCAGTGTCTGGAACAAGAAATCGCCTGGTTCAGTCGGGTTTGTGACGCGCGCTTCGACGCCTATTTCAAGAATGACGAGCTCAATGCAAATCTAGAATTACTGTGCCCTGCACCCGATTTGAAAGACTATCAAACCAGCGATAGCCCCTATGCCAATCTGGTACGTGAATTTCAAATGAATTTTTCTGAGCGCATCATTTTAATGCTGGCCTTGATGCCGCATTTGCGTCCTCAAGCTTTAGATTTATTTTCTCTACAAAATTCTGCTTTGGCGCGCGGCTATAGTGAAATCGGTGGCTGGCGCGGCAAACAACATAGCGGCTTCTTACCGACCTGTGAAACGGCTGCCTTCATCCTCGCTGGCAGCGATTTGGTGAAGCGTTTTGAAGTCGCACGCATCTTCAAAGACCCGCATTTTTTTCATCAACAAGGCATACTCAAACTCGATCACCAAGGCAGCGGCGAACCTTTCTTTGGTGCTGCTTTGCTAATGAGCAATGAATACCTACAACGTTTAAGTGATGGCGAAGTCCATAAACCTGACTTTAGCACCAACTTCCCCGCCAAGCTGATGCAAACCCATTTGGAATGGGAAGATCTGGTGCTCAATCGCGAAGTGATGAACGAAGTAGACAACATCGTTGTCTGGCTGCGCCATTCACATGACATTTTACAAAAATGGGGCTTAGAAAAAAGTCTGAAACCCGGTTATCGCAGCCTATTTTATGGTCCTCCCGGTACCGGTAAAACATTGACATCCAGTTTAATTGGTAAAGCGGTCAACGCCGATGTCTATCGTATTGATCTGTCTATGGTGGTATCAAAATACATAGGTGAAACTGAGAAGAATTTAGCCAATGTTTTTGATCAGGCGGAAAACAAACGCTGGATTTTGTTCTTTGATGAGGCCGATTCACTATTTGGCAAACGGACACAAACCAGCAGTTCGAATGACCGCCACGCCAATCAGGAAATATCTTATCTCTTACAAAGGGTAGAAGATTTTCCCGGGGTCGTGATTCTTGCGACAAATTTGAAAGCAAATATTGATGCGGCATTTTCACGCCGCTTTCAAAGTGAGGTGTATTTCGCTATGCCGGATGCGAGACAGCGAGAAAGGCTATGGCATGGTCTTTTTAACCGCGAAGGCACGCTGGCATCCGACATTAATTTTCGCCAAATCGCAGAACAATACGAGCTGGCCGGCGGCGCTCTACTCAATGTGGCACGGTATGCGGCGATACGCGCCATCAGAAATAATCGAGATCTGATCAATCAAGACGACTTATTAGCAGGTATCAGCAGAGAATTAATGAAAGATGGGAAAACACTGTGAAACGATTACTTCAATTCTCCGGTCAAACAACAACGGGGGCGGCTATGTTACGACAATTGACACCAAAAATTTACCTGCTCGGCTTACTACTGAGCGTGCTGACATGGCAGAGTACAGCCTCGCACGCACAGACAGAAATCAAGAGCCTTACGGCGAGTCCCGCAGTAGCGACAAAGTCCGGCACCGCTCAGACGTTTTCCGTGGTTGGCTACAACCGCAATATTAAGCAGGAGCATTTTAAAGGCCTGAGCAAAGCGGTGGTACTGCAAATGCAAAAACAAATGGAGCAGATCTATCGTGATCTGCCCGATTGGAAACATGACTATGCGCTCAAGCATGAGCCGCTCAACGATGGCATAGTCGGCCCCATCACCCTCTCATGGCTGCAACGATTTGGCTTTCAATTTAAGGTATTAACTGAGGCTGATTACGCGCCGGCGCTGGCGAAGAACGTCGACAGAATTGCCCAATTTGCTGACAAGCATAGAGCAGAGTTGAATATTTTACTGAGCCCGGAATTTGAGACCTGGGATCAAAATCAGGCTGACAAAACCAAGAAAGAAGATTTTCAGATTCGCCGTCAAGGGAGTGATAAAGAACTGATAGACCTGGTCAATCGCTTTCGTGGCATGCGTAAGACGGCACCCAGAGCAAGTATAAGCAACAATGTGGATGACAGTGCCTATTTTACTTACAGTTTAAATCAGGCCGATCTGGATGTCTTGGGTGGTAAAGATCAAATTGTGCAAGTGCTGACCACACTCAAAGACAAAGAATTCAATTCCTTAGAAGCGCTCAAAGTAGCGACGACACAAGCCCTGGGCGGGCGTGATTTTTTGGTGAAACAACTCTGGCCTATTGTGGAAAGAAACGCTGCTGATTTTGACGGCTATTTGATTAATGAACTTGCACTGGACAAGCTAAAAAAGGATGCTCAGTTCCCTGCCGCCGTGGTGGATGAATTGAGGATACAAGGTACTATCTATTTTAAGACTAAAGAATTGTTTGACGCTTTTCTGGAAGAAAAACTCAATACCGAATCCCTTTTCCTTGCCAGCGACGAAAAGCAATTATTAGCGGACACCACCCGAGTTTTCGATAATATTCATCTGACCGATCTGGCATTGGCAACGATCAAGAATGAGCTCAAAGGAAATATTCAAAACACGGGTATACCCGCCATCATCGTTAAGTTGTTAACGGAAATTAAGGATGTGAATTATCCCGAAGTCAGCTTATTCCGCAGCGCCGCCATATCAAAGATTGCCATGGGCATAGGCGCTTGCAAACTGAACTCTCCTTCGAATAACTTATATGTCGCCAGCTTACGCATGAGTGAGGCGGAGTTTGAGCTCTTGGAGAAAGAATTAGAAGCGGTACAGGCCTATGGCATTGATGGCCGCAATTTTCTAAAAGAAAACTTGAGCAGTAGTTTTGATGAACTCGCCAAACTAAGATCACAGATCAGTTTGTGCGACGAGCTTAGCGTTAAACAAGCAAAAGAATTAGTTCAACAAATCTATCAAACTTATCTGGCAGTCGCCATTGAGAATACCGCAAAAAAACGGATTCCTGATGAGATCGCGACAATACAAGTACGTGGTGGTGACTGTGCCTGCGCCTTAGATGATATGGCCGGTATCGTGTATGGTTTTTATCCCTATTGGAGTAATAAACGGACGCCACAAATCATGAATTTTCATGTCCTCAATCGCATCGCTTATTATGGATTGACGGTTGATAATGTCGGCGAATTACGCCTCGGTGCCCGTAGTTTTGATGTACGCAATGGTAGCGCGGCAGACAATCAGTTCATACGTACCGCGCATCAATACAATTCTAAAGTAGACTGGCTAATACAAAAAAATGACTGGAATGGCGATTGGCGTAAATACTCACGAGAAAACAAACAAGCGGTATTTAAGAAACTCATCCTTAACATCAGCACTTTGTTACGCACTCCATTAACGGATACCGCTTCACGCATTAAACCCTATGCCAGCCTTGGGTTCTCCAAGCAACCTACACGCGGTGACGGGGTTACTCTGTATTTCCAAAACTATCCACAAGATGCCGACTCCGCCTTACTCTTTAATGAATTCTATCTGGCCTTGCGCAAAGAACTGGAGCAAGAACATCACTGGATTAATGTTCTGGTGTCACAAGAAGTATTGACCGGTGCCAAAGAGACTAAACAAGGTGCCTTGAGTTTAGCCAATCTGGTCAAACTACGTAAAAAATCCAGCCATACTGGCAACATACACAAACAGGGGGTGGTAGCGATAGATGAAATGATTTTGGTATTACTGGAAGAACCTAGCACGGACGCAAAAAAACGCCTACGCGCCGACATCGAAAACGAGTCGAGTTTGCACGGTGCCGAAAGGGCTGATTTTCTGCGTAGTTTATTGCCAGTGCTGCATTTTGATAATCGCAATTGGCAGCAACTCGAAGATGATATCGTCTACGCCAGTGATAATTTTGGCGGAGTAGGCATGTGGGCGCCCTCCTTCGATAATCTGGCGTTACCGATAGGCGAGCTTGAGCATTCTTGCCTCAACAGCAAACACATCGCCACATGTATCTTAAAAAATTATCGTTATCCTGAAGATGCAGAACACATCCCCAGCGCGATAGAAAAATTCGCTTGCGTTAATCGCTGGTTCTTGCAACTGGCATTGACAGCAATGTTGTTAGTCGCGCTTAGCATCGCCTTCCTGTTTTACAAATTCTGCGAAGTGCGCGTGCTGGTACAACGCTATTTCTTAGTGGTAGCGGCGGCGAATATCTTGCCATCTTTAATCATCTTTACTTTGCTTCTGCTCTACGATCCCTACATGGTTGGCCTATCCAAAGGTAATTTGCCGTTTATTATCGCGATAGGAATTATTTTCTTTGGTATGGTGTTTGGCTATCTCTACCTACGGTCACGCAGAGAAGTGCCGCAACGTCAGCATGCGATACCGCAACGGCAAGGCTTGGGTTTCCCTATCATTGTCTGGAGTATAGAAAATAATGAACATGGTTTCCGCTGGATCATACGCAATCGCGGTACCGGTTTTGCCATCATAAAAAAAATAGAAATACTGCTAGATGGGCAAACCGTGGCCGATGCGAAGACGGCATTAGAAGCGGTGTTAGGTCCCGATCAGCATTTGCAATGGAAGAGTCTGCCATTGGTAGGTCAAAAAATTATGCCGGGCGAAGCGATTATTGGCCTATCGATTAGCGATCCGCATTCTGCCGCGGCCTTTGACAAGAAACTGAAACAGCACAAATTAGAAGTCAACATTCTCTATTTCGCCGCCAATAACGAGCACTGGCTGAGCGATGGACGTGAAGTAAGCGCGGTGGGAGGCATGGCTTAAACCGATTGATAGGGTTCATGTATTGCTTATGCGATTAGAAGACTGGCTTTCACAAATGATGTGAAAGCCAGTTTTTTTGTTATGAGCATACGCATCCATACGCTAGTCTCACACATGTCTCCATAGGGGGCGTCTCAGTTAATCGAGTTCATAATTCAATTGCGGGACCTGATTTGATCTTTTCTTGCAGACTGTTTTTGATTTTTCGCTGTTGATTTTTTTATTGAGCACCAGCGCACTGACTACTGGCGAAGCATAGCGGGTGCAGCAGAAGTTTCGCGTTGCATGCAATGCGCCTGCGTAACGGTATCCGCTTGCAAGCGGATACTCCTTCCCTACAGGGACACAGGGATGCGACGCAGGAGCACGCGCCGTAACCCTGACTAAATCCTTGCGCATCGAAGCGCACACTTATAGCTTGGCAGACGTGGCGGGGCGTAAGACATAATGCCCGTTATGCGACTTTGTCACACCAAGTGTAACGACTGGGGCAATTTCGCATAGCGGGTGTTATGTGAACATCGCGCAGCGATTTCCCCCGCAACGGCTGTGTTTTTGATTTTGATTTTGCGTGGCTCTTTTCTGACTCACTGCAAGGCGCGGTGGTGAGCGGCTTTGGCGCGAACCTTGTTTTATCTGACTAGGCTTTGCTGATCGCCGAAGCCGCGAACATCGAGCACGATTAACACTAGCCTGGCGCAATGTTTGCACCGCGCGCCTGTTCATTTTGTTTGAGCTGAACGCACATCACTGTGACAGGCGGTTTGATGACGTTGGTGCTTTTCGTTTTTGCTGCTTCTGAACCACTCCATTTGGCGGAATACGCTCCGCTATTCGCGCCCTACGGATTGCACCTTACGGCCTTTCAATCATATATGAATTGTACTTTAGAGACTTTAAAAATTAATTGTTCATTCTTATCTCTTGAAATTCCAATATATTTTTGACCGTTTAATATTAAGTCTCTAGTAAATTCATGTCCATCTACTATCACTTTAATTTTTAAGAAATCTTTATCATTATTTAGAATTTCAAATGAATCAACGTATTCCAGTACATCGTCAGAAATAACATTTTTCTTACTCCAAACAACTTGATCATTTGAGAAAATTGTAATTGATTGTCCGGAGAATCCTCCTTGCAAATCCACTTTCAATTTCTCATGCGCAACTTGATCAACACATGCGTTTAAGACAGAAATAATAAAGCCGAACATTAACAATAAGAACCTATTTTTATACTTCATTAATTTCTCTCCTTATTTATTATTTTTAGAAATGTCATCAATTTGTGATTTGTTTATCTACAAGCTATTGGTAACTTGTGTTTGAGCCATCAATCCACCTGATGGAGGTAATAAACTTGCGGCATCACCATATTCATGCGCAGCCGTCCTTTCAAAACTCGCATTTCCAACTGGCTTGGACGGTGTGGACGGAATGAGAGTCTCACTAATGCTAATTTGATTTCCCCCAATTTTGTCAACTTTACCAGCAACCAAAGGTGTCAGCATCGCATTATTTCCTCATTCTAAAACTCATTTAGAAAAATGCCCCGTCGTCCACTCATTAAGTTAGCGGGAATTCTGCAACACCTAGTACAAAGAGGCGTCAATCGAGAGCAGTGCTTTTTTGCCGATGAAGATTATCAGTGTTATCTGCATTGGCTATTTAAGTCGACTGTCGATTGGCAATGCGAAGTGCATGCCTATGTATTGATGACGAATCATGCTCACCTTGATACTCGCCTGCATTCGCATGTTCAGTATTTAGCATTAGGCAGAGATGACGAAACACGACAAGCCGCTTACCGACATCTTTTTAGAATTGCATTCGAAGAAGAAACACTTGATGATATTCGGCTCGCTTTGCAGCAAAGACAGGCTGTTGGTAGCGAAAAATTCTAAGAAGCGATGAGTGTCACGAGTGGCGTAAGACGAACGCAGAGTCGGCGAGGGAGGCCGGCTAAAGTGGCAAATGATGCCATTGAAAATTTGGATCAAACGGATTTTGGATTTTAATCTTTGGGGGGAGTTGAAAATGAAATCAAACGGCTTGAAAAGTAAAGTGATGCTGACCCCTTTGGTGCTCTATTAATTCATGGATATTTCCCTTAGCTATAGCACGTTCGGCTTGCTCTAACAGACTATCAATTACTTCACTTACTTGGTTCATCAGCTTACCTCTATACGATAATTCAGACACCCATCTCAAAAAGCAACAAAAAATAGAATCGAATCCAGATTCCTTTCACCCTCACTCAGCTCTATTGGATAGGCACGAACAGCAGCACTTGGTGTCTTCTGTGCAGGTCATGATGATTGTCGAAGCCGCGAACACCGAGAACGATTAGCGTTAGCGTGGCGCACTCCTTGCTCCGTGCGCCTGTTCAACTATTTCACACGACCTGCAAAGCGTGTGACAAGCGGATTGATGCGCTTAGCTTCTTCTTATCTGCCGAGTCGTTCAACGGCTGGAGTGGTGCAATAGATGAAGCCCATTGCACCTTACGAATTCCTTATGCCTTACGGCCTTGTGTCGTTGGTTAGCTTATCCCCTGCGGCGACTCCACTTCCTTTTGGAGCTCTTCAAACATCCGCAACATCATATTCCCCTGTCCAAACCCATTTTCAGGTGCTTCGAAAAATTTTTTCGCATCGCAAATTTGAATAAGAGCTTCATCTTTCCTGTTTGCCAAGGCCAATATGAGTGCGTAGTCAAATCGTTGAGCGGAGACGTTCCCATCAGAAATAGCCTGACACACGCCATTTAAATTCGAACAAGTTTGTGCAAGGGGCACCAGTCGCTCCCTTACCACCACACTTAAAGTTTCAATAAACCTGTCGAGTTCACCCGCACAATCAAGCGACAGAGAGAATCCGTTCTCTGGCAGTGCGTATTCCGTATAAGTAGCACGCCTAATTTGATGTGAGCACGTAAAGGTTGGCTTTGCGCCTTCCCGTCCAGAGTATCTAACCCACAAGTTTGCGACAGTGCTAATTTTTACAATAAAACGTACTTCAATCCAGACACGATCAGGCAGACCGCGTTCTTCAACGCATCTAAAGTGGAGTTCGTTACGAACAAGCTCACTGGATGGTAACTGGATAGCATCCTCGCCCTTTATTACAGGGAACCCAATATCTTTCGCCAAGTGGCGTAAAAGTAATCTACAAAGCTTTTTCATGGACAATTTTGCCCCTCATCCCAAAAAGCAACAAAAAAGATTCGAATCCAGATTCCTCATCACCCTCACGCAGCTTTATTGGATAGACACGAACAGCAGCGTTGGGTGTCTTCTGTGGTTTCTGTGGTTGACGTGCACTTCAACTCTCTACACGGATTGCAAGCACTGTGACAAGCGGTTTACGTGGCGTATTTCGTCTTCAAATGTGGCATGTCAAAACCCTCCCCCCATTCTTACTGCTTGGCTGCCCCCCGTGCGCAATTTATTCCAACGGACTTTCGCCTCGAAATAAGCTCAAGATGTCTTTACGATGTGACCAGCACTGTCCAATAATTGCAATCAGCGATAAGGCTCCCATAAGTTTCGCCCCCTTGTCCCACCCATTCGCGTATCCGTAAATAGCTGACACTATCACCATAAAAAGGAGCATCTTTAGAATTGTCGATATCAAGAGATGCAGCCCATCTGGCAGTCGATTTCGGTTGCTTTTCATATAAATTGGTTACTTTTTGTTTTATCAATGACGGAAACAGATATCTCTGTCGCAATCTTACCTCCTGCGCTTGTTGTCGATGTCGTGACTGCAGCGCGCCCACCCAACTGCCGATTAATTTAGAAGATTAATTTATACACCCATCCCAAAAAGCAACAAAAAATAGCGTCAAATCCAAATTCCTTATCACCCTCACTCCGCTTTATTGGATAGACACGAACAGCAGCACTAGGTGTCTTTTGTGGTTTGTTCGCAAATAAAATAGTCTATTTTCGCTTGGGCAATGCAACCTGTCCATCTTGCATTGCTTGTTATCCGATAAAAAAAGGGCTTACACGCAATTACGTGAAAGCCCTTTTTTTCCTAAACACTAACAAAGCACTAACGAAGCACTCACTAAGCACTCACTAAGCACTCACTAAATTACCCTGACGAAAATCATCAATCGCTTTAAAAATCTCTTCTTGTGAATTCATCACAAAAGGACCGTATTGTGCGATGGTTTCACCTAGCGGCTTACCTGCAATCAAGATGAATCGCGCTGCTTCATTCGCTTGTATCTTTACGCCGTCGGCTAAGGGCCATTTTTTCAAAATCGCCATACGCTGCAAAGGCACTTGTTGTTCGCCGATTTTGACTTCGCCGCGATAGACATAAATGAAGGCATTGAAATCGGCCGCTAAGTTTTGCGAAAAACTGCTGCCTGCTGGCATAGTCACGTCTAGATAAATCGGTTCGGTGGTCGCTCTTTGCATCGCTCCCGCAACACCATGACTTTGGCCCGCAATGACGCGCACTTTGACGCCTTGCTCGGTAGTGAATTCAGGAATATCGGTGCTCTTAAAATCGCGGTACCAGGCTGGTGTCATTTTGTCTTTGGCCGCCAGATTCAACCATAGCTGAAAACCTTCCATGCGCCCATTTTCCTGCTCGGGTAATTCTGAGTGAATCACACCGCGCCCAGCCGTCATCCATTGCACCCCGCCGTTTTCCAGCAAACCCTCATTACCAGCACTATCTCGGTGGCGCATGCGGCCTTCCAACATATAGGTGATGGTCTCAAAGCCGCGATGCGGATGGTCAGGAAAACCGGCGATGTATTCGTCGGGGTTGTCACTGCCAAACGCATCTAACATCAAAAAAGGATCCAAACGATATTGATAGGGCTGAGTCAAGACTCGCGTCAATTTTACGCCCGCGCCATCGGAGGTCGCTTGTCCGACCACCAATTGCTCAACGGCGCGCGAAAGCTTAACGACTTCAGCAGCTACTGGTGTGATGACGGTGTTCATTTGGTTTTCCTTTTTTTCTTTGAGTTCAAACTATAACTAACTTGATTGATGACCACTAAGCAATGGCAGCTTCAATCTGCGCTTGTGCATCACTAATCGCACGTTGCTCACCTTCCGTACCCATTGCCAAACCTTCAGCATAAATGAATTCCACATCGGTCATGCCGAGGAAGGCAAAAAAGTTTTTCAGGTAAGGCATTTGCGTGTCGTTCGGCGTATTGCGATATAAGCCGCCACGGGTCAAGACCACATACACTTTTTTGCCTTTCAACAGACCTTCCGGGCCAGTTGCAGTGTAACGGAAAGTCACTTGAGCACGGGAGATCGCGTCTATCCAGTTTTTCAATTGCGAAGAAATACCAAAGTTATACATAGGCGCGCCTATCACCAAGATATCGGCCGCCTGCACTTCAGCGATCAAGGCATCATCTAAGGCCACCCGTGCAGCCTGCTCAGGATTACGTTGATCGGCCGGTGTGAACAAAGCCTGTAAGGCGACTTCGTCCAGCGTTGGTTGTGGCGTTACTGCCAAATCACGCACACTAAAGCTAGCACTTGCGTGCTGTTCACGTAAGCGTGCGCTCACTTGATTCGCTAAATTTGTAGAATGAGAACCGGCAACACGGGCGCTGGAATTGATTTGCAAGATGTTCATGGTAATGCTCCTTTGGGTTTGGACTACATTGTTCGGTGAAGATGTGCGTACTTTATATGTTCCAAATTCAGAGCGGAAGAGCGTAAAATGGATATGATTGTTCCATTTTTGAACCAATAGTATGCCCAATCAGCTTTTCAACCAGGTATTTGCAGGGCTTTATTAAAGACATCTCACTATGAATCTCGATCCTAATGATCTTTTGTTGTTTGCCCGTGTCGTCGCGGAGGGCAGCTTTAGCCGTGCCGCAGAG
Source organism: Undibacterium sp. GW821-FHT11H02 (assembly GCF_058808015.1). NCBI lineage: Bacteria > Pseudomonadati > Pseudomonadota > Betaproteobacteria > Burkholderiales > Oxalobacteraceae > Undibacterium > Undibacterium sp. GW821-FHT11H02. The sequence goes on along the minus strand of NZ_JBXARG010000014.1, from coordinate 57,399 downwards.
CGTTTGAGCATGCCCAAGTCCACCTTATCTCGCCGTATCACGGCGTTGGAAGCGCAATTGGGCGAGCGCTTACTCTTGCGCACAACCAGGAAGCTCGTCGTTACGGATTTTGGCAATGTGGTTTTGGCACATGCGCAACAGGTCACTGCCGAGGTCGAAGCAACGCTGGCTCTGACGCAACAAAGGCAGGTGCAACCCAGTGGTCGCTTGCGCGTGTCTATGCCGGCGGACTTTGCCAACGAAACGATGACCGCGTTAATCACGCGCTTTTTGCGTCAATATCCGGCCATTACTTTGGAGTTAGATTTATCCCCACGACGGGTCGATATCATTGGAGAAAATTTTGATTTAGCGATACGCATGGGCAGCTTACCCGACGATGCCTCGCTGGCAGCGCGCCAATTGGCGATGTTTTCTGCCGCCATGTATGCGGCACCCAGCTATCTGGAACAACATGGTGAACCGCAAGAGCCAGAAGCCTTAATGGAGCATCAGACCTTGCGCTTATTGGCACGTAATGCCGAGCCAGCGATGTGGCGCTTAAAAAATGGAACACAAAGTTGGGAAGGCGTGCCGCCCGGCATCGCCACTGCAAATTCGCCCGAAATGTTACGACGTCTGGCCTTAGCCGGACTTGGCATCACCTTGATTTCGGAACATTTTGCACAATGCCATTTGCATGACGGTAGCTTGATTCGGGTATTACCTGACTGGCATTCGCCTGAATTCAATGCCTGGGCGGTCTTTCCCGGTCGACGCCTGATGCCGGCCCGGACCCGGGTTTTTATTGATGCGATGGTAGAGGAATTTGCTAGTGCTAAGGATACTAAATCCTGCCGCTAAGTTTTTACGTGGGAGCACAAATGCGCACAGAGAAAGTGATTCTATGTTCGCATTCTTTATTTATACTCCCGCGCCCTACATCAGACAATAATCTTCAAAGGACTAGTCGCTTTCCAATCGCCTCGCGTGAAATCAGGGAAGACTTGAGAATTGCCCTCTTCTGCCACCGATTTTTCACTCAAAGGTCCAACCGCTGACCACAGGCAGCCTTCGTAGACATTTTGATCCAGCGGCTCCGCTTTGCGCAGGCACTCGATAATGCGGTACAACATCAAGAAATCCATGCCGCCATGGCCGCCCATTTTTTTGGACAGTTCGCCTAGGCGCACATACAAAGGATGTTCGTATTTTGCAGCAATCTCTTCCCACTCTTTGCCTTCGGCCCATTTGTGATAATTGCTGGTGATACCTTCAACTGATATCCGGTTCGGAAAGCCAGCCAATACCCCATTCACACCCATGATCATATTGTGACGCGAGTAAGGGCGTGGCGTGGTTTCATCCCACTGCACCATGATGGTTCGGCCCATCGCGGTTTTAATGATAGAGGTGTTTTGATCACCACCTTTAAAGTCCAGTTCTTTAAATTTTGGGCTGGTCAACTTCGTTGACTTTTGCGCATAGGCGGCGCGACCTTTGGCCGGTGTGGAGAAAGAAGAAATTCGTCCGAAGGTATCTTCACCACGCGCCAAATTCATATACTGTGCGACCGGTCCTAAGCCATGCGTCGGGTACAAATTACCATTGCGTTTAGCATATTCAAAAGTACGCCATGATCCCGTCGAATCACCATTCTCCATCTGGAAACGCAAAGCATGAATATACGAAGCTTCACCGTGCAACAAATCACCAAGTACGCCTTGGCGCACCATGTTCAAGTACAACAACTCTTCCCGTCCGTAATTAACGTTTTCCAGCATCATGCAATGACGCCCAGTCGCTTCGGAGGCGTCGACGATATCCCACATCTCTTTTAGCGTGGTTGCAATCGGTACTTCGACAAAAGCGTGCGCCCCGGCTTTCATAGAGGTGATCGCCATGGGTGCGTGTGTGCTCCACGGCGTCGCGATAAACACTGCGTCCGGCTTGGTTTCTGCGAGCATAGTACGCCAGCCATTTTCATCGCCGAAGTAGACTTTGGGTGTATGCCCAAATTTGACCACAGCGGCTTCGGATTTTTTAGCACGTGCCTCAACGACATCGGCAATGCCCACAAATTGCACACCTTCGATTGAAGCTAATTGTGCGGCATGACCAGCGCCACGTGCGCCGACACCAATGATGGCGACCTTTACTTTATCGAGTTTGGGGGCGACGAAGTCGCCCATGTATTTTGCGCCGCTTGCACGCTTTATTGCGCTTGTCTTATTAGACTTAGTTTGCGCATGAGCTTGCAGACTTCCCAAACTCACCAAGCCTGCTGTGAGTCCACTTAAAGTTTGTAAAAAGCCGCGACGCGCTGAGTTATTCGTTAATGTCATGGTGATATCGCATTCGTAAAGTTAACGCCAATTGGACGACACGGTATTTTTACCTTGTCTCAATACTATTAATACAGTCAGTCAATTTCTGGTACCCGCATATTCAAAATTCGTCCTTAGAAAAAATCATCCCGACTCAAACATAGCCACGCCGTAGACTTAAACTTGGCAGCATGAGCGCACGCTAACCGCCGTTTTACATAAGGACTAAATAAATTTTGTTATGATCGCTATAAATTCTACCGAAACAGGTGGCGTCGAACAGCGATTAATATTCAAGGCTACCTTTAGATAAATTTAAGGAGTAGGTATTCATTAATGCTAACCTCGATAATGCAGACTCTAATGCACTCATACTCACACATTTTTAGCCATTGATGGGACCTCCTATGCCACTCCTTAGTACCGGGCAAATCCAGGCATTCTTGCAACAAGAATTCCCACAGAGTAGTGTCATGGTCGAATCTTTAAGCGACATGGGTGCTTGTGTACGGCAACAAATTAACCAGAGTCATCTCAGGCCGGGCGGCACGGTGTCGGGCCCGGTATTAATGGCCGTGGCAGATGTCGCAATGTACGTGGCATTACTAGGGGAAATTGGCATCGTGCCCTTAGCGGTGACCACCAATCTGACGATCAATTTTTTACGTAAGCCAGCGGCCGATGCCGACATTCTGGCGCATTGTCGTTTACTCAAAGTAGGCAAAACGCTGGCGATGGGCGAGGTTAGCTTATACTCAGAAGGTCAGACTGAAGCGGTAGCACATGTGGTGACCACTTACGCGATTCCACCTAAAAAGTAGTGTCTCCGACACGCCATTTTGCAAAGTAAGCAATTGATTAAAACAATAATGCACACTGTTTTTTGACAAGCCTGTGCTGAGTTCGTATGCTCTGAGTAGCTAGCAACAATAAACAAGAACTCAGCTGCGAAGTCAGTCTCTTTTGTCATTCTAAATACTTCATCATGAAACATGTTTGCGCCGGACTCTTGCTACTCTTCATTCAGACAGGTCTATCCCAAACGACCCGGGCAAACGACGCGCTAAAACTAATGTATGAAGTACGGCAACCGATGTCATATCGGGATAGCGAGGGAAAATTAACCGGGCTATTGATCACGCCGGTGGCGCAAGCGATGACAAAAGCCGGAATCTCTTTTGTATGGGTCGAAACGCCGTTTAAACGCCAGCTCAATTTGCTAGAAGCGAATGCTGAAGCTCTGTGTGCGGTAGGCATGTTTAAGAATAAGGAACGGCAAAAAATAGCCAAGTTCTCGCATGTAGTAATACGTGATACCGCGCGTCCCTCGGTCATGTTAGCGCATCGCGACTTTAAACCAGACAAATCTATGGATTTAGTGGAAGCGCTAAGTATTCCAGGTGTCAAAATGCTGAAAAAAGAAATCGCCTCCTATGGCAGTGCAATTGATGAAGCAATTGAACGTTCACACGTCACTATCGTTCCTACCACAGCAGAATCTCTGAATATGGCAAAAATGGTTGCGGCGCACCGGGCTGATTTCATCTTTGTACCGGAAGATGAAGCAATCAATATGATCAAAACCATAGAAGATGGCGACAAGCTACATATCTTCAAACCTCGGAATATGCCGCAAGGACCTGAACGTTTTTTAATGTGCAGTCATGCGGTTCCTGATGAACTGATACAAAAATTTAATCGGGCAATTGCCAACTAAGCGCCCACCTTTTTACACTTTACACTTTACACTTTACCCCACAGCATCATGACCAGATTACGCATCAGCTCAGGCTCATCATTCGAGGAACAAATCGGCTATTCACGCGCTATCGTGCAAGATAATTGGGTCTTTGTCTCCGGCACGACAGGATTTGATTACAGTACGATGACGATCTCCGACGACATCGTCGCGCAAACCGAGCAATGTTTCAAAAATATCGCAGCCGCATTAGCGCAGGCGGGCTCTAGTCTAGCGGACGTGGTGCGCGTGACTTACGTTGTACCCGAGGCCAGCGAATTCGAAGCTTGCTGGCCCGTGTTGCGCCAGTATCTGGGCGAAACACGTCCAGCGGCCATGATGATTTCTGCGGGCTTGGCTGATCCACGCATGAAAATTGAAATTGAAGTGACCGCAATAAAAAATAGTAAATAAGGCTCTCGGCTATCACCACTTCCTGAAGACAGCTAGGGCCTGTTAACATTTAAATTGGGAGTGCGAATGCGGAAAAACGGGCACAGGGCTAGGCGTCAAGGCGCGCCGCAGTGCGAGCACTGTAAGCGACTTGCAACAACGCCATGTGCCCGTTTTACCCATTCCCGAAGGGTTCAAGCCAAAAGGCGCGATGGACAGCGTTGCAGCTCTTGCCGAGGCATCAGCCTCGGCGGCGAACTACGCCTTGCCATCCCACCTTTTGGCTTGAACGCATCTCCCGATTTAAATGTTAACAGGCCCTAGATCGCATAAGGAAAATTCCACGGCAAATGATAAAAAGAGCAAACTTGCTTTTTGCCTTTCTCTGCGTTCTCTGCGCCTCTGCGGCTAACACTTTCGACTTTCGTTTGATTTGCAATTTCATCAGATTGCCCTATTCCAGAAAGCACAGTCAGACCCCGAAGCAGTGTAAACTGTCGTCATTCAACCCAGAATTTCCGTTAAGATTTGCGATGATGACGGATGCACTTTTCGAGACAGTTTTGATGCGAATGAGGGGTCAATAGCTAGCTATTGACACGGAAGAGCAGCAAAAATGGCCGAAAATGCGCCGTCAGCACGCAAATTGCACCGTAGGTGCGCCTAATGGAAAACCTGGGTTCAACAAGGACTTGCTATGAAATTTGAACATCTGGTTGAAATCAATGATTTTAACAATCCTCTAATGACTGAAATCAGCCGCGAACAACTGTGGTGTGGACTCATCATGCGCGCTGAAATGCCCAAGCTGTTCATGCCCTACATCGACGATTGCGATATCAGTGAACGAACCGAAGTGAGCATGCAACGCAGCTTGCGTTATGGCGAATTGGTCGTGATAGATCAAGTCAGTCTGGTGCATCTACAACATGTGCATTATCAAGTGCCCGCACAAAATGATATCCCTGAATCGTCTCTACGCATGAGCATAGAAGAGCCATCGCCGGGAAGTCTATTCGTGCGTTTTGTGTACGACGATGGCCAAAGCGCTGAACAAGATGCTGCGAATGAAATGCTTAACGAATACCGTAGTTCCGCGTATCATCAGGCCGATATTGATACCATTAGTATGATTCGTGAATTAGCGGAAGCGGGACGTTTAGATGCTTTGCCTTCTTAATTTACGCCCCTCTGCCGCCCATCTATCGACCATTTTCCATTCGTATTTTTAATTGAAGTTCTCACCGGAAGCAAACACTATGTCTACTCCTGCCCCCATCCCCTTCCTCGCAAAAAAACTCAAACGCAAACAATTTGCCAGCACCGGTGACGCGCATATCCAAGGCGACTTACAAATTACCAATCAAGTCATCATCGGCGGCGACCTCTTAGTAGATGGCAATCTGGAAGCTGAAGAAGTTTTTTGTCTGGGCAAATTAACGGTGACCGGTGATATTCGCGTGCAATCATTGTATGTTGGTCAGGCGCTCGATTGCGCTGGCGATATCGAAGTTGAATTCATGCTCAAAACCGGCTGCAACGCCGAATGGATGGCGCGTTTGTTAGAACTAGACCAGGCAAAACCAGCCAAAGATGGCAGTGCCTATATGGATAAGCTGGTGCATCCAGCGATCTTAAAACGCGATGCTCATCACGAGACTTTTGGTGGTTATGGCGATATTCAGGTACTCGGTTATTTATCATGTGATGTACTCGACTGCCACGGCAATCTACAATTAGACGATGTCTTAGATGTGGGTGAAGTACAGTATGTCGGTGGTCATTTAAGCGCCATCGCGATTGCGGCTGACGGCGATGTGAATGTCAAAGGTGAAGTATTTAGCGAAACTGATATCGCCATCAATGGCGGACTGTTTGCGGGTGATGTGATTTGCCAAGGCAATCTGAGTATAGGTTCTTTACATAGCCACGGCGACATCAGCGCTTGGGGCACAATCCGCGCCACTGGTCAGATCACTAGCCTGAATGGTGAGATTCACAGCGGACGCTGGATCGCTACTAAAGGCACGATCTATGCAGCAAAATACATCAAAGCTGGCGAAGCCGTCGTCGCTGAAAAGGGGATTACTTGCGGCGCCGATTACGGCATTCTGGCGGCCACGACTTTGAAACGTTCGTTGTGGGAAGTACGCGGCTATGTGTCCGCACCAACCAAGCCCAAGTTTTTATTATCCGGCAAATTTGTCGAAGATAAAAAACTCAAACATATCGATGCCTTAGAAAAGAAACGCGATTGGGAACTCGATTGGGAAGTACCACGTCGCTTGCAGCGCGATATGATTAATTGAGGATTAACTGAGGATCAATTGAGCTAGGCATCAATACGCAAAAAGCACCGCAAATTCGCGGTGCTTTTTTTCGTCAATAGCTTAGGCCAAGCCAAACTTAGGTGCTCAATACCGCATTGCCAACTTGCGCTAAGTCAGACTCTATTGTCCTCAAGGCTGTGCAATCTCGCTCTAAACAAAACGACGTGAGCTTTTGGCCAAAACAATAAGCAGGCGCTGAGCGTACTTGCAGCGCATCGAAGTTATACGATAAGACTGCGATATTCAAGCGATTCACATAAAACCAATTGTGATTCAATAAGCTGTATTGGTGCTCGCGATAAATTGCGTGGTACAGCGTCATGGACTCAGCAAAGCAGCCAAACACACTATTCGGCGCCAGATTCAGCATGTCCGACGAAATACGTCCCATCACAAAATGTAATTCGGGTGACCAGGCATTGCCTGCATCCTGACGCACCACCACGTGTTCACAACGGGCATAGGTCGTGGCATCCAAATTAGCTGGCTCAGCGACGTCAATCACCAGCAATTTTTTATCCGCATGTCGCAAAGTTTCTATCGCATCGACGGTCAATTTTGACTGCTGACTATGGGTACAAGCAATCACCGCATCCACCTTGCCAACATGACGGATATCACTATGCAATGCAATCGGAAAGTTCGAAGAAAATTCATTCAGTAAAGTCGGGTTAGTGCCAAAACCCACCACCTCAAAACCCTGTTGCAATAAGAATTTGGTCACTTCTGTACCCAAAATTCCGTAAGGTCCAATCACCAAGATACGACTGGCGCTATTCAACTTTGCTTTCCGTAAGGCCTGCGCAATATCCTGGCACAACAACAAAGCGGTACCGTTATCACCTATCGTGAACAAAATATGCGGGAACATGGCCTTTAATTCCGCGCCATCACGACCGAATAGTCGCTTGGTCGATGCCGCCAGCAACACCACTTTAGCGCCGCGCTGATCAGCCCATTTCACTGCATTGATAAATTGTTGCTTGGCTAACTGGCGACCTGATTTGCTGAGCAATTCTTCCGCCGTAACATAGATGCCACGGATGCGACCCGCTACGCCGTTCAGGTAAATGCGAGCGCCATCGGAATGTCCCTCTTTAGGGCGTAAATTCCCCCAAAACAAATGCCGTTCCTGCTCGTCACGAATATTAGTGATGATCACCACGTCGACCGTCGCACGACCGGTCAATACACGCCAATGACAACGCCAATCCAGCACTGCCATAGTCCAACGCCATAAAGTCACTAACACTGCTGCCCACATACATCCCCCTAAATTTGTCATGTCTACGCAGCGCTGGCGCTACGTCATGCAACACAGTGTAGAGATTGGGGACAGACAAAGACATACGGAAAACACCGTATTCGTGATGAATTTACTCCAGATTCAGCTTAAATGCGGCAGCGACACTACAGCGGGATTCGCACACAAAACCCACTACCTTTACCTAATTCAGAGTGGATGCGCAATTGATAGCCGCATTGCCTGCAAAGTGTATGCACGATGAATAAGCCTAGGCCATAGCCCTGCGTGCTTTGCTGTGCTTGTGCGCCCTGTTGAAATGCTTGCGTCAAACTGGCAACGGTAGGCGCGGGAATACCCGGGCCGGTATCCCAGACCTGAATTTCTATCGCAGAGGATAGTCGTCGGACACCTAACACGATGCGTCCACGCTCGGTATAGCGAATCGCATTAGCTAATAGATTGCTCAATATTCGGTATAACAAGACACTGGAGCCGGGCAAAGTGAGCCGACAACGATGTATCGCCAGATTCAAGGCTTTTTGCTGCGCCAACATATCGAACTCTTGCGCTAACTGTGAAAAAACATCGTGCAGATCGATTTCATCAGCATTACTGGCAGCGTCGGCGGCATGCTCGTGACGAGTTTGTACAATCAATTCTTTCAACAGGCTTTGTGCGTAGTTCAGGGTATTTTCTACATGCTCGGCAATCGCTTTATTTTCAGGTTTTTGCCCTAAGGCGGCCAAGGCAAAACGCAGAGACGCCAGCGGCTGAGCGATGTCGTGACTGGCAGAGGCCAATTGCAATTGCTGCTGTCTGGCCTTATCCAAGGCTTGTAATTTACTTTGTTCTGCGTGCAGCAACTGTTCAGTTTCGGCTAAACGACGTTGGCGCAATTCAGCCTGTCGTTCGCCGAACAAACGAATCTGTTGTACCACCGCGGCGGCAAAGAACATGGCTTCTGCCAGATAACCTATCTTAGGATAAGTAAGCACCGCAAACTGAGGAAAGGGATTGCCAAAAGTGAGACTAATAAAAAGCAAACCAACGATGAAGATGACTTGCATCAAGGTGCCAATGAAATAGAAACGCGCCGCCGGTATTTGCTGTCGCAAACCACAGTAAGCGGTATACATTGCCAAGGCCGCATAGCAAGCCGACAAAGCGAGTATAACGACTTCGATATCCCAAAATAATTCCAGAAAAAATGCGGGGATAATGATCCACAAGGAGGCTATGTGCCACAAATATAAAGACAACAAGCGTTGGCGCATTTGCAAAAACTGAATCGCAAACAAGACATGCCAAAACATGACATTGCAGGCGATCAGATTAGGCATACGCATATTCCAGTCCGGCGAATCTGGCCACAAAAACTGAAAGCTATAACCTTCTATCTGCAATAAGAAAGCTAAATTTGTGATCACCAGCGCGGCATAAATCCGGTAATTGCGATTCTGTACCGATTGAAATCCCATCACCAACAAAGGAATCACTACTAGCAAAAAACCTATCACTATGCCATTCAGCAGATTGTCTATCGTATCGCGCTGCAGAAAAATTTCTCGTGGAAACAGGCGCATGAATAAGGGAGTCTTACCGTGCGTTCTATAGTGCACCAATACTTCCTGCCCACTTTCTTGTCCACCGTCTTGCGCTAATTCTTGGATGGTGAGCGGCACTAATAGTAGGCGGTGGGCCAGCAGGCGATCTTGGAACCTCGATTGCGAATTCAAGCGCATCAAATTTTGTAAATTTGCCTGCTGCAAACCAAACACCTGCACATGATAGGCATCAGGAATACCAAGATCGAGTAGATAGTCACCTGCCTTGGCATGAAATTTCACTGCGACCCATGTGCCTGGCTCGGTAATACGTGGCGCTCGCGGAAACTCTTGTGCAACTTGGGCATCGCTCAAGACTCTGGTACAGGATTGCAGTGCCAAAACCGTCGATGAATTTTCCAAGCGGCATGCGGATTGTGTCTGTGCCAGCGCTGGTGCGTAGTGCGCGAACTGCAAGCTTAAAAACAGTAATAGGAGAGAAAAATATCGCATGCGAATTTGCGCTTAAATAGAGAGTGGCAGCAGCAAGTTAGCTAAAAATAAAACCTTTTAGATCAATACCAAAGCTGCCTGTACCAAGCTAATAATCCTAGAAACCTCAGTTGACCGCTTATTGTTGTCTTGGAAGGCGCATGAGCATTTAATTTTACGGTACTTTTTCTGTTCACCAATTGGGTGGCAGCGCTACGAATTCGATTGCACACTTTTCCGCGTCTCTGGACATCGTTGCTCCAACTATCAACATGGAGCTTGCTTCGTCGTCACGCCTTGCCAGAAACACGGAAAAATGCACACTCGAACTCGTCCAACTAAGGTTTCTAGGATAATGTCGGCTACCATTCTAACATTCCGAGTCCACCAACACTTACACAATAAAGAGCCTACTGTGCCAGTAACCACTATCAAAATCTTGCTCGCTGACGACCATGCGATTTTCCGACAGGGCTTAAAACTTTTATTACAGACACAAAGTCATTATCACATCGTGGCGGAATTAGGCAATTTGGGGCAAGTGCTACCTTACTTACAAAGTGAAACGGTGGACTTGTGTATCTTGGATTACCACATGCCCGGCGGAGAATCGAGCGCGGTGCTGGCATATTGTAAACAACGCTATCCAGACATGAAAATCATCGCTTTGACGGGTGCCAATTCGGGTCTGATTTTCAAACAATTACGCGATGCAAAAGCCGATGCGATTTTGCAGAAAGAAGGATCAGCCAATCAGCTCTTAGATTGTATTGAGCAGGTTTTGGCAGGCAAACAAGTCATTCCCGAAGAAGTCCAAACACAAATTGATGCCTGTGAGACCGATCTTACGCCGCGTGAATTACAGATTCTGGCGCTGATTTACCAAGGCTTGGCCACCATAGAAATCGCCGAACAATTAAGCCTGTCGGCGAAGACGGTTGATAAGCACAGAGAAAATATCATGCGAAAATTACAGGTGAATAATGTGGTGCAGTTGATTCACAAGGTTCAACTGTTAAAGTTACTGTAAATGAAAATTTAGCCTTAGGTATAAAAATCAATAGCCGCTACTTAAGCTGAAAAAAATCTGTCTAGGCGCAATCGGAAAGCTGTTGTAGGTTCCAGCGGCAGCACCGACCACCAAAGTAGAAGTACCGCGACGATTTGCCAGATTCGTGATTTGCAAACCGACATAATTGACGCCGCCATTCCATGCAGTAGCTAAGCGATATCGCATGCCCAAGTTCATTAAAACATACGCAGGTACGCTGAGATCATTGGTATAAGTCGCATAGCGTTTGCCTACATAATCAACGGTGAATTGCCCTTCAACTTCTCGCCAATTCGCTTTCAGCATCGTTTTATTCAACCACGCTGGACTGGCGGGTACTTGTTTACCCGCCGTATTCACACGAGTTCCGCCATTCGAATAATCGTCCAGATAAGTCGAGCGATTATAGGACAGCGCGTTGAATAAGGCGTAACGAGATCCGAATTGTAGCGTCATCGCCATATCGATGCCTTGTGTTTTAACACCGCCTACATTGGCCAGTATGGGATTGCCGTTCACGATGGATGAGATCACCGGCGTTGGGCTGATTTGCAATAAACGATTGTGAAAATTCACCCGATATAAGCTCACTTGCGCGTCCAGGGTGGTCAAACCTGGGACGGGCGTGGTCTCAAGCGAAAACTGACGGCGGCTACGAATTCCGGTTTCAAAATGTATCGCCGTTTCTGGCTCAGCCGTCCGTTTAAATAGATCGAAAGCACTTTGATTATTCAAACTCCAAGGCGACGCGCCCACTGCGCCATAGGTGATAAATTGACGTACATTTTTTTGTAAATTGACATAGAGCTGATCGCCCGCCGACACGCGCCAAAGCAAGCCTAGCTGCGGCAAAAACCATTTTTTGGTGGTGATGTTTCCTTCCGGCAGTGCAGTTGATCCCCCATTAATAGCACCCACTTTGGGCTGCACCGGAAAACGGCCATCGGCGAATTGCAAACTTGACTTAAATCCGGCTTGCAAACTAAAGTCGGGCTGCAATTGCCATTCATCTTGCACATGAAATTGCAGCACTTGATTGTCGATTTCGCTGCCATATTGAGTAATCAGCGGATTTTGCGGTTGCTGATAGGGACTCAAAGGCTGCGCGGCATCAAGTGCATACCAGCGACGATAGGCGCTAGAGCGATTGCGCTCTATCCATAGTCCGGTTTGCCATTGATGCGCCCCAGTCTTTTCCTGCCAAGTCGAGATAAAACCAAGGCGATTGATGTTGTACTCTGTCGTTCTAACCGCATAGCCAGAACCGCCAAACGTTTGCTTCAAATCTTGCGTAGGAAAATACACTTTAAACAGCGCTGGCAATCCCGCGACACCGATAGGTCCTGCCACCGCACCCAAACCCTCATCGTGATGGGCATAGAGTTGATTGACCCATAGGCTATTGATCGCGATCTGATTCTCCAGCTTAAGATAAGCCAAGTGATCGCGGCGCTGGGCTACACCAAAGTAGTTGCGATAATTCGCACCATCCTGTCGTGGCGGCTCGCCTTGCGGCGTCAGGTAGGCTTGCGCAAAGCGGAAATCCGGGTAGGTCGTGGGACGGGTGTAAGGGGTAAAAGATTCAAGCGTACTATGTACCACGCTGTCTTCATTGGGCTCGGTCTTGTCCGAAAAATTATAATAGGCGGTCATCTTCGCCCTTGTCAGATGTTTGACCCACTTAGCGTTGAATTGTTCACCGCCTTGTACCGCATCAAAGTCCCAGGCACGTGCGCGTTGCCTGACTGCCGCCAGATAATAGGACTGCGATTCGTCGCCACTAGCATCGGTCGCGAACTCACCGCTGTCATATCTCAGATAACTACGACTCGCACCATAACTGCCAAAAGTCTGTGCCATTGCCCAGTTTGACTTTACCCGCGGGTCACTGGAATAACTTTCTATCGTGCCACCCAGATTGCTGGTCGATGCGGTGGACAAATCGCCCGCGCCTGAATTCATCAGCACACTACGCAGGTTTTCGCTGATCACCGCGCGCTGCGGTGACAAGCCATTGTAATTGCCATACTGCTGATCACCGAGTGGCACACCATCTAAGGTGTAACCTAATTGTTGCGCACTGAATCCATGTATGAATAAGGAGAAATTTTGTTCGTTATTACCCCAAGGATCGGCCGATTGAAATGTGACACCCGCGAGTTGATGTAAACCCTTCAAAGGGTTCATCCCGGGTAACAAACTTTGGAGTGTGCTGGCAGGTAAGCTAAGTGTGGAGCGGCTTTTTTGCGTTTGAATCAAAACCGTAGGAACTTGCTCTGCCGCTGTGTTTTGTGCACTTAATTTCGCAGCCTGATCTATCTTGACTGGCAGCTGATCGGATTGTGCTTGCGCGCCATTACTTACGAGTACAGCCACACCGCATAGCAATACGGCCTTAATTCGCTTTTGTTCAAACACGCTGGCTGAAGCAAACATAGTATCTTCAATTTAGCTTGGGTCGAAACCACAACGAGGCATCATTGAGTGGCGTTTCTTTTGGCAATAAATGATTTTTAATATGAATAATGCGACGCTTATTAAAATTCACCGACTCTATCGCCTTTCCATTATATTTCCAAAATATAGCATCGAAAGAACCGTCTTTGATCATCTTATGCAAACCCAGTTCCAGACGTTTTTGCAATTGAGGATTCGATTTTGAAACGAAAAAATAGTAAGGCCAGGGATATTGTATTAATAGATTTTCATCGATGACCAGGTCAGGATTTTGCGCTGATTCCTTATCCAATTCTGCAAAAATCTCATTGATACCGCGAGGGAAAAAGTCGAAGCGTTTGTAACTGAGCATACGAAACAAATTACTATATTTGGCCTCGACAACCTCAATACCATTGGCTTCATATAGTTTCACATCATCCCAGCCCACACCTTGTCCCACGCTGAATTTTCTCAGGTCTTGCAAGGTTTTCACATTTTTTAGCAATGCTTGTTTGTCCTTGTGTACCAACAATAAGCGATAACCCAATATGCCCTTACGCAGAGGAATACGGATAGGCAAATAATTACGCTCTTTTTCTTCGCTAGTCGAACTCCAGACCACGTTCAGATCGCTATCGTTAGCCAGGTTACTTAAATAGCGCAAACCATTGGTGTGCTGCTTCGAAGCGCGCAACTCAAACGGCCCAAATTCGGCCACGGTTTTTTCCAAGGCCAGGCGCAAAATCTCTTTCACATCATTAAAACGCGGATCACCTTTTTCTTCATCAGCAGGATGTATTACCTGAGTCACAAGGACGGGTTGCGACCGCACTGGATCACCCGCCCAAAAAAGCAATATGCAAATACCAGTAATAATTTTTGTGTGCCGGAATATGCGCATTGGATTAGTAAAGTGGTTCGATCTTGGCGAGTCAGGTATATTTAATTTTTTATCCGATAAGCACGAAAATTAATTTCATCTGAGCAAATTTAAATGTAGCACATCTATACGCACACAATTAGTCTTTGCCTAAACGCCATGATAAAAAGCCTAAATCAACCGAGTATCAAATGACTCTAAAATTAGACAATTTAGATCAACATAAGTCTTACTACATTCAATTTAAGTTGATTGATAAAAATCGTGCTTCGTCAGAGTGTGCAACAAATTTGCACACACTTGGTGCATGCGAAGCAACACGTCCACCAGTTTAGTCAATATTAGCCTAGGCATATGACGGTGACATGAAGCAAATCAAACTAGGCCAAGATGAGTTTGGCTTGCATCAAGGAACAACGATATACTCGCGCTCGTACACCTTATGAAGGAGAATAAATTGTTTAAAAAACTAGCAATACCAGTAGCTATGCTCGCGATCAGCGCCTATGCATCAGCGGATGAAGGCCAATGGCAACCCTATCAATTGCCGCAACTAAAAGCCGAACTCAAAAAAGTTGGCATCACCATACCGGCCGAAAAGTTAGCCGATTTATCCAAGCATCCAATGAGCGCGATCGTCTCGACCGGTGGCTGCTCGGCCTCTTTCGTTTCACCAGAAGGCCTAATCGTCACCAATCATCATTGCGCCTACGATGCGATACAACGTAATTCCAGCGCCAAGAAAAATTACATCACCGATGGCTTTTTAGCTAAAACGCGCGCCGAAGAATTACCTGCCGGTGCCAGCACACGCGTATATATCACCGATAAAGTGGAAAATGTGACTGCTGAAGTCACGGCTGGCTTAAACGACAAAATGTCAGGTCGTGAACGTCGCGAACTGATACAAAGTAGAGTGAAAAAAATCATCGCCGATTGCGAACAAGATAAGGCCTATCGTTGCTCCGTGCCTAGCTTCCATCGTGGTCTGGAATACTATCGCATACGCCAAATGATGATACGCGATGTGCGTCTGGTGTATGCGCCAGCCGACATGATAGGTAACTACGGTGGCGATATTGATAATTTCGAATGGCCACGTCACACTGGTGACTTCTCATTCTTGCGCGCTTATGTCGGCAAAGACGGTCGTCCGGCTGATCCATCGCCAGACAATGTGCCGTATAAATCCAAAGACTTCTTGGTGGTTTCCGCCGAAGGCTTAAAAAATGGTGATCCTATTTTGTTGGCGGGTTATCCAGGACGTACTAGCCGTTATAAATTACCTTCAGAAATCCGTTTCGCTCGTGATACTGATTACCCATTACGCGCAGCTGAAATGTTGGCCGATATCGCGACCATCGAAGCCGCAACCAAGGGCAATGCGGATGATGAAGTGCGTTACGCCAGCGTGGTCAAAGGCATCAATAATCGCTTGAAAAAGACCCAAGGTTTGATCGATGGTTTTGCCCGTAAAGACATCGCCGCGATTAAAGATGCGCAAGATGCTGAATTCCGTAATTGGTTGATCAGTTCTGGCAAAAATTCTGCCGAGGCCAAAGCCTTGCTAGCGAAACTTGATGCCGTGATTGCCCAAGACATGGCCTTGTCGCAAGAGGAATTGGCGTACGCCGTGGCGACCAATAGCGATTTGTTCTCCAGCGCACGCAGTCTGTATCGTTTGGCTTTAGAAAAAGAGAAGCCCAACGCGCAGCGCGAAAGTGGATATCAAGAGCGTGATTTAGCTTTTATCAAAGGCCGTCTCACGCGTTTGGAGCAATCCTTTGTGACCAAGGTCGATCGCGCTCGATTGACTGCAGGCCTGTCCCGCTATGCGAAGTTGGCAGTACACCCGGCGGGTTTAGATGCCTTGTTACCTTCAGCTGAAACTGCCGCTGCTTTGTACGAAAAAACACAATTGACGGATACCGCAAAACGTTTGGCTTGGTTGGACAGAGATAAGACGGCGTTTGCCCAGTCTGACGATGCCTTTATCCAGCTCGCAGTGAAATTGCACGATGTCGGCATGTCTTTAGAAAACCGCCGTAAAGAAGTCGACGGCAATCTTGATTTCATCATTCCGCAATACATGCAAGCCGTGATTAATTGGAAAAAATCGCAAGGCAAACCAGTCTATCCGGACGCCAATTCCACCTTGCGCGTGACCTTCGGCAATGTCGGTGCGTATTCACCAAGAGATGGCTTGACCAAGGGACCTTTCACTACGGTCGAAGGTATCGTTGAGAAACACACGGGCAAAGATCCTTTCATTGCACCAGCACCTTTACTGCAAGCGATCAAAGAAAAACGCTATGGTGTGTTTAAAGACAAGGTGCTGGGCACAGTACCCGTCGATTTCCTATCTAGTGCAGATACCACGGGCGGCAATTCTGGCTCGGCGGTAATGAATAAACGTGGTGAATTAGTCGGCTTAAATTTTGATTCCACTTATGAGTCGATTACTAAGGACTGGTACTTTGATACGGCGATTACTAAGGCAATTCACGTCGATATTCGCTACATGTTATGGGTCATGAAAGAAGTCGATCATGCGGATAATGTGTTGAAAGAGATGACGATTAAGTATCCGAAATAGAGCTACGCACGCTTAGAAAATAGCGGCTGCCCCGTGGTCAGCCGCTATTTTTTTGTGCGTGATTTTTTGATTGGTGAATTGATCATCGCCAAAGGCCTGGCCTGACTAATCGCCAACACTGCTGGGTGAGTAATCTTACGCTGTACAGAAATAGCATAGAACTGTTCTTGAATATCATCTGTACTACCGACCAATTCCAAATCATATTGACGCATCACCATATCGGCAATTGCACTAGGCTTGGCAAAGAAGCCCACCCCGGCTTCGCCAAATGCACTCATCAAAGCGCTATCGTCAAATTCGCCAGCGATGCGTGGGCGTACTCCTTGTAATTCAAACCAATGCATCAAACGTGAACGCAAAGCAGAATCTTCTCCTGGTAACAGAACGGGAGCGCCGTCTAAACATGCGGGAAAAGTCTGCGGATACTGTTCACGTAAAGCCTTAGTGGCGAAAAAACTGAGACCGCATTCTCCTAATGGATGATTAAAGCCACGCACATTAGCACTTGGGGGCATAGGCGTATCGGTGATCACGATATCGAGCTTATGTCGCGCTAATTCCGCTAGCAAATCTTCAAGCTTACCTTCGCGGCAATTAATCCTAAGTGTTTGCGGCAAACTAAGTGCCGGCTCGAGCAATTTGTAGGCCACCGCTTTGGCCACAGCATCCGAAACGCCAACCCGTAATTGCACCGTGCGTTCTGTAGGGTGATGTTGCAATACTTGTTCTAACTCTTGACCGAGTAGAAAAATTTCCTCAGCGTATGCCAACACCAAACGACCGGCTTCAGTTAATTCTAAATTACGCCCAGATTTTTCAAATAAGGCTTCGCCCTGCAAATCTTCAAACAAACTGAGTTGCCCGCTAATGGTTTGTGGCGTGACGTGTAATTGTTCACTGGCACGGGCAATACTACCGGTTTTCGCCACCACCCAGAAATAGTGTAAATGCTTGTAATTTAAACTTGCCATAACTTAGCCCATTGATAGCTCATCGTTTGCGCACTGTTAGCTAACCGATAGGCACGCTAACCTCTGTCAATACATCGTGTTTTTCGATCTATATTGCAATTATATTCGACTTTTCTTTATAAATAATGTGGCCTACACTTGCCGCACCCAAATTGGGACAAGATTCAATATTGAATTTAGGAGAGAACCATGAGTATCTTAGACCGTAGCACGATGCGCGATGCGCAAACAGTTGATTATGTAGATAGCAACGCGATCAGCGGACATAAAGTACTACGCAACACCTATATGTTGCTGTCTATGACTTTATTATTTTCTGCTTTCGCCGCCGGCCTCAGCGTCGTTTTTGCGTTGCCGAGTATGGGCATAATTGTGACCTTGATCGGCTATTTCGGCTTATTATTTTTAACGACTAAATTACGTAACAGCGCTTGGGGCATCGCTTCCGTGTTTGCCTTGACAGGCTTCATGGGTTTAACGCTAGGCCCTATCATCAGCCGTTATTTAGGCATGCCAGGCGGTAGTGGCATCGTCATGAGTGCCATGGGTTTGACCGCGGTGATCTTCTTAGGCTTATCAGCTTATGTATTGGTCAGCAAGCGTGATTTTAGCTTCATGGGTGGATTCTTGACAGTGGGTATCTTAGTTGCATTCGTCGCAGGCTTGGGTGCATTCTTCTTCGAGGTACCAGCTCTGTCCATCGCTGTCTCTGCCGCCTTTGTGCTGTTGATGTCTGGTCTGATTTTATTCGAGACCAGTAATATTATTCGTGGCGGCGAAACCAACTACATCATGGCGACTGTGACTTTATACATCGCTATTTTCAATCTCTTCACCAGCTTGTTGCAAATTCTCGGCTTTATTGAAAAAGAATAAAACGAGAAATGCTAATGGCTTGTCAGTAAAAGCAGCGTAGTCATCGTAGTAATAGCGGATTGGTGAGATGTACCGGCATCTCACCAAGAAGCTTCAATAAGAATCATAAAACAGAAAGAATTCCATGTTAGAAACAGTCGCACAACCCTGGATGTGGGCCGCGTTTATTGCCTTCGTTCTTAGCATGCTAGCACTCGATATTTTTGCGCTCGGTGGTTCCAAATCGCATAAAGTCGGCGTCAAAGAAGCCGCGATCTGGTCCTTGGTGTGGGTGTCTTTGGCCTTACTATTTAACGCCGGGATGTATTTCTATTTAAAAGACATCATCGGTGAAACAGCCGCGATGACTAAGTCTATGGAGTTTCTCACTGGCTATGTGATAGAAAAATCACTGTCCGTAGATAACGTCTTCGTCTTCTTATTGATCTTCGGTCACTTCGCAGTACCAGAACAATATCAGCGCAAAGTTTTACTGTACGGTGTGCTTGGTGCCATCGTGATGCGCATCATTATGATTTTGGCGGGCAGTTGGGTGGTTTCTCAGTTCGCCTGGGTTCTGTATGTGTTCGGTGTTTTCTTGGTAATTACCGGTTTGCGTATGTTGGTCGCAGCGGAGAAAGAGCCTGACTTAGAGGCGAATCCGGTATTGAAATTCGCGAAGAAATTACTGCCATTCACCAAAGATTTTCACGAAGAAAAATTCAGCATCATCGACAACGGCAAACGTGTTTTCACACCGCTCTTGTTGGTATTGATCTTGATTGAGATTTCTGATGTGGTGTTTGCAGTCGATTCGATACCCGCGATTTTCGCGGTGACGACCGATCCTTTCATCGTCTTCACTTCAAATATTTTTGCCATCATGGGCTTGCGTGCTTTGTATTTCTTGCTGGCCGATATGGCAAATCGTTTCCATTTATTGAAATTCGGTCTGGCTTTTGTCTTGATGTTCGTCGGTACCAAAATGTTGATCGTGAAATGGGTACATGTTCCGACCAATATTTCTTTGATGGTAATCGGCACGATTTTGGTCAGCTCAGTGGCGGCTAGCTTGATCGCGACCCGCAAAAAAGCCAGTTAAGCATTACAAAGTTTTTTTAGATTGGTCGTGTCTTTCTAGGCTAATCGTCTCAGTTCCCTCCTTGGGGCGCATCGCTGTTATGGCATGCGCCCTTTTTTTTTGCAAATTCTGGAAAAAGTGGCCAGTCTATAGAGCGATCATTCTTAGATTCAGATTAAAATTCTCTGATCGCGATACCTGATTTGATCGAGTTAGAAACTAAAACCCCACAACGCCGAGGCGCTGAGACGCAGAAAAAACGAAAAAAGAGGAAGCTAGGACTCATCAAGCTTTTCTCAGCGCTCCTCTGCGCCTCTGCGCCTCGGCGTTTAGGGATTTTGACTTTTGGGTAGCCAGAGAAACCCAATAATTTCCTTATATCTTTTTTCTATTAACAAATAAGACAAGTCAAAACCAGACAGAGCTAAGCAGCTGTTCATGGGGAACTTCATAGGGAGTTTCAGAACTTACTAACGAACAACAATAGCAATTACGCAACAATACCCGCCTTAGGTGCTTCTATCGAAATAAAGTATAATTTCAGCTTGTTTTCCTGCGCCGATTTGAGACTCAGATTGCGGGCGCGTAATAAGTGCAGCTAAAGGTAGTAATTTTTTACCAAATCGCACACTCATTACCCGATCCGCTTTTGTCAGCCTGATCGGGTTTTTTGTTTTTAGCGATTCATCAATCCACATACTATGTCCACCGTTCTGAAATCTTCCGCCATCGAAGCGCGTTTGCGCGAGCTACTTCAACAACGCATCCTGATTCTCGATGGTGCGATGGGAACGATGATACAACGCTACAAACTTGACGAAGCCGACTATCGCGGCGAACGCTTTAAAGATTTCACGGGGCCAGCAGGTGTGCGTGAACTCTTCGTCAAAGGCAATAATGAATTGCTGTCTTTAACGCAGCCGCACGTGATTCAAGAAATCCACGAGCAATACTTAGCGGCGGGTGCAGATTTAATCGAAACGAATACTTTCGGTGCCACCACGGTCGCACAAGACGATTACCACATGGCGCATCTGGCGTATGAGATGAATGTCGCGTCTGCCAAAATCGCGCGTGCCGCTTGTGATAAATATTCCAGCGCTGATAAACCACGTTTCGTCGCCGGTGCACTGGGCCCTACGCCTAAGACTGCATCGATTTCACCGGACGTGAATGATCCTGCGGCACGCAATGTCACCTTCGATCAATTAGTCGCCGCCTATCACGAGCAAGTACGTGGCTTAGTCGAAGGTGGTGCCGATGTCTTATTGGTCGAAACCATTTTCGATACCCTCAATTGCAAAGCGGCCTTGTTCGCGATTGATCAGTATTTTGAAGAAACTGGCAACACTTTGCCCATCATGATTTCCGGTACAGTGACGGATGCCTCGGGGCGTATTTTGTCAGGCCAAACTGTGCCCGCCTTTTGGAATTCCGTACGTCACGCCAAACCACTGACCATAGGTTTGAACTGCGCACTCGGTGCGGCATTGATGCGTCCGTATGCGGAAGAGTTATCAAAAATTGCTGATACCTTCGTTTGCATTTATCCCAACGCCGGTTTGCCTAATCCCATGAGCGACACGGGCTTTGATGAATTACCTGCCGATACTTCCGCACTGTTAAAAGAATTTGCCGAAGCTGGCTTCATCAATATCGCCGGTGGCTGCTGTGGCACCACGCCAGCGCACATCAAAGCGATTGCTGATATTCTCAAAACGCAAACGCCGCGCGCGATTCCAACCATAGAACCAGCGATGCGTTTGTCCGGCTTAGAACCTTTCACGATTGATGCGCAATCGCTGTTCGTGAATGTCGGTGAACGCACCAACGTCACCGGCTCTAAAGCGTTTGCCCGTTTAATTTTGAACGAGCAATACGACGAAGCCCTAGCGGTCGCACGTCAACAAGTTGAAAATGGCGCGCAAGTCATCGACATCAATATGGATGAAGCGATGCTCGATTCGCAGGCAGCGATGACACGCTTCTTAAATCTGATCGCCTCGGAACCCGATATCGCACGCGTGCCTATCATGATCGATTCTTCCAAATGGGATGTGATCGAAGCAGGCTTAAAGTGCGTACAGGGCAAGGCCATCGTCAATTCGATTTCCATGAAAGAAGGCGAAGCGCAATTCCTGCATCACGCCAAACTTTGTAAGCGTTATGGCGCTGCGGTGATCGTGATGGCTTTTGATGAAAAAGGTCAGGCTGATACTTACGAACGAAAAATCGAAATTTGCAAACGCGCTTACGATTTATTGATCAGTGCTTGTGATTTCGATCCTTACGATATTATTTTTGATCCGAATATTTTCGCGGTCGCGACCGGTATCGAAGAACACAATAACTACGCCGTCGATTTCATCGAAGCGACACGCTGGATACATCAAAACCTGCCAGGTGCAAAAATCAGCGGTGGTGTCTCTAACGTCAGTTTCTCTTTCCGCGGCAATGATCCAGCGCGCGAAGCGATCCATACGGTATTCCTGTATCACGCGATTCAAGCAGGCATGACCATGGGTATCGTTAACGCTGGAATGATAGGTGTGTATAGCGAACTCGATGCGGAATTGCGCGAACGTGTGGAAGACGTTGTTCTCAATCGCAGAGAAGACGCGACCGAACGCATGATCGAGTTCGCCGCAACGCTCAAAGCAGGTGGCAAACGCGAAGAAGCCACGCTGGAGTGGCGCAATGATCCGGTAGAAAAACGCCTGGCGCATGCGATGGTGCATGGTATTACCAATTGGATCGTAGAAGACACCGAGGAAGCGCGCGTGAATGTATTGAACGCAGGTGGTCGTCCTATCCAAGTCATTGAAGGTCCATTGATGGCGGGCATGAATATCGTCGGTGACTTGTTCGGCCAAGGCAAAATGTTCTTGCCGCAAGTCGTCAAATCTGCTCGCGTAATGAAGCAAGCGGTCGCGCATTTGGTACCCTTCATCGAAGAAGAAAAGAAACGCAGCGGCGACAATAAACCGAAAGGCAAAATCGTTATCGCGACTGTCAAAGGCGACGTGCATGACATCGGCAAAAACATCGTCACGGTCGTCTTGCAATGTAATAATTTTGAAGTCGTGAACATGGGCGTCATGGTGCCGTGTTCAGAAATTCTGGCAAAAGCCAAAGCCGAGAATGCTGACATCATTGGCCTCTCTGGATTGATTACGCCCTCATTGGAAGAGATGGCTTACGTCGCCAAAGAAATGCAACGTGATCCGCATTTCCGCATGTTGAAGATTCCACTTCTGATCGGCGGTGCGACGACGAGCCGTGCGCACACCGCAGTCAAGATCGCGCCAAATTATGATGGTCCAGTCGTGTATGTAGCGGATGCTTCACGTTCTGTCTCGGTAGCGCAGTCTTTGCTCACACCAGAAAGCCGTGAGCAATACATCGCCGAACTCGGCACTGATTACGAACGCGTACGTACCTTGCATGCGAATAAAAAAGCTACGCCTATGGTGAGCTTGAAGCAGGCGCGCGCGAACAAAATGAAGGTCGATTTCACGGGCGATAGAGCGCCGGTGCGTCCTAAATTTATCGGCCGCCGTATTTTCAAAAACGTCGATTTGGCCACGATTGCGAATTACATCGATTGGGGACCGTTCTTCCAAACCTGGGATTTGGCTGGTCCATTCCCTGCGATTTTGAAAGATGAAGTCGTCGGTGAAGCCGCCAGCAAAGTGTTTGCTGAAGGTCAGGCGATGCTGAAGAAAATCATCGAAGGTCGCTGGCTCACGGCCAATGGCGTGATCTCTCTGTTACCAGCGAACACAGTCAATGATGATGACATAGAAATTTATACCGATGAGTCACGTAAAGAAGTTGCCTTCACTTATTACGGCACGCGTCAGCAAACGGAGAAAGCTATCATCGACGGTGTGCAGCGTCCAAATCAATGTTTAAGTGATTTCATTGCGCCCAAGGATAGCGGCATCCAAGACTACATCGGTATGTTCGCGGTGACCGCGGGCTTAGGCATAGAAAAGCACGAAAAACGCTTCGAAGACGCGCACGATGATTACAGCAGCATTATGTTGAAATCGCTCGCCGATCGTTTGGCAGAAGCTTTCGCCGAATATCTGCATGAACGTGTGCGTAAAGATTTGTGGGGTTATGCGCCTGACGAAGCTTTGAGTAATGCTGATCTGATTCAAGAAAGCTATTCAGGCATACGTCCTGCACCTGGTTATCCTGCTTGCCCTGAACATACGGTGAAGACCGCGATGTTTAAGCAGATGCAATGTGAAGAGATTGAGATGTTCATTACTGAATCATGGGCGATGATTCCTGGTGCTGCAGTGTCGGGTTTCTACTTTGCGCATCCTGAGTCTAAGTATTTTAGTGTTGGGAAGATTGCTGAGGATCAGGTTGAGGATATGGCTTTGCGGCGTGGGGTTGATAAGAGTGACGTTGAGCGGTGGTTGGCACCGAATTTGTGATTTTATTTCGTGAGGGTTAGCGATGAATTTTGTGATTGGATTTTTCATTGTGTTAGGCCTGATATTGATCGGCCTAAATGTATACGCTATTCGATCACTGTTTTCTAAAGACGCTTATGCCAAAGAGCAAATTCCATTTTTGATTGGAGTAATTATTTTTGTGCCTTTTGTCGGAGCTAGTCTGGTTCTTTACTTGGCTAGGAATAAGTATGAAGGTTCTATTTCTAGACATCCCAGCGTTGATGATGACGCTGAAAACGTGCATTTCGCCAGTAATTACAATATTGACGGATCTGAATAGTCCGTAAGTCGTAATATTTTCGTAGGGTGGGTTAGCGTTAGCGTAACCCACCGCTCACGGCTTCAGTCACGTTTATCGCTTGCTTTTCCTCTTGCGAACGAGTCACTGAATTTTCGCTTTTGACATTTACCTTCACGCAAATTCATCATTCACAGGTCGGGTGTGGCCCGACAGCCAGTTACCTTTTTTGCTTCGCCAAAAAAGGTAACCCAAAAAAGGCGACCACGCTGCCACTGGCCTTCGGCTTCCCAATTGTGCAAGACAAAAAATGGGAAAGCTTCGAAACTCGCCTGCGGCTCAAACAACGAAGCTTTCTTTACCCATTTTCTGTCCCGCACAATTGGCAGTGTCAGAAGTGGAACGGCGTTAAAGTCAAAAGCAACAGCAACACCAAAACAAACAGTATCGACCATCACGGCATTCAATTAGGCCGGAAAATCGAGGCGTCATCCCTGCGTAGGCAGGGATCCAGTGACGTTTGGCTTTTACGCCGCTAGATTCCCGCCTACGCGGGAATGACGATATATAGCGTTAGGTATCGCAAAAAGGATCATATTATCTACGGGCTCACATTTTTCCATTAGCCGTTGATGGTCGTTGTTTTTGACTTTGCTTTTGACCTAACCCCGTTCGAGACGATGTAATTTGTGCCTCACAGAAAATGGATAAGAAAGTGTTGTGTTTGAGCGCAGCGAGTTTCAACACTTTCCCATTTTTTGGGATGCACAAATTATGCTGAAGCGTAGCGTAAGCACCCCGAAGGGGCGAGTCTACGGTCGCCTTTTTTGGATTACCTTTTTTGGCGAAGCAAAAAAGGTAATTGGCTGTCGGGCCACACCCGACCTGTGAATCTAATTGCGCCGTGAACACATTAGACAAGTAGTGTCAAAAGAGTGCAGCGCTAAAGCAAATTTCTTATGTTCGCCATCTTGCAAACACCCTCATCCCCAACCCTTCTCCCGCTTGCGTGAGAAGGGGGCAAGTCGGCATTATTGTTGAACGTAAGCTTCTTACAAAAAGTAACCGGCGATCGGCTTCATCAATCTAAAAACCCTATGCAAGAGCTCGTAGGTTTTTGCTTTTGATGTTACTTATGGCCCACGAAGCCTCCTACACCTCGCCCACATGTAAGAGCCCAGACTAAACCCAACCAATGGGAAACGCGAAAGAAAAGTTGGCGATGCTTAAAGCTAATTTTTCAATTTTTTTGAGTGCGCCTAATCACCCGACATTCACACTCAACACCGATCAAATATACGACTAGCAAATACTGCTTGTCTCGCATCTTAAAGCGTGGTTTTCGTGTTGAAAACGCATGGCACTTTGCGAGTCTGCGCTTAATTCCAGATAGTAATGTTGACTATGCCGACCTATACTGAATTATTGAATTATTGAATTACTGAATTACTGAATTGGGTCTTTTGTCGTTCGACTTCCTGTTTTTTTGAAATGGCAGGTCTATTATGGATATGCTAAGAAATCTCAAAGTTTCCCATCGACTTAGCTTACTCGGTCTTGTTTTTACGATAGGTTTGTTGATCTATGGCGCGTGGTCCTTCAGAACGCTTTCTGAATTTAAGGTTAATGGTCCCGTCTTTAAGAATATTGTGCAAAGTAAGGATTTGATTGCGGATATTTTGCCGCCGCCTGAGTACATTTTAGAATCTTACCTGGTGAGTTTTCAATTAAGTACGTCCGTCGATGCAACCGAACAAGCGAAGCTAGAAGAGCGCCTGAAAGCCTTAAAAACAGAATATGAATTAAGGCATGCTTTCTGGGAGAAAGAAGCGCTACCGCCAGCCATGTCGGATTTGATTTTGAAACAAAGCTATACCCCGGCCATGGCTTTTTATAGCCTCGCTTTTAAGGAATTGCTGCCAGCGGTGCGCCTGCAAGATAAGGCGGCAATTGAGAGCGCCATGCAGAAGTTGAAATCGCTTTATGAGCGGCATCTGCTCGCTATCAATCAATTGGTGAACTTAACGACTAAACATGCGGAACAAGTTGAGGCGGACGCGGTTAGCGCGATTCAGTGGTCGACTACCGCATCAATTACCATCTTATTGGTGTTCGTCATTTTGGGTGTAATTCTGGCACGGGCGATTCAGTTTAGTATTACCCGACCTTTAGAGCAGGCGGTAGATATTGCTGAACGAGTAGCACAAGGTAATTTGACTATGCATATTGAAGTTGATCATCAAGATGAAATTGGACAGCTATTTTTGTCGCTCAAGAACATGGTGGCGAGTTTATCGGCAACTTTAAGCCTGGTGCATGGTAGCGCGATCACCATCTCGCATGCCTCAAAAGAAATTGAATCTGGCAATATGGATTTGTCTGCACGCACTGAAGATCAGTCGCATTCTTTGGATGCAACCTCTTCTACGATGGAAGAGCTGACCAGTACGGTGAAACAAAATGCCGACAATGCAGATCAGGCAAATCAATTGGTGCTGGCAACGACCGGCGTCGCGATTAAGGGCGGTGAAGTGGTTGATAATGTCGTGCGCACCATGGGTTTGATTACACAAAGTTCACGCAAGATCGTCGATATTATTGCCGTGATCGACGGGATCGCGTTTCAGACCAATATCCTCGCCTTAAATGCTGCAGTAGAAGCCGCTCGCGCCGGAGAGCAAGGACGTGGATTTGCCGTGGTGGCATCGGAAGTACGCAGTCTGGCACAACGCTCCGCTGCCGCCGCTAAAGAAATCAAAGAACTCATCGCGGACTCGGTTGCGAATGTCAATGCGGGTAGTCAATTAGTCGGTGCGGCCGGTGAAAATATGCAAAAAATAGTGAGTTCAGTGCAGCAGGTGGCAACGCTGATGAGTGAGATTGCAGCAGCCAGCCGGGAGCAAAGTCAGGGCATAGAACAGATTAATTTATCCATCGTGCAAATGGATGAAGTCACGCAACAGAATACCGCCTTAGTTGAGGAGGCCGCTGCAGCTTCTAGCAGTCTGCAATTAGAGGCTCAAAAATTGATGCAAGAAATGACGAATTTCAAACTCTCAACGGCGTAGAAATTAATGCATGATCATAGCTAAGCAGTCACACTTAAAGCTTAAATCCCAAGCAAGGTTCGCCAAACCGCTAGACGAACACGTCCACCTGAGTCCCCAAGATTGCACTGATCAAACCCCAGCTTTTTTCCAAAGCCTTCTGCTCCAGAATTTGCTCTTCGGTACTTAAGGCTTTTACCTCCACCACATTGGCTAGGTCTTGCTTGGCGTCCAGATGCGCCTGTGCCTCCGCGCTTAGTCTGCTTGATTCGACTGCAGGCTCGCCGCGTTGTTTGATTTGTTGATAAGCCCGCATGGCATCGTTACCGATGGGGGATAAACCCATGCTAATTGACATCATGACTCCATAAACGATGAAGTTCATAGATTAACGTCAATGTGCCAACCAGCAAGCCAGAAACAGAGGGGCGTTCTAAGGCATGTTTCTGATTTGCCGCAACTTTGTTAACAAGCTAGTTACGTGCATGCGACAAATGAAACTTCTCTACGCCTTTGAATTTAGCCATATTTTCAGCCACCAAAGTCAAGGGCGCGCCACTTTTGCGACTCAATGCCAGCACGACAAAATGCCATTCAGGACGTTCCTCTTCATAACTGATACGTAGCGAACCGCCGGCCAATTGATAGCCGTGTGCTAAGGTGAATTGCTTAATTTCATCCACCTGCGGCATATGCCCCTTATCGAAACGTATCATGACGGCCACCGCATGGCGGGATGGTAGCCAATATTCTATTTTACTAATCCACACCATGCAGATGGCCGATAAGGCGGCCAATAATATGCCTGCCATATAGAAGCCAACACCGATCAATACCCCGACCACGCACACCGCCCACAAGGATGCCGCCGTGGTCAGTCCACTGATATTAAAGCCCTCTTTCATGATCACACCTGCACCGAGAAAGCCTATGCCGGTCACTATGCCCTGCACAACGCGCGTGGGATCGACCATAGGCACGTTAGCGACGTGACCACCAAACCAAAAGCCCGGATAGCCAGAAAATACCGTGAGCGCCGCGGACGCCATACACACCAAACCATAAGTACGCATACCTGCTGCGCGGCCATGATAGGAACGTTCATAACCGACCAATAAGCCTAGGATGAGGGCGCCAAGAATATTGAAGAAAATCAAAAGATTGGTGGCGACTTCGGCACTGGACCAATATCCAGCCATTGCATCGAGTGAGAGCATGATGACGTCCTTTCTTATCTTTTCTATTAGGATCTGAGCTTGCTTCTGAACGAAGCTCGCATAGGCATGCCAGACGACGATCTAAGCTTGCTGGGATGTCATTTCATCTTAGTCCAAATTTTTCAACAAGAAAGCTCAGCCTAAAACTGGGTGGAAATGTGGTACTGCTCGGTGTTGTTTTGTCGTGCTGTGTATGAAAATACGGGCGGGGGATACAAGCGGGGATAAAACAGAAGTGAGAGCGCGCTGTTCTCACTTCCTCATAATTCATTTAAAACTAAGCATCCAGCTCGGTTTGCTGCACAATGATACGCGACACCAAACCGTATTCTTTGGCTTCCACCGCACTCATCCAGTAATCGCGCTCGATGTCTGCAGTGACTTTCTCCAAAGTCTGACCGGATTCTTTGGCTATCAAAGCAGCAATACGTTCGCGAATTTTAACGATCTCACGAGCTTGAATCGCGATATCGGTGGCCTGTCCACCGGCACCACCGCTAGGTTGATGAATTAAGAAACGCGTATTTGGCAAGCAAACACGACGCTCTTTTGGCACAGATAAGAAAACGTTCACGGCAGCGCTACCTACCCAACCTGTACCGACCACACGCACGGGCGCATCAATGAAGCGAATGATGTCGTGTATCACATCGCCGGATTCCACGTGTCCGCCGGGGGAAGAGACTAGCAAAGTGATAGGATCTTTCGATTCTGCGGACAAAGCGATCAAACGTTTGCTGACGTCTGCCGCCACTTTATCGTTGATCGTGCCAAATACCAAAACGGTACGTGACTTAAAAGCTTTTTCTTCTAAGAAGGGGCTACGTGCTTCGTTATTGTTTTCTTTTTCTTCGGACATAATAAACTTCCAGTTAAATGGCGTTGCGCTAAATTGCTCTACGCTGCTCTGAAGTGAGCTGAAATTGCAGGAACCACATGCTACCCGATTTTCCTGTTTTTGACTCGTAATGACCCACAATGACTCATAAGCAAGTTAAATGTAAATAGGTACAACTCCCCAATTTTCAAGCTTAGCTTGCGCATGTGGACTCCTGTTTATAGCCTAGATCCTAACGCTAAGGCATGGCGAGCCAGGCTTGCTCTGATTGCCATTTTTCGCACCAAGTCAAAAATTCATCGGCCGGCATAGGGCGGGCTATGCCATACCCTTGTGCCAGATGGCAGCCTAATTTTAGCAAGGCCGCACCATGATCCAGAGTTTCTACGCCCTCTGCGATGACTTCGCGGTTAAAAGCCTTCGCCAGACGAATCACGCCTTCGACTATCCCCAGATCCTCATTGTCCTGCAACATATCACGCACAAAACTTTGATCGATTTTCAGTGTGTCTATAGGCAATTTACGCAAGTAAGTCAGTGAAGAATAACCGGTACCAAAATCATCCAGCGAGAAATGCACGCCTAGTTGACGGCACTGCTGCAAGATTTTTACGGCTTGATCGATGTCAGCGATCGCCGCTGTTTCTAACACTTCCAATTCAAAGCAAGACGAAGGCATATCGGGATAGCATTGCAAAGCGAGTGCCAGACGTTCACAAAAATCTCGCTGCAATAGGTGTGCAGCACTAATGTTGACGCTGACACCCAAGTGCAGATTTTGCCTGTGCCACGCTTGCCCTTGTATCAAAGCTTGCTCTATCACCCATTCACCTAATTGTTGATCAAGTTGATTGCCCTGGATATGCGTCAAAAATTCAACCGGCGCTAACAAGCCACGTTCTGGATGCCGCCAGCGAATCAAAGCTTCGGCACCAATAATACGTCCATCCGACAAATCTACTTTGGGCTGATAGTACAGAACAAACTGATTTTCATGTAATGCTGTACTCAGCGAGCTCACATAAGCGCGATGTTCCTGGGCTTGTCGGTCGCCCTCAGGATCGAACAGCTGATAACGATTTTTACCGGCATTTTTTGCCATATACATGGCCTGATCTGCGTGTCGCAACAAACTATCTGCATCTGAATTATCGTCGGGAAAAATACTGACACCGATACTACTGGTCAGATGCAAGGACACTTCATCGATCTTAACCGGACGACTGGCGGCTCCCAAAATAC
The DNA here is from genome assembly GCF_058808015.1 of Undibacterium sp. GW821-FHT11H02. Taxonomy (NCBI): domain Bacteria; kingdom Pseudomonadati; phylum Pseudomonadota; class Betaproteobacteria; order Burkholderiales; family Oxalobacteraceae; genus Undibacterium; species Undibacterium sp. GW821-FHT11H02. Next base: position 26,420 of record NZ_JBXARG010000014.1, on the reverse strand, counting down.
GATCTAATATCTGCATGCATTCTACCGACGAATGCATATCACACAGGAGAATCACAAATTCGTCGCCACCCAGGCGCGCCAATGTATCGTTAGCGCGCAATACCTGACGCAAAGAATGGCTGACACTAATTAGCAGCTGATCTCCGACTGCATGTCCATGTTGATCATTGACTGCTTTAAAACCATCCAGATCGAGAAAACAGACAGCCATTAAAGTTTCGCTACGTTGCGCCCGAATAATCGCCTGACCCAAACGATCGCCCAATAAGCGACGGTTAGGCAAATCGGTCAAGGTATCATAATGCGCAATCCTGTCTAACTCTGCTTCGTGGGCTTTAAATTGACTAATGTCTGAAAAGACACCTATGTAATGCAAGGGCTCGCCAAATTCATCACGTACGGTTGAGATCGACAATAACTCAACAAAAATGTCGCCTGACTTGCGTCGATTCGTAATCTCCCCACGCCAAAAGTCGTTTTGAGATAAGTCATGCCACAGTGACTGATAAAATGCCTCTTCTTGCTGACCGGATGAAAGTATCTTCGGACTCTTGCCTACCACTTCTTGCTCGCTATACCCGGTGATACGGGTAAATGCCGGATTGACTTTGGTGATCAATCCCTCGGTGCTCACCACCATTATGCCTTCGTAACTGCTGGTAAACACCGTGGTGGCATCCTTTTGCACCTGCTCAAATTGTTTTCTTTGTGTGATGTCGGTATGCGTACCGGACATAATCAATGCTTGTCCATCCACGTCTCGCTCTACCACACGACCCCGCGTCAATATCCAACGCCACTCACCCGACTTTGTGAGACATCGCATTTCGATTTCATGCGATGGTATCGAACCCGCCAGATGTCTCTGTGCCGACTCCAAGACTTTAGGAAAATCTGCGGGATGAACATACTTATTCCAATTGTCCGGATGTACTTGCATCTCACCCGGCTCATAGCCAAGCATCGTTTCCCAGCGGGCGCTCACCTGAAACTCATTGGTTTTGATATTCCAATCCCAATAGCCTTGATCAGTTCCCGCCAAGACCCTTGCCAATTGTTTTTCACGTCGGCTCAAAGCCTCCTGTGCCACTTGTTCCTCGGTCAGATCCCGCCCAAAGGCGATGTAACGGCCATCGGGCAAGTGTTCCATACTCAAGGCGACATCGACCAGACTGCCATCCGCACAGCGTAAAGCCCAAATATTTTTGGCATGTTTTTCCAAGGTCAACTTATGTAATTCACTCTCTAGTACCTCCGACTCAGAAGGTGGCAACAGATCGATAAATCGCATCGTTTGAAACTGTTCCAGGCTATGTCCAGTCAGGTGGCAAGCAGCGGGATTGGCGAATGAAAACTCGCCATGTTCGTTGGTGATCCAGATGGCATCTCCCGCGTGCTGCAGCACCAGTCGTAAATCTTCATCGTCACGTCGACGCTCGGTAATGTCACGCGAGATACCGAATAATCCAAACACTTTGCCGGAGGCATCGAACACGGGGCCTTTGGTGGCAAGGAAGACCATTCTTCGCCCAGTTTGGGTGGTCACATATTCATTCGCGGTCTGTATCGTTCCCGACCGCAGTACCGACTCGTCAAGAGCGCGTATTGTTTGTGCACTCTCTGTCTGAAATATTTCAAAATCGGTACGTCCAATGATCTGCTCGCGCGTCTTAGTAATCAAGGCGCAAGCCGCTTGATTTACCAACAAATAGCGCCACTGCAAATCCTTCACAAAAATCGCATCGGAAGTACCGGACACGATGGAATCCAATAAGCGCTGCTGCAATTCATCCTTACTTTTGGAACGTTGCAATAGTTCACTCAAAATACTAATCGACACGCAGTTGATTACAAAAAACAACCAGCGTATCTTTTCGTAAGGATCGCTCACTTGTTCGTCAGTGCTCCCGTCAAAGCTAAGGAAATTAACTGAGACCGACACGATTAAGGTAGAAATTATGCCGGTCCAAAAACCACCTAGCATCGCACTCAGAATCACAGGGAAAATGAACAAAATCAACATCGGCCGGACATCCATCCCACGCAATAAGTAGTGATGTAAAACCAGCATAGAAATCGTAATGCCAAGACTTAAGCCCATCACCAGCCAAAATGAATGTTTGCCTTTATGCGAGCTGCTCAAGTTATTGAGTAAATTCGCTGTGTCATTGTCCTTGCCTGCTGGTACGGTACGCAAAGCAAAATAAAATAGTGCGGAAGTCGCGATCACAAAGAAAATACCTTTGACTGTGGACAGCCAGACCATAGAGTCAAGATCCGTAAACAGCGCTAGCAACTGATCCGACAGAAAAATCCAGAGCAGTGATACCACAGCGTATGCCAGAGTAGCGATCACAATAAAGCGCTGACGAGCAGATCCCATGCCAAATCTCACTTGATAGAAATTAGTTGTATGATGCCTTAGCTTAATAATATTGTGAGCTAGAAATTTTATAATGCGCTAAAACTACCGCGCTGCGCACTGAATTTGTTCATTTATGCGACATTTTATGCGACATTTAATGGCTGTTTACGTGACGATCAGACAATGTCCGGCAAAAAGCACTCTGATAACAAACGCGCCATGGAACTTTCGACCTAAGCGTGATTCAAAAGTAGAAATCCACGTCAAGACAATCAAACAATGAAAAACATTCGCGCATTCCTGCTAAGGCTGTTAATCACGAGCTATTGCGGCTTAGCCCTGCAACAAACTGGTCTCGCCCAGCAAAATGCGGACAACGCCCGTGTTTCCGCTCCGTTACTCACCGAGGACAAACTGCAGGTCGATGAGAGTTTGTATGAAACACGGCTGTTCGAATGGACCGATCCAAGCCGCAATCGCGCCGTTCCCGCCAAACTCTATTTACCGCGCGTATCAAGTGTTGAACAACAGTTGCCATTAGTGATCTTTTCGCATGGTCTGGGAGGCTCACGCGAAGGCTATAGCTATCTCGGCAAATACCTCGCTAGTCACGGTTATGCCAGCTTACATCTACAACATGTTGGCAGCGACCGGAGTTTGTGGGCTGGCAGCAGATTCACCTTATTATTCCGGCTAGCGGATGCCGCCAGCGACGCGGAAGCGATAGCCCGCGCACGTGATACCAGTTTTGCGCTAGATCAAATTCTGAGCAGTGAGCTTGTCAATCAATTCGATACCGAACAAATATTTATGGCGGGCCACTCCTTTGGGGCTAACACCACGATGCTGATCGCCGGTGCCAGCGTGGCAGAAAATAAGGTCGACAACGGACAAACACTGCAGTTCAGCGATAAACGCATCAAAGCCGCCATCCTGATTTCGGCACCGCCGTTTTACGGCAAAGGCAATGTAAAAAACATACTGGCGAATATTAATATCCCTAGCTTACACATCACCTCCACCAAGGACGACATCAATATTCCCGGCTATGGCTCTGGTGTCGAAGACAGGATCAAGGTATTTCAAGCGATGGCGATGCAAACCCAGGTAGAGAAAAATCTCTTGGTGTTTAAGGATGGTTCTCATAGCATTTTCACCGATAGAATGAATACCGGTGGCGAAGACCTTAATCCCAAAGTCAAACTGGCGACGCGTAGCGCGATTCGAGTTTTTTTAGATCATCTGCGTGCCAAAAGTGAACTCAACTTAAAAAACTGGCAGCAAGAATATGCTGGATTGTTAGCACAGTTTGAAATCAACACAAAGTAGAAAAAATATGAGCTTACAAATACGCCGTGCCACCATCAACGATGCCGATGCCATCAGTGCCTTAGTGCATAGCGTGGCGCACTATTTCACCATCCATGCCGATGGTCAAGGTGCTGAAGCATTTTTCAAATCGATCACAACTGAAGCGATACGCGGCAATTTAGAATCGGATCAGTATGTATATTGGGTAGGCAGTTGCGAACAAGAATCCGAGCAAGCGCAGGGAGAGAATCGCATTATCGCTGCAATTGCCTTACGCGATAATAGTCATCTATACAATCTCTTCGTCGCCAGCGAACAGCAGTCGCGAGGTTATGCCAGACAGCTGTGGCAACATCTACAAACACATGCGGCACAGAACGGCAATCCCGGCAACTTTACTGTCAATGCCTCACTCTATGCAGAGAAAATGTACGAAAAATTTGGTTTTACGCCTACGGCTGAAGTACAAGAAATGCATGGCCTGCGATTTATTCCTATGCATAAAAGGATAGATGCGAATTGAGGCGCATGAGCACCAACGCAGGTAGTGACTACGTAGGCAGAATTTATCGATTGCGTTTATGATGAGTACCTCTATCTCCATCTTGGTTCATCATGCCGCCTCTCTCGTCTGATTCACGGAAAATCTTATCTATCTTTACTCGCGCACTACTTGGATTGGCATTGCTGAGCCCATTGGTGCAGGCACAGGTCTTAACTCAGGTGGATAAGGACTTAGGTCATGGATTCCACTCACAAGAATCTAAGCAGATTAATGTCCCAGGACGCTGGCATAGTAATCAGAGTTTCAAGTTCCTGTATTTTGAAAAACGCCACCTTTGTCAGTGCAGCGAGTTTAGTATTTCACCGACCGGCCAGATCGCACTATTTCAGGATGCCTCGACGAAAGTAATTAGTAGTTTTAATGTGAACAAAAACAGCATCGTAGCTTACCCAAAACTGCCGACAGGAAAATTACAAAATGTGACCTGGCTGGCGAAAGAAAAGCAAGTAGAACTGCAACTACTGACAAAAATCAATGGCGCAGAAACGATAATAAAAAAACGCCTGCATTTAAAGAAATAGGCAATAGGCGACTTAAGATAGAAGAAAGGAAGTTAACATGAAAACTTTAGGCTTAATTGGCGGTATGAGTTGGGAATCAACGATTCCTTACTATCGCGAAATCAATCAAACGGTGAAACAAGTATTAGGTGGACTGCATTCCGCGAAGATAATTATTTTCAGTGTTGATTTCCATGAAATCGAAGTACTACAACGCAGTGGTGATTGGGACAGCGCTGGAAAAATTCTAGCTGATGCGGCACAAGCATTGGAACGCGCCGGTGCCGACATGCTGGTGCTCTGTACGAATACCATGCACAAGGTCGCGCCAGCAATTGAAGCGGCGGTCAGTATTCCACTGTTTCACATCGCTGATCCCACCGCAGAAGAAATCAAAGCGCACGGCTATCAACGCGTCGCTTTACTAGGTACACGTTTCACGATGGAACAGGCTTTTTATAAAGATCGGCTACAACAAGCGCATGGACTCGACGTCATCACGCCCGAGGAAGCAGATCGCCACATCATACATCGTATTATTTACGAAGAATTATGTCTGGGTAGTATTCAAGAAGCATCGCGCCAAGAATACATACGCATCATCGCTGGCTTGATTGCGAACGGCGCACAAGCCATTATCCTCGGCTGCACCGAAATTTCTTTGTTAGTCAATCAAAGTCACGCCAGCGTGCCGCTGTTTGATACGACGGCATTGCATGCACGTAAGGCGGCGTTGTGGGCTTTATCCTGAAATTAGGAAATTATTTTCACGTGATCTTACGTGCTTAAGCTAAACCAAGTTTGATTGGAGTGATCATGAACAAACCCAGACAACCCGCCATCTTCCTCGGTCACGGCAGTCCCATGAATGCCTTGGAAGACAATCAATTTACCCGTTGCTGGGCGCAGCTTGGTCTTGAATTTGCTCAGATTACCAACAAGCCGAAGGCGATACTTATGATCTCTGCGCATTGGATGAGCGAGGGGGTAAAAGTCACGGCGATGACGCAACCTAAGACCATTCATGACTTTGGTGGTTTTCCTCCCGCGCTGTTCGCGATGCAATATCCGGCACCTGGTAGCCCCGAATTAGCCCAGCGTATTGCGCAAGTGTTGGCACCGCTGCCAGTCTTGCAAGATCAGGATTGGGGACTCGATCATGGCACCTGGTCGGTCTTGGTGAAAATGTTTCCTGAGGCGGATATTCCGGTGGTACAGCTCAGTTTAGATTTGAATAAAAACGAAGCATTTCATTATGAATTGGGACAAGGCCTGGCCAGCTTACGTGAAGAAGGTGTGATGATTATGGCGAGCGGTAATGTGGTTCACAATCTGCGTCGCTTAGATCCACGCGTTACTAGCTTCGATTGGGCGCAGCGTTTTAATAGTGTCATTCGCGACGCCATACTCAAAGAAAACTTTGAGGACGCCGTCAATTATCATCAATTTGGCAGTGACGCACAACTTTCCGTGCCGACCAGTGAGCACTATCTGCCATTGTTATACGTCCTCGGCGCCAAACATCCCGATGATCAGATCAGAATCGAGAGCGATGACATAGTCATGGGTGCGATTAGTATGATGTCTGTGATATTGAATTAAAGTTTGCGTGATGTGCAGAGTGTGCCGTACGCACCATCGTCGTTGACATAGCCAATTTTGAACTTCAATACAAAATCGTTTATGCTCTGAAGCATCTCTAAATTCTTGTGAAAGACTACGATCAATAAGTAAACCGTAGTTCCCACGCTTCTGCTCAAAGATCCTCTCTATGAATTGTCGATTATTGCTTCGTACCCTCACTTGTTCTGCATTCAGCTTGTCACTGCTGTGTCATCCTGCACAAGCGCAAGTAAAAACCGATGAGGACAGTATCAGCAGTAAGCAAACCTCTTCCGCTGCACAAAAATTATATAGCGCTGCGAAAAACGACCTCTTACAAATTCGCGTCTTAGTCAAAAATGGACGCACACAATCTTCGGTAGGCTCGGGTTTCATGATAGGTCAAAGCGATCTGGTCGTGACCAACTATCACGTGGTATCACAAATCGCGTTAGAACCCGAAGTCTATGTGGGTGAATTTGTCGATACCAATGATCAACGTGGCACCGTAGAATTATTGGCGGTCGATGTATTGCATGATCTGGCCGTTGTGCGCATCAGCCGTCGTGGTACAGGTTTTTTTCAAATCCCGGAAGACAGCGCGCAATTACCGAAACTCAATCAAGGTCAGTATCTCTACTCATTAGGCAATCCCTTAGATTTGGGCTTTGCCATCTCCGAAGGTGCATACAACGGCATCATAGGGCGGGCGTTTTATGACCAGCTCTTGTTCACTGGCTCGATCAACTCCGGCATGAGCGGCGGCCCCAATGTCACACCATCGGGTGCACTCGCAGGTGTGAATGTGGCAAAACGTACGGATGGTGAGCTGGTTAGTTTCTTGGTACCGGCGCGCTTCGTGGTGGAATTACTCAACAAAGTCAAACAGCAAAAAACGACCCCAAGCAATTTTAATGAAGAAGTAGGCCGGCAATTAATCGTGCACCAAAACCTGATGCTGGATAAATTACTCGAACATCCTTTGAATAACAAAGAACTGGGCCCCTATCTGGTACCGGTACGCGAATCAGAACAAATGCGTTGCTGGGGTAGCTCGAATACCAAAGAGCAAGCCAGTTTTAGCGAGGACAAAATCAGCTGCAATATGGAATCCGCTATCTATGTTTCAGGCAAACTGCAAACCGGGCATGTCGCGATCACTCACAGTTTTTCCAAGAGCAAGAACCTGGATGCTTTACGCTTCTCGATTGCCATGAGCGACAAGTTCAAGAATCAAATCTATGCGGGCAATAAACAGAGCAATCTGACCGGCCCAGCCTGTACGGAAGAGTTTATCAAGAATGATCAGCTTTCACTACGCGCCGTCATCTGCGCCCGCGCTTATCGTAAATTTGCTGGTATCTACGACTTCCGTCTGATCACTTACAGCATGGATCAAGACAAGGAAGTGCTGCAAAGCCTGTTAAGCGCAAAAGGTGTTTCGTATGATAATGGCTTGCGCCTGACCCGCCAGTTTTTGCAAATGATAGGCAGAAAACCGCAGCTCACGGCCACTGTGGTACCGACCGCAACGTCATCCAATGGGAGCAAAAAATGAGCGCCCAATATTTTCTGGAAATTTTGTCGCGTAGCGGTGAAGTTGAACATCGTCATCGCTTTGACAGCTTACCGATACGCATAGGACGTGCGTATAACAATGAACTCATCCTGGACGACCCGCATACCGCAGCCCATCATGCACAGATAGAATTGAATGAACAGGGCAATTTACAAATTCGTGATCTGGATAGTCGCAACGGTCTGACTTATCAAAACCGTCGTCATACCACCCTAGAGCTGGATGGCAATCGAGTCCTTCGTCTCGGGCAAACCTTGCTCAGAGTGCGTGATAGTCATTTTGTGGTCGAACCAGAAGTGCTCGATGCCAACAATTATCGCTGGGAAGGCTGGCGGCCGACCTTAGCCGCGTTCTTACTGATTACCCTACAGTCGGTCTTCACGAAATGGATGTCGCAAACCGAGGCCTTCAGTTTCACGGTGTACGCCCAGTACGCAATCAGCATGTTGCTATTTGCTCTGATTTGGGCGGGCTTATGGGCTGGTGCGAATCGCTTATTTGCACGACATCCACGCTTCGGCCGGCATTTCTTTATTGCCGTATGCGGTCTCTTAGCGATGCAACTCTGCACTATGCTGGCGACACTTAGCGGCTTCATTTTTTCCTGGGAAGAACTGCCACGTTATCGTAGCCATGCGCAAATTTTGTGTATAGGCTTTATGGTCTATTTTCACCTGGTCACCATCAGCACCCGTTCGGCACGTCGCAAATTATGGGCCGTCATGTTCTGTGCCGCACTCGCCTCCGGTACCATGTTAATGTCAAAATATAAGAACACGGGTAGCTTCGGTGATGACTTGTATATGGGCGACCTATTCTCACCAAGTTTGCGACTCAGCAAAGATATCAGCCTAGAAGAATTTAGCAAAGACGCCGCGCAATTGAAAGACAAACTAGATAAGGAGCGACTAGAAGCCACACCGAATATCGAAGACGATGATGATTAAACTTACTCAAACCAGACGATAGAAAGCGAACGATGATCCTCTACGAAGTCAGTGTCAGCATACGTGCCGATTTAAGCGAACAATTCGAACGATATATGCGTGAAAAACATATTCCCGAAATTTGGGCGACCCAATGTTTTGAAAAAATTCGCTTCGACAAACTAGATACTGCACATTACCGTACCTGCTATCAAGCCAATAGCGCTGCCGACTATGAACGCTATTTAGCCGAATTTGCCAGCGCCATGCGGGCCGATTTTATGCGACACTTCCCCGAGGATTGCGTGCCTAGCCGGCTGGTATTTGAAACTTTGCAAAACTGGGGATAATTGCGATTTTGAGATGTCTTGAGAGGCAAACCAAGCGGCGAAGCCATGTGTAAATCCAAGCTATCTATGCTATTTATCCCAAGAAAAAACACACTTTGAGCAAGTCACACCGTGTTGGCATTTTTCTGACTCGAGCCGGTAATCGCCACGCTGATAAAGAATTGATCTGCGCGATATGAGGTCAACCAAGCTGAGGAACTTAATGCCTAGTTGAGCCCTTTGGCTGTTGCTACGCTCGCGAAATTCTACGGTGTTTCTGATTCAGAATTCGACAAAATTTTTCTCTGGATCGACCAATCTGTATCCTGTTTTTCGCCCATCAACAAGCCTATTTACATATCAGCGCAGAGTAAAAGTCACAACTGAACGAGATGGATGGCTTCATTTCTATAAAACGATTCCAAAGTCTAAGCGATCCCGGAAAACGCTTATCACTCTCGTTTTGGCGCGATGAAGATGCTGTGAAAACTTGGCGTAATCTTGAGGCCCATCGCGCCGCGCAAGTCACGGGACTTCAGCACATTTTTTTCTAACTACCGCCTGCGCATCGCCTCGGTCATGTGTGAAATCAAAGCGCATTAATATCAATGATAGCGATAGAGGATGTTTTGATAACTCCCATCACTACGCATATTCTTCAGTACGGTATTGAATTGGTCGCGCATGAGTTTGCTAGTGAAGGCAGCGGCAAATCCTGTCTTTGTTTTGAAAATGTCGTGAAAAACCAATTCCTCATTGACTGCTAGTTCGCCCTTTTCCAATTGCCTGCGATACCATTGGAAAATAGTAGAATCAATCACGATTACTTCCACACGTTTAGCAAAAAAGATGCGGGTTTGAGCCTCTTGTGTGCTGGCTTGGGAGTAGTTCTGACGAAAATGCCCGCGCTGATCTGGCCGGTATTTTTTCTTAAATTCATCACCTAAATCATCCCAACCACGTTGCCAGATCACGAAATGGTAGTGATCTAAATCTGCGATTTTTTCTATGTTTAATTTACTCGCTTTGCGGCTGATGGCGTAATTTTGGTAATGTATAAAATCGTCGGAAAAAAATAGAGTATCGGTGTCGACGCCTTGTACTGAAGCTGCGATCGCGGCCTCGCCATTGCTAACGGCGGTAAGTAAGCGTGCTTTCGATACACTAATCGCTTTCATACTATGTCCTAAGCGCTGTATAGCTTCTTTCATTACATCGACTTCGATACCGACTATATTTCCCGCTGGATCTGTAAACGCAAAAGGTGGCTTGTCAGTATTGAAGCTCACACGCAATTCATCGGCCTGCCCATTCATAGGCAGGCCGATGGCGCTGAGTAACAGGAAAAGACAGGAAAAGCGAGAACGCATGTACCCACCTTGACTGAGGTCGAAGATCTAGTTACTTTCCTATGCAAAACCGAGAGAAAATGACGCCGAGTAAGTCATCCGATGTGAATTCGCCAGTGATGCTGTTGAGTCTATCCTGCGTTAAGCGCAGTTCTTCCGCAAACAAATCAAGAGACTGATCATTTTGTGCGGCGTACGCGGCGGCTTGTTCTAAATGTTCGTGCGCATGTTTAAGTGCGATCAAATGACGTTCACGCGCCAAATACAAAGACTCGCCAGTTTGCTGCCAACCAGCGATGCGTAGTAATTCTTGACGCAAAAGATCCATGCCCAAATGTTCTTGCGCCGACAAATACACTTGAGTCAGATCACCGACCGTATCGACACTGGCATGATGTCCTGAGATATCAATCTTAGTCCAGACGCAGATCACCGGTACTTCTGCGGGAAAACGCGCCGCGATTTCTTCATCAGCACGGGTAGGACCGCGACTGGCGTCTAGTAAATGCAAAATCACATCGGCCTTTTGTACTTCGTTCCAGGTGCGTTCTATCCCAATCCGTTCAACGGCATCAATCTTATCGACGACTTCACCAAACTCAGGTTCGTCGTGATCATGACGGATACCAGCTGTATCAATAATATTGAGAGGAATTCCTTCAATGTGTATCGTCTCTGTGACCTTATCGCGCGTCGTACCGGCAATCGGTGTGACGATAGCGATGTCGTCCCCCGCCAATGCATTGAGCAAAGACGATTTGCCGACATTCGGCTGTCCAGCCAACACGACGTTCAAACCTTCGCGCAGTAAAGCACCTTGCGCGGCTTGTTCAAAAACCGCGCGTAAAGATTTTTGGATTTCGCTGAGCTGACCACGGGCGTCCGATTTCTCAAGAAAATCAATTTCTTCCTCAGGAAAATCTAGAGTCGCTTCGACCAGCATACGCAGATGAACGACCTTCTCAACCAGCGCATGAATGACTTTGGAAAACGCACCCGACATCGATTGCGATGCCGATTTCGCGGCGGCTTCAGTCGAGGCTTCGATCAGATCCGCAACTGCTTCCGCCTGCGCCAGATCGAGCTTGTCGTTCATGAATGCGCGTTGCGTGAATTCGCCCGGTTCAGCCAAACGCAAGCCTTGTTCTTTACCGGCTTCTAAACAACGCGTCAGTAACATCTGCATCACCACTGGGCCACCGTGACCTTGCAGCTCCAGCACTTCTTCACCGGTATAAGAATGCGGCGCGTTGAACGCGATCGCCAAACCTTGGTCTATCACGGTGCCATCCGCTTGTGTGAAATCCAAATAAGTGGCGTGACGAGGCTTTAAAACGGCGCTGCCAAACAGAGCGCGACGGATCTCATTGAGGTCTTTACCAGAAATGCGCACCACGCCTATGCCGCCGCGACCCGGCGCAGTGGCGATGGCAACGATGGGAGTACTGTCATAAGTATGTGTCATTGGGAAATTCTAACCTTGTGATAGGGAAAGCTGTGAAAAATCAGCAGCGTTTGATACTGACAGATGTATCGTAAACACGACATGATCTGCAGCAAAAAAAATGTGCGGCCTTAATAAAAAAGCCCATGAACCATGGGCTTTTTTGAATAAATGCTATTAAATTTTATCGATGTTCAGGTGGAACAATTTTGTTATTAATCACCCATTGTTGACCGATAGACAAAACGTTATTGACTACCCAATACAACACCAGACCGGATGGGAAGAACAAGAACATTACCGAGAACAACAAAGGCATAAACAACATCATCTTGGCTTGTACCGGATCCGCTGGGGCTGGGCTAAGTTTTGTTGTGATGTACATAGAAATCGCATACAAAACTGGCAAAATAAACCAAGGATCAGGCTTAGACAAATCGGTAATCCAGCCCATCCACGGCGCGCCGCGCATTTCGACGGAAGCCTGTAATACCCAGTACAAAGACAAGAAAATAGGCATTTGAATCAAGATAGGCAAACAACCACCGAGCGGATTAATCTTCTCAGTTTTGTAGAGCTCCATCATGGCCACATTTAACTTCTGCGGCTCGTTTTTGTATTTCTCTTTCAAGGCGGTCATTTTTGGTGTGACCACTTTCATCTTGGCCATACTGCGATAACCAGCCGCCGACAAGGGGAACAAGGCTAATTTGATCGCAATCGTAAACACCACAATAGTCCAACCCCAATTGCCCAAGACACTATGGATCAATTCCATAATCCAGAACATAGGCTTGGCGATCATGGCGAAGTACCAATAATCTTTGACTAATTCCATACCCGGTGCGACTTTTTCTAAAATCGCAGATTCTTGCGGGCCAGAATACAAACGTGCATTGGAAGATACAGAGGCGCCTGGTGCAACACTACCCAGAGCAATGACTGAGCTCACCGAGTAGATATTGTCACGCACACGTTCGGTACGGATTTCACGTTTTACTTTGTCTTCAGGAATAAAAGCCGATACAAAGAAATGCTGAATCATAGAAACCCAGCCGTTGTCAGAAGTCGTTTCGTGATCGGGCTTGACATCGGCTTTGCCGTGACGCTTTTCAATATCTTCAAAGCTCAACTTCTGAAAATGCTTGGCTTCAGTGTATACCGCAGGTGCATAAAACTCAGTTTGACCTGAGAACATACCGCCAGACGTTGGCTTATTGCCATCATGGATCAGTTGCAAATACACAGATGGTGTAATTGCTGCTGCCGTATTGTTAGCGACGGTGTGTTTTACATCGATAACATAACTACCTTTTTTAAAGGTCAAAGTCTTGATCAACTTCACACCAGCTTGTTCTGATTCCAATACCAAATTCAATTCATTCGCGCCATCCAAAGAGCGTGGCCCTGGCAAAGCGACAAAACCGGATTTGTGATTAGGGAAGTTACCACCCAACAAACCAGTTTGGGCGGCATAAGTGCGGGCTGGAATAGGGACTGTCTTAGTTCCCTTGAACAAGCCAAAGAATCCTGTCTCCTCAATCCGTGTCTTGCCAGTATGACTGTCAAACAAAACCACGTTTTTCTTAGGATCATCGCTATCTGGATATTTGAGCAATTCCAAGCGTTTGATTTCGCCACCAATAGTATCAATGTCGGCTTTGATCAGATCGGTTGTAATCGTAATCGTTTCGCTTCTGATCACAGGCGCGAAGATTGCGGCCGTATCGGTAGCGGCAGCAGTGGCACTCGCGCTGGTCGCAGCGCTGGCTGGCGTAGCAGTCGCCGAAGCACTGGCATTTTTAGCCTGCTGTGCAGTCGTTGCGGGGAAAAACATCGATTGTTTTCCATTGTGACGCATCCAGTTATCCCACAGGAGTAACAGAGACATCGAGAAAATAACCCAGAGGACGGTGCGCTTTATATCCATTTTATCCACTTGTATAGGTGTTGATATATGTTAAAGATCGGAGAGTTTAATTACTTAATTACTTATTTGGCTGCTTAATTTTGTAGCATCGTGGCTACTTAATTGGACACCATCATGAGTGCCATCGGATGTGGGGGTATTTGTCGATTTTTCATCCCCAGCACTTGCAGTTATTTCCCAGGACTTGGGAGGAACCAGATCAATACCGCCCGGATGCCAGGGATGACACTTGCAAAGTCGTTTGCCTGCCATCAAGGAGCCTTTGGCCGCACCATATTCACGAATTGCTTCCATCGCATACTCTGAACAGCTGGGATAAAAACGGCAATTCTGACCCAGCATAGGACTAATTGCCAGCTTGTATCCACGCAAGATCAGCAGCAGCAAGGGTTTCATGAGGAGGACTCGGGAACGGAGACAGCTTGCACGGTGAGAACAGACTTAGCTGCCCGTTGCGAAACGAACAGACGTAAGACTTCGTCCCGCAAAGCGCGCTTCAATTGCGCGTTAGTGGCAGGACCGGCTTTGCTATTGACTGGCTTAGATAAGCGCACAATGCAATCCACATTCATCAGTTCAGACTGTCGAAAAATCTCACGTGTGACACGCTTGATCATATTGCGCGTAGCAGCGCGCGGTGCGAAACGTTTTGCAGCCACCACACCAAGGCGGGCATGCGGCAAAGCATTAGAGCGCGCATATAATACAAAATGCGCCGTTCTTTGCACAGGGCGTAAACGAAAAACGGATGAAAACTCATCCGTTTTAAGTATTCGTCGCTCCCGCGCAAAATCACCGCCGGACAACTGGTTTTGAGCTAGGTCAGGAGTTGTAGTCAAATTAGTCACAATAATATTTAAACCTATTGAATCAACTAACTGACTAGATACTAGACCAAAGCGCGATTCAGAAATTCAATTATAGGGATGCAGATCTAGGCGCAAAGCACAGCCATACACAAGTATGGCGAGCATTTGTAACGACGAGATGCGCCCTAGAATTGGATTTATGTTCGCGATTAAGCTGCGAGGCGTTTACGGCCCTTGGCGCGGCGTGCGTTCAAAACTGCGCGGCCACCACGTGTTGCCATACGAGCGCGGAAACCGTGAGTGCGCTTACGACGAACTACGGAAGGTTGATAAGTACGTTTCATGTTGATCTCACTATTTGAGCAAAAAATAAATCGGAATTACGGGTAATAGTGCATTGCGCCGTTGCTTTGATGATGCCCCGTTATGGAAGAGCACATATAAACAATAGCAACACGCTATTCACACGATTACTGCCCCAAAACCGCTGCTCATGCTTAGTTTCATCTTGTGGCCTCGCTCTGGCAATCAACAAACTATCAAGATAGCGTCAATGCAATAAAAGCACACATCTAACAAAACAGGGTAGGGAACCCGTAATTAGACACCATTTTCCAGCCGACTGTCAATCCATTTACCCGTTTTTCTTCGTTTTCCAAAAGTGTTGATGAAAAGAAATTTACCCTCGCCTGTGGATAACTATGCCCACGAAGGGTAGAATAGCGGGGTCTGAAGTATTGCCGCATGCAATCATTATTTCAACATTTATTTAATGCAAAGTTAACGATAAAGAGTTCAAATTGCTCCGTTATAATCGTCCAAACTAGCAGTTAACCGCTGTTATCAATTGCGCCATTTCACGGTTGCGCAATGACATAAGAGCCGCTGAGGATAAGCTGAATGAGCGATCGCGCGGCATAGCAGGCAATAGTAAATATTGAGCAATACCCAAAAAATCGATATCGTCTGGTGATCCTGGGCTTGGTCGGTTTTGATAAGAACAAAAACCTAAGTAGTAAGTAAATAAACAGTAAAGCGATTCATGGAAAATTTCTGGCAAGCCTGCTCCTCACAACTTGAACAGGAACTCACGCCTCAGCAATTTAGTGCTTGGATTAAGCCTTTGACGATGGTTGACTTTGAAGAAGGTCATCTGCGCATAGGCGCGCCTAATCGCTTTAAATTAGATTGGGTCAAAGCCCAATTCGCCAGCCGCATCGCCGAATTTGCAGCGCAATTTTGGGATGACACCGTGGATGTTGAATTCATCATCGATCCACGTGCAGGCAAAAAACCAATTTCAACCACGACTGCACCTACCAATTCAGGTCAAGGCAATGGTGCAGATCACGGGCAACGTACATCTCAAGCAGCGCAGACCGACGGCATCCCTAACGAACCACCGCCAGAATCTGCGCCGCGTCGTGACAATGCGCGCATTAATTTCGATCTGACATTTGATAGCTTCGTTACCGGTAAAGCCAACCAATTGGCACGCGCGGCAGCGATACAAGTAGCGAATAATCCGGGCGTTTCTTACAACCCGCTGTTTTTATATGGCGGCGTTGGTCTAGGCAAAACGCATTTGATTCACGCAATTGGCAATCAGATTTTGCACGACAAACCGAACGCAAAAATCCGCTATATTCACGCCGAACAATACGTACGCGATGTAGTGACTGCGTATCAACGCAAAGGTTTTGACGAATTTAAACGCTACTATCATTCACTCGATTTATTGCTGATCGATGATATTCAATTCTTCGGTGGCAAGAGTCGTACGCAGGAAGAATTCTTCTACGCGTTTGAAGCCTTGATCGCCGCGAAGAAGCAAATCATTATCACCAGCGATACCTACCCGAAAGAGATCACGGGCATGGATGATCGCTTGATCTCTCGTTTTGATTCTGGTTTAACGGTCGCGATCGAACCGCCCGAACTCGAAATGCGCGTCGCGATTTTGCTGAAGAAAGCATACACGGAAGGCGTCAACTTCTCAGATGACGTGGCCTTCTTTGTTGCCAAACATTTGCGCTCGAACGTCCGTGAACTCGAAGGTGCTTTGCGTAAGATCTTGGCGTACTCACGTTTCCACGGCAAAGACATCACGATTGATGTTGTCAAAGAAGCGTTAAAGGATTTGTTATCAGTACAGAACCGTCAGATCTCAGTAGAAAATATTCAGAAGACAGTCGCCGACTTTTTTAATATCAAAGTCGCTGATATGTATTCCAAACGTAGGCCAGCGAATATCGCCAGACCACGTCAGATTGCGATGTATTTAGCCAAAGAATTGACGCAAAAAAGTTTGCCGGAAATTGGCGAACTCTTCGGCGGACGCGATCACACCACGGTTTTGCATGCAGTACGCAAGATCACGGCGGATCGTGCTAAGAGTCCTGAGTGCAACCATGAGATTCATGTGTTGGAGCAGACTTTGAAGGGGTAGTTTGAGGCTTGAATATCCCCTCTCCCGCAAGCGGGAGAGGGCTAGGGTGAGGGTGGTTCAGCAACGAAAAAGTGTTTTGGTATTGTGAACTTTAAAGATCGATTTTTTTAAGCTAGACGATATCTTTACTAGATTCTGAAACGCCCTCATCCCCAACCCTTCTCCCGCTCGCGGGAGAAGGGAGTAAAGACAGAAGTAAGTAGTAATTAGCAGCAAAACCCGGCGTAGGATTTACGTAAAATTGGCCACACTAATAATGGGCAGTTTTTCGCAAGTCCTCCCAATGCAAAGAAGTAATGAGTTGCGATAGATGCAGCATCCTTTAACATTGAATTCATTAGTGAGGATATAAAAATGCAATTGGTAAAAACTCACAGGGATACCCTATTACGGCCCCTGCAAATCGTGAGTGGTATTGTCGAGCGTCGGCACACATTGCCGATTTTGGCCAATATCCTCATCCGCAAAGACGGCGAAAAAGTGTCCTTCTTATCGACTGATATCGAAGTGCAGATCACGACGCACGCGGAAATTGGTTCTGGAGGCGAAGTCACCGCAACCACGGTCGCAGCACGTAAGTTACTCGACATCTTGCGCGCGCTGCCAGATGACAATGACGTCACGCTGAAACTCGACAATAAAAAGATGACAGTGCAGTCAGGCAAGTCACGCTTCTCTTTGCAGACTTTAGCAGCGGAAGAATTCCCAACGGTCGCCCAAGCTGAGCATTTCAACGCCAGCGTGAGTCTGCCGCAAAAAGCTTTAAAGCATTTGTTCAACATGGTGCATTTCTCCATGGCGCAGCAAGATATTCGTTATTACTTAAACGGCTTGTTATTAGTCGTCGATGGTAAAAACGTGATTGCGGTTGCGACTGACGGTCACCGTTTGGCGTATGCACAAGTCGAAGTAGAACAAGAATTCGCACGTCAAGAAGTCATTATTCCACGCAAAACCATTTTGGAATTACAACGCTTGTTGGAAGACAAAGACGAACCAGTCCAACTCGACATCGCCAACAACCAAGTCAAATTGACGTTTGCTGATATCGAATTGATTTCCAAATTGGTCGAAGGCAAATTCCCTGACTTCAACCGCGTGATTCCCAAAGGTTACAAAAACAATTTCACCTTAAGCCGTGAAAAACTCCTACGCTCTTTGCAACGCGTCGCGATTATGACCTCCGACAAATTCAAAGGCGTACGTTGTGTAATCGAACCAGGTTTAATGCGCGTCTTGTCCACGAATGCAGATCAAGAAGAAGCCGTTGAAGAAATCGAAATCGATTACGGCGGAGATAGCGTCGATATCGGTTTCAACGTCACGTATTTATTAGATGTATTGAACAACCTCAAAGTCGATCAAATTAATGTTGCTTTAGGTGATTCCAATTCATCAGCCTTGATCACGATTCCTGAGAATGGTGATTTCAAATACGTAGTCATGCCGATGCGGATTTGATGTCCTACCCCCTTCTCCCGCGAGCGGGAGAAGGGTCGGGGATGAGGGACGTTCAGCAAGCCATGAATTTCTGAAATGCCTAGGTATGTATTTCATCGCATATTCAGGTGATTCGAATACTTAACCACCCTCACCCCAACCCTCTCCCGCTTGCGGGAGAGGGAGTATAAAAAATAAATGTAGGGCGGGTGCAACCCGCGCCGCCAGACGATTGAACATCTGAGCAGCGCGGGTTACACCCGCCCTACAAAAGAAGCAAACAATGCACGAATGAAGGACTGCTTAAGCAGTGTTTCAAAAAAATCGCAGCCAAAAACTGCTCGTTAATTTCAGAAGGTAGCCATGTCCGAGAATACCCAAGACAACACAGCAACGCCAGCAAACGTACCAGCAACTGAGTCCGCCACATCCGCTGGCTATGGCGCATCGTCCATTCAAATTCTTGAAGGTCTCGAAGCCGTACGTAAGCGTCCCGGCATGTACATCGGTGACACCTCTGATGGCACAGGTTTGCACCATTTGGTATTCGAAGTCTTGGATAACTCCATCGACGAATCCTTAGCTGGTCACTGTACAGAAATTAATGTCACGATTCACACCGATAACTCGATTTCCATTACCGATAACGGTCGCGGTATTCCGACTGGCATCAAGTGGGACGACAAACACGAACCTAAGCGTAGCGCAGCTGAGATCGTCATGACCGAATTGCACGCAGGTGGTAAGTTCGATCAAAACTCCTACAAAGTTTCTGGTGGTTTGCACGGTGTGGGTGTGTCTTGCGTCAATGGCTTATCCAAATTATTGAAACTGACCATTCGTCGCGATGGTAAAAAATACGCGATGGAATTTGTACGTGGTGTTCCGCAAAATCGCGAAACAGAAATGATCGATGGCGTACTCTGTTCCCCGATTAAAGTGATCGGCGATACAGAAAAACGCGGTACCGAAGTGCATTTCTGGGCTGACGAAGAAATTTTCACGCACGTCGAATTCCACTACGAAATCTTAGCGAAACGTATCCGCGAACTCTCCTTCCTGAATAACGGCGTACGCATCAAGTTGAACGATCACCGCACAGGTAAAGAAGAATTGTTCGCGTTTGAAGGTGGTACCCGCGGTTTCGTTGAATACATCAACAAAAACAAATCGGTCTTGCATCCAACGATTTTCCAAGCCACTGGCGAAAAGATGTCTGACCAAGGCACCAACATCACGGTCGACGTTTCCATGCAATGGAACGACGCCTACAACGAACAAGTGCTGTGCTTCACCAATAATATTCCGCAACGCGACGGTGGCACACATCTGACCGGTTTGCGCGCAGCGATGACACGCGTCATCAACAAATACATCGACGAACACGAATACGCCAAGAAGGCAAAAGTGGAAGTCACTGGCGACGATATGCGCGAAGGTTTGACTTGCGTACTGTCCGTCAAAGTGCCAGAACCAAAATTCAGTTCACAAACCAAAGACAAACTGGTTTCCAGCGAAGTGCGCGGCCCGGTGGAAGAAATCGTCACTAAGACTTTGACCGACTATTTAGCAGAACGTCCAAACGACGCCAAAATCATTTGCGGCAAGATCGTGGAAGCCTCGCGCGCTCGTGAAGCTGCCCGCAAAGCGCGCGAACTCACACGTCGTAAAGGCGTCATGGACGGTTTAGGATTGTCGTCTAAACTCGCCGACTGCCAAGAAAAAGACCCAGCGCTGTGCGAACTCTACATCGTCGAGGGTGACTCTGCGGGTGGATCTGCGAAACAAGGTCGTGATCGTAAATTCCAAGCGATCTTGCCACTGCGCGGTAAAGTCTTGAACGTAGAAAAAGCCCGCTTTGAAAAAATGTTGTCCTCCGAGCAGATCACGACACTGATCGCCACACTCGGCACCAGCATCGGCCCAGATGAATTCAACGCCGACAAATTGCGCTACCACCGCATCATCATCATGACCGATGCGGACGTCGACGGTGCTCATATTCGTACGCTGTTATTGACCCTGTTCTATCGCCAAATGCCACAATTGGTAGAACGCGGCCACATCTACATCGCACAACCACCTTTATACAAAGTTAAAGCAGGTCGCGACGAACGCTATCTGAAAGATGACGCCGAGGAAGCGGTCTACATGACTACCGTTGCATTGAACGGCGCATCGCTCACACCAAGCACAGGCGCAGAGCCTATCGTCGGCGAAGCACTCGGCGAATTAGTACGTCAATTCAACCTTGCCAACGCCATCATGACACGCTTAACACGCGTCATCGACCGCGCTGCATTGACCGCGATCATGACCGGTGTCGCACTGAAAATGGACACGCCAGAAAACGCTGAATTGTCCGCGCAAGAGTTGACCAAAACCATGAACGATCCAGCCGTCAAAGCCGTCGTTCGCAGTGACGAACTCTCAGGCATGCTCAGCCTGCGCATAGAGCGCATGTACCACGGCAACGTCAAAGTCAGCAGCATCGACGCCGACTTTGTCGAAAGCAGCGATTACAAAGTATTAGAAAACGCCGCACAAACCTTCAAAGGCTTGTTAGGCGAAGGCGCTTTCATCCGCCGTGGCGAAGGCGAGCGCATGAAAGAAATCGCAGTACAAGACTTCCACCACGCCATGCTCTGGCTACGCGAAGAAGCCGAACGCGGCGTCTCCAAACAGCGCTACAAAGGATTGGGCGAGATGAACCCAGACCAATTGTGGGAAACCACGATGGACCCAAAAGTACGCCGTTTGCTCAAAGTGCAGATCGAAGACGCGATTGCTGCGGATCAGATCTTTACGACTTTGATGGGCGACGATGTTGAACCGCGTCGTGCGTTTATTGAGTCTAATGCTTTGCGGGCTGGGAATATTGACGTTTGATGTTTGTTTGAATCTGAAAAAGCCCAGCATTTTGTTGGGCTTTTTTGTTGGGTTATGAATTTCGGAACTGAAAGGGAAATGTTTAATTGTTAGAACTGACCCCAGGTTTAAGAATGCGATGCTGACCCCTTTGATTATAAATTTACTTAATACTTTTCATGCAAATACAAAATATAGCAACATTATTGCAAAGATCTGATGACCAAGAAACAACCGAAAATAACGGTGCATTTCAGAATGCAGGTTGGTATTCCTACTCGGATGAATCTGATGTTGCAGTGGTCTTTGTACATGGATTCAATTCTGACTCGCAAAGTTGCTGGACTAATTGTAGTGGAACTTATTGGCCCGATATAGTAAAAAGGGATGATCGAATTCCGAATGTTTCTATTTTCCTTGGTGGTTATTTCACAGGGGTGGATTCAGATGACTACGGCGTACTAGATTGTTCAAACGAATTGTATTTATTGCTTTCGACCAAGCAGTCTGGCGGCCGAAGAACACCATTAAATTTTGCAAATATTATCTTTGTTTGCCACAGTCTTGGCGGCATTATTACGAGATACCTACTTGACAATAAAAGAAATAGCCTAGCTAACAAATCGATTGGACTTGTGCTTATTGCTTCTCCGTCTTTGGGGTCCGAATATGCAAACATACTTGAAGGAGTTTCAGAATTTATTAAAAATAGAGCTGGAAAACAACTAAAAAAAAATAGCGAATTACTTCGAGATTTAGACAATCGTTTCAAATCTTTTCTCGACGATGAACAGAATTTTAAGATAGTCGGTATTGAGGCTATTGAAACTCAAGGGTATTTGCACACCAAATATTGTCGATTTTTGGCGCCAATTGTTACCAGAGAATCAGCTGGCCGATACTTTGGTAATCCACAACTAATTGCAAAAACAAATCATTCAAATATTGCCAAACCTTCCGATCAAGAACACGCAACGCATCGATTATTGGTGAATTTTTTTGACCATAAATTCTCTAAAATTATTCAGGTGAACACTCCTGTTATCGATTCTATCCAAGTCAATTCTCGATTATCCGAGGTCAATTCTTTGCAGCATCAGGCAAATAAGGTACTTTTCGATGTTTATGACTCATCGTGCAGAGAGTATTATTTTGAACGAAATATAGATTCAGAAATTTCACAAGTATTGAATTCGTCTAGCTTGTGGCTTACAGGTCCAAGCGGAACTGGAAAAACATCTCTAATAAAGCATTATTTAGAGTTGAACGGCAAGAAACCTATACAACTTTCATTCTCACAATTGGTTGACGACTTTTCTCCCAAGTCGTGTTTAAAAGAGATCGCAGAGACGTGCGTTCAAATGGAAATCGGGGGGTGTACAAATACACCAACAACTCTATCTGCGCTATCCAATCTGCTAGCTAATTATGCAAAACAATCTTCGATTGTGCTTTACTTGGATGAGGTGCCGATAAACGAGAAGCGAGATAATGAAGTACAAAACTTCTACCAATTTGTTCTGGATCTAATGAATTCGGTCAAACAAAACTCAGAGGCAGGTACCAAATTTATTATTTCATCAATTGAAGACCCTAGCTTTATTGCTAGCAGTAAGTTCAAGGAATATATGGCTATACGTTCGATTCCAATTTGGGCTGAAAGTGAATTAGAAAAATTGTATTTTCTAATTATTGATAGACTCCCTTTGCTTGCAATTCAAACAGATTTTTTGGGAACTTTACTTTTGGAATGCAAAGGTGCTCCGAGATTTCTTAAAGCATTTTTAAGACATAAGTCAAATGATTTGCCGTATGCCACTGCGGATATTTTAATTCTACAAAAAACAATTCGTCAATTTGATTGGTAGTGAAAATGAATACTAAACGCTTACGTGCGCAAACGATTATTCCTGATAGCCTCTATGTTAGGAGAGCAGCTGATAGACAACTAAAACAGATTATAGAGGATATGGGCAGGCCAGGTTACGTCTTAGTTGCCCGGCAAATGGGCAAAACCAATTTACTTTTAAATGCACGCAGAGAGTTTTCGACAGAACAAGATATTTTTACGTATCTCGATGTTTCCAATGACTATCCTGATCTTCAGAGTTTTTTTAGAAATGTCATTGATGTCATTCTTGATTCTTCCGAATCAAAGTTATTTGAAATTGGAAAAAGAATTCATGAACAAAGAATTTTAAGCACATTGTTACCCCATAAAGAACATGAAGTCGAATTGCTTTTGATCTTACGTGCGATCACGGGAAAACTTGTGATATTTTTAGACGAAATAGATTCACTTACGAAGACCACATATTCGGATCAAATATTTTCGTTAATTCGAAGTATTTACTTTTCTGGTCGAGCAAACTTCGTCGAATTCTCTCGGATTACATATGTTTTGTCAGGAGTTGCGGAACCGACGGAAATCATAAAAAATAGAGAAATATCTCCATTTAATATTGGTGAAAAAATTTATCTTGAGGATTTTTCATACATAGAATTTGAAGAATTTATCATTCGATCTAAGCTTAATTTCACCGAAGATATAACTGAATGTATTTATGAATGGACCAATGGCAACCCGCGTATCACTTGGGACGTCTGCTCCGCGGTTGAAGATCACATCTTGGCACACTCACAGATTAAACGTTCCGATGTTGAAACAATAATTAAAAAACTTTATTTAACAAGCTTTGATCTCCCTCCGATTGATCACATAAGGACACTTGTTGAAGATGACAAAGACATCCGTACTGCCATAACGTCAATTTATCATGGTTATTCTGAAACAATCTCAGATCCACTAAGAAATCGTCTATATCTGTCGGGAATAAGTCGATTAGATATAAATACACGGAAGGTATTTATAAAAAATAGAATTATTGAACTTGCTCTGTCTGATGATTGGATTCGTCAAGTAGATCGCCAGAAATTCTCGGTTGTCCAATTGGCACAAAAGTATTTTGACGAAGGAAATTATTCCGAGTCTATTAAAGCAAATCTTGAATATATTTCACAGACGACAGAGAACGTTTTGAAGGATATGCCGTATTACTATGTTGGTGTGAGTTCATACTACTTAGAAAAATATGTCGATGCCATTCATTACCTTTCATTGCAACCGTTGAAGAAAAGATATGCAGACTTCTATTTTTTTAGCAAAAGAATATTGGCCTTATCCTATTATCGAATAAAACAATTCGAAGCATCGGCGAAGGCTTTTAATGAGGCACTTGAGGGAATTGAACAGAGTGAGTCGCCGTATCAATACTATGATTGTATGTCAATGCTTGCGGCAGTATTGTTTGAAATTGGCCCTATCAATAGTGAAAAAGTGCAGGGGATGTTTAGAGAGATTATTGAAGCTTCACAAAAATTTATCGCACAAGAAAATGATGATATTAATTGGTTGCCACTTCTGTCCAGGGCGAGATCTAACTTGATAAATATTTTGGTATCGTTGAACGATATTGAGAATGCGAAAAAAGAACTTAATGTCGCCATCGACCAAAATAACGCGCCGGAGATGCCGAGCCTTTTAATGTTTATGGCGGATTTAGTCGAAGACAAAAACGAACGGCTAGAACTTATATTTTCGGCATGCGAATGCATTCTGGAACATAAGTTATTAATCCAAAAGCAAAGCCACACTGCCGATAATTGGGCATTGACACCCATCGTAATAAATTCAATTTTAATTAATCTTGCAGACCAAAATCAGCTTGCTAAAGCAGATTCAATATTTGAACATATATTGACGAATTTATCAGAACATAGTACTGATATTCGAGAAATTACGGATTACTTATTTGTTAAAATAATTGACTCGGGTAGGGCCGAATTGGCTATGTTGTTTCTCAAAAAATTGTTGAACTTAAATGCAGAAATTATCGAATCAAATATTAGAAGAAAATTGTTGGCCCTTGGTATCGTAGTCGATATTAGTCATTGGGCCCTCTATGAACAAGCTTATTTAGACTTATTGGAGACCGATACTTTCGAAAAAGATGAATTTGACTACAGTGCAATTTATTCGCTAGTCTATATTTATTTAGAGAGGTGTGATTTTAATCGTGCAAACGAAATTCTGTCCTTCTGGGATAAAGCACCCGACAACATTAAAGATATTGAGATTGCAAGGATAGGGAATATTGTAATCAGATACATACGTGCTCATGTATTATTACTAGCTAACCATGATGCGGCTAGCGTGAAATATGCAATGTCAGTTTTGGATGTCATAAAAACCATTTCAAACATGCAATTGCTACATTTTCCTGAAAATTTTCCAATAGTGATGCGAGCCTCAATTATTCATTTATTGAAAAATACGACTAAAGCTGTAATTTCTCAAAAACCCCTCGTGAGAAGTCAAGAAAAAATAGGCAGGAACGACAAAGTTGTGGTTAGATTTAAAGATGGGAGGATCGAAAAAATGAAATATAAAAACATCGAAGTTTCTCTAACGAATGGTGATTGTGTGCTTATAACGGAGCACTAACGAAAGAGCAATGATAAGCTTTCATAACGATAGGGTCAGTCTCAATTATTTTTTGGAGTTGACACATATGTAGCTTCCAATCACCCCAACGAACGAAAGGGGTCAGCATCAATTAATTTTTATCGATGCAACCCCTTTTAGAGCACTCTCAATCTAGATGCAAAACCCAACGCATAAACTCTATAAACTCTATAAACTACCGAATTCCCCTAGGCCCCCCAACTCCCGCTCAACCAAATGCCGCAGCATGGTCCCATTCTGATAACCAACACGCTCTGCGACTAACTGGATGGATAAGTCGGTCGACTCTAACAAATGCACCGCCGGCATCAATTTTCATCTTTGAATAAATTTGATAGTCGAGTCGCCTGTGTGTAACCCTCCCGTAAAATCAAGCCATGCATAACTAGAGATCTTGAGGCAAACTTATGTGCCAAAGGAGAACAGAAA